>LNQR01000116.1 GCA_001541255.1 Candidatus Magnetominusculus xianensis
GAGGCATTACGTGAGAATTTTTATCAGGAAATGTTAGCCAAATATGTCCTTTACGTCGATTATTAAGCCTTCTATGACCTTAGATGTTACTATGCCTTCAAGTTCTGCGATTGAGTGTTTCATATATCTGCCGTTTTCAATAGTTAATATCTCTATCATTTGCAACTCCGGTATAACTACCCAAAACTCCGGCACTTTGTATTTTTCGTAGACAGCCCGTTTGACTTCGGTATCCCTTTCATATGAGCCAGGTGATACTATCTCGCATACCATGTCCGGTACGCCGCGTATCCAGTCCTAAAGTACAGCATGATGGATTTAGGACTGCTATAATACGTTGACATTATCTGCCGATAAATGCTCTACTAGGGTACGTGTGTTGATATCTGCTATATAATTATGTGAGGTAAGTCAATGAACAAATCGAGTGGTTTACCAAATGTTGTAGTGCGGCGTTGCCGCCTCGTGCGCCTTTTTGCTGCCGAGAAACGCATATAGCAATGCATCCCATCAAAATCCTTGTAGAACCGCATTCGACTGTAGTCGGGGGTTGCCGACCGAACACAGGTTATCATAAGATGAGACTTATAAATTGAAAATAGCGCTAATATACCCGCCGTTTGGTTCTCTGGACGGCCCTTATATCAGTATCCCTGTACTGGGTGCATATCTGCGCTCAAGAGATATAGGCGTAGATGTATTGGATGCAAATATTGAACTCTTCAGCCGTTTATTAAACCCTGACAACATGACCAAGGCGCTGGAGTTTGCCGTAAATAGATTTACCTGTCTAAACAGCAGCTCTGAACTTTCATTTATTGAGGCATATGAGTACATACGTCTTGTCATGGCGCTGAGGACGGTAGACGTGCGAGGCAGAGGGCGCAGCGGCACTAACATCAGTGAAATTATTGAAAATGCAAAAAATGCTGTCAGAATCTCCTGTGCTGCTTACTACCCTGAAATCATCGAATATATTGAGAGCTACAGGATACTTAATTACATTAATAAGTACAGGAAGTTCTCATCTCAGCAGATTTTAAGCGCCCTTGAGGATAACTCTGGCCTGCTGCCCAGGGTGCTTGACCCGATTGTCCGGGAATTTATTAAGGACAGGGAACTGTCGCTTGTGGGGATTTCCGCCACATTTCCAGATCAGATTCATGCTGCGTTCAGGTGTGCTAAGGTAATAAAAGAGCTCTGCCCCAACACACATGTCGTCTTAGGCGGGGCGTTCGTTTCATGCCATATGCGTAATATCACAAACACCGGCATATTTAAATATGTGGACAGCCTGATTGTTGACGAAGGCGAGGTACCACTTGAGATGCTGGCTCTGGAACTGCAAAAGTCACAGCCTGATTTGGGCACTGATTTGGGCCCTGATTTGGACAATATCCCTAATCTCATCTATTGCAAAGACAATAAGATAGTGATAAACCATAAGACTGCAGCGCCGCCCCTTGAGACACTGCCGCCCCCTGCCTATGAGCTGCTCCCTTTGGACAAGTACATCTTGTCAGGCAGTAAAATGCCCATACTTCTGAGATTATCGCGTGGCTGTTACTGGTCAAGGTGCAGCTTTTGCCGCACAAAGCTCTCCTTTATTCACGGGCACAATCAGCCGCCAGCAGACTATCTCCTCAGGCAGATAATCGCGGTAAAGGAGAAAACCGGCAGCGCTATCATCAACTTTACAGATGACTCTGCCTCATTGGATGTGCTTGAAGCCCTGTCACAAAGGATTATAGAGGAGAATATCGCACTACGCTGGTCTGTAAACGTCAGGTTTGACAAGAGATTTACCATAGAGCGGGCATTGCTTTTCAGAAGGGCGGGGTGTTTTTCTGTGTTCATAGGGCTTGAGTCCTATAATGACAGAATCCTCCGGTTGATGAAAAAAGGCACGTCTACCGCGTTGATAGACGAGGTGTTGTCAAACCTGGCATGGGCCGGGCTTGGCGTAATTTTATATATGATAGTAGGATTCCCTACTGAGACTGAGGAGGAGGCAATCGCAGGGTTTGAAAAGGTTAAGACCCTGTACACAGAGGGTAAGATAACCCATTTCAGATACCATTCGTTTAACATAGCGCCATACTCTGACATATATGACAACCCCGGCCACTACCATATCGACAAGATGATAAAACACGACGGCGAAGACCTCGACCCCCCAATCAGTGATTTCCAGTGCGCCGGGATGTCAAGAGAACAGGCCGCAGCGCTTGAAATTGCCTTTAATAATTTTATCAAGCCCGAAAAAACAACTGAAAAGACACATGACGCCAATACACTCTTGATTAATAACATGGTATATAATATAAACTATAACGCGGTGGAGCTAGCAGACGATATTAAAGTTGAGACTGCCCGCATCACCCCAGGGATGCCGTTTTATGAATGGTTAGAGACAACCACTAAGACTTATAAGCAAGGGGGTAATTAATGGGCATTTTGCTGATAAATATTCCATTCGTCTCGCCGTCTAATCCATATATCAGCATTCCAACCCTTGTGGCCTTTTTAAAGGGAAAGGGGATTGCTGTTGAGGCATTCGACGCCAATATTGACTTCTACCACTACTGCCTGAGAAAAGACAACGTGTCAGACGGTAAAAAATACGCCCATGAGCGCATAAAAGAACTCAACGCTAAACAAGCCTTGCAGTTTGATGAGATGATAGAATATAGCAGCCTTGTAAGCGCTTTAAACAGGGCGTCACAGTGTGCCGTTAATCCCGAGGACATACTTGATATATTTGAAAGCGGCGGCGACTGCGGCAAGGACCTGTTTTATAGCGCCCTAAGCATGGCCGTAAGCCGACACTTCCCAGAGAGACTATTTTCGAACAGCGACAACATCGTTGTTTATAACAGCCCGTTTGATGAGTTTAACAGCTCAGAGGTCATAAAAAGTATAGATTCTGCAGGCATTATATCAGAGTATCTGAACAAGGTTATCTCTCCACTAATACGGCGCAAAAGACCTGAGATCGTGGGGATATCCGTATATTTTCAGAACCAGTTCCTCAATGCCTTCAGGTTTGCCGACGCGGTTAAAAAGGTTGATAAGGATATTCATGTCACACTTGGCGGGCCGTTTATCTCCTGTTTTATGAGAAATGTAACAAAACGTGAAATATTTAATACCATCGACACCCTTTGCCTCGACGCCGGTGAGATACCGCTTATGAGGTTGTATGAGGAGATAAAGAGCCATGTCCCTAATCTTGCTAAGGTCCCGGGCATGGTTTATCTGTCCAATGGGGTTATTAAGAAAAACGACCCGCCTGTGCTATTAGACCTCCATGAGCTGCCTGCCCCTGATTACAATGCCTTCGACCTTGACAGGTATTTTAACAAGAAACAAAACATGTGGCTCTCTACACGGCTCTCAAGGGGCTGCTACTGGGCGCGATGTACTTTTTGCAGGAGCAAGTTAAGCCTTGTCTGCGATTACCAGCAGCCAGAGGAAGATTATCTTTATGACCAGATCATTAATATATGTGAATCCACAGGCGTAAGAAACCTGCACTTTTCAGACGACGCCGCAGACCCAAGAATCCTCGAGGCACTATCAAAAAAGATGATAAGTGAAAGGAGCCAGATAAGATGGTTTACGCATATCAGAATAGACCCGCTGTTTAATCTTGAAAGGCTGTCCCTCTACAGGGCCGCTGGCTGTATGTCCTTAGCCGCCGGACTTGAGTCATATAACAACAGGATATTAAGGCTAATGCAAAAGGGCACGACTACGTCCCTTGTTGACAATGTGCTGTCGAACATTAAATGGGCAGGGCTTAACACAAGCGTTTATATGATTACAGGGTTTCCAACTGAGACACTTGAGGAGGCTGAATCATCGTTTAAGCGGATTAAGGAGTTTTTAACTGACGGCACAATTGACAACTATATCTTCCACTTATATCATATTACATATGGCTCACCGGTGTATTTCAGCCCTGAGCAATACGGGATAATAAACATAGACAGGCAGCCTGAGCGTGACCTCGACCCTGATATCTTTGAGTTTGAGGCCGCAGGAGGTATGCCAAGACCAGCGGCAGTAGCCGCGAGCATCAGATTTAACAAAGACCGCACGTCTGATAAACAGGCCACAGACCAGATTGATTCTGTGACACTAAATGGACAGCCGTTGAGGTTAAACTTCGACATGACAGAGATTCAGCGTACAGTGTTTGACGGCACTAATGCGGCGCTTCCATACGCCTTACTGCTGAAAAGGTTGTCAGAACCGCTAAAGCCAAAATGATGCTAAAATGAAGCCAAAATAATGATGACTGAGGCATAGGACATGAGCATACTACTGATAAATCCACCCTTCGGTTCGTTCATGCACCCCTATATGAGCATCCCGGCGCTGACACCATATCTCAGGGCACACGGCATAGAGATAACCGTGTTTGATGCAAACATAGAGTTCTATCACGACTTTCTTCAAAGAGATAATATCATCAGAGGTATGGACTTTGCATTTGAGAGGATTGAGACGTTAAACACTAAGGGCAGTCTCCGGTTTGACGAAAAGATTGAGTACATGCACCTGGTCAAGGCATGGCAGGCGCTTGGGGCTGCCCCAGAAGACATACTTGCGGCATGGCAGCGGGGCAGTAAGCCTGCCGCATCTCTTTTGAACAGCATACTTGCCATAACTGCAAGCCGCTTCTTCCCTGAACAGTTCGACACAAACAAGGAGGGGTTCCTTGACTATAAGAATATCTATGATGAGTTTACAAGCGCTGATGTCCTCAAAGGCTCTGAGGCCGGGGGACTGTTGTCCGGGTTTTATGAAAAAGTCCTGCCCTGTGTAATTGGTAATAAAAAACCATTAATAGCGGGGATATCTATCTGTTTTCAAGGCCAGTTTCTGAGCGCCTTCAGGTGTGCGCGGGCACTGAGAAGGCTCTTGCCGGAGGTTCACATAACGATAGGGGGGCCTTTTGTATCGTGTTTTATGAGAAACGTAAGGAACCCAGATATTTTTGGCGTTATTGACAGCATAGTGCTTGACTCCGGTGAGGTGCCGCTGGTGAGACTGCACCATGAGCTGTCTGGTGTTGAAGTGCCTGATTTTTCAAAAATCCCCGGGCTTATTTATTTGTCTAATGGCGGGAGGATAACGGCAAACCCGCCTGAGAAATCTCCGGCAATCGAGACGCTTCCAACCCCTGATTATAATGTCTTTAATCTGAGGCGTTATTTTGGGTTTAACAACGGCATGTGGCTTTCTCTGAGGCTCTCAAGGGGGTGTTACTGGGCACGGTGCAGCTTTTGCAGGAGCAGGCTGCCAATGGTCAGCGATTACCGGCAGCCGGAGGCCGGACACTCCTTAAATAGCATATTGAAGATTAAAGAAGAGACTGGAGTAGATATATTTCACTTCATAGACGAGGCCTGCGAGCCACGTATGCTTGAGGCCCTCTCCAGAGGGCTGATAGACAAGAAGGCCGGGATAAAGTGGTTTTGCCACTTGAAGGCCGACCCGCTTATTGACCTGGGCAGATTGATGCTGTACAGGGAGGCCGGGTGTTCGACTGCGGTCATTGGGCTGGAGTCATATAATGACAGGATTCTCAAGCTGATGCAAAAGGGAACAAAGGTATCTATACTGGAGCGTATACTGCCAAACTTTAAATGGGCAGGGATAAATGTATTTGCATATATGATAACAGGGTTTCCTACGGAGACAGAAGAAGAGGCCGCTGCCGGTTTTGACAAAATAACGGAGCTGACAAAAAATAACACAATCACAAACTACCTGTATAACACGTTTTTCATCTCCTATGGCTCACCGATTTACTATAACCCGGAGAAATACGGCATCACATCCATTGACAGACAAGACGAAAGAGACCTTGACCCTGGGGCTGCAAACTTCACTAGCTCGGGTATGAACAGAAAGGCTGCGAGGCTCCTGACTGCCAGATTTAATGTACCTCTCAACAAATCACGCCCCACTCACGCTGATTTTATTGAGTATAATTCACAAAGCATAAGATTAAAGGTTGACATTTCTGAAATAGAAGGATTAATTTTAAACGGCACAGATTTGAGCCTGCCCTACGCCGCTTGGCTCAGAGGGCTCAGAGGGGGCAGCACATGTTAAGCCTGTTGATGTTAAGATGATGTTAAATCGAAAAAGAGTAATCACGACACTGCTCATGTTAATGTGTGTGGTGATATGTGCTTATATCGGCGGTGTGTACGCGGAGGAGACAAAGGAGACGCGGCTGCTTGAGGTGGTAAGCACTGTTATAGCATCTAATCCCAATATACTAATAAACACAAAAAGCGTAGACTCAGCAAAGGGCGCCTGGCAGAGCCAAAGCGGAACGTTTGATGAGACTATCACATCTGTCATTGGATATGCGCGCACTGACACCCCAAACGTCAAATCACTGTCCGTGCAATTAGGCTCGCCGTCAATCAGAGAGGACGTAACCCAATACACCGTAGGCGTGAATAAGCAGTTTCGTTCTGGTATCAGCGTATCTCCTACATTTCAACTGACAAAGACACACGCCATGTCAAGGGCTGCCTCTGCTTCACTGGATGCAAATGTGACGAACGTCGCGTCTTTTTCTTTGAATGTAACCATCCCGCTGCTAAAGGGACTGGGGGAAGACGTAGCGGCGGCAAACGAAAAGGCAGCGGAAATTTCCTACGAGGCAAGCAACCTCAATCTTGACGACTATGTCGCCCAGCAGGTGCTCCAGGCAGTACAATACTACTGGTCTTTGTACCAGACGTTCAAGACCCTGCAGATATACAGGGAAAGCGAGGACAGGGCAAAGCAATTGCTTGTGAATACTCAAAAACTGATAGACTACGGCAATCAGCCTGCGGCTAACATCGAACAGGTAAAGGCAAACCTGGCATCTACAGCCTCAAGCAGGATAAGCTCGGAGCAGAATATTGTACAGGCGCAGGTGAATCTGGGGCTTATGATGGGACTAGGGGACGAGCAGATATGGAAACTCACACCAATCTCTTTTAAGAGCGAAAATTTTGATAATCTAACGGTCAACGCCCCGGCGGTTGACGGCAGATTAGTGGAACTTGCCCTTGAGCGGCGAAATGATCTGAAATCACTGAAAAGGCAGGTTGACGCTCAGAAGGTACTCTTAACGGCGGCAAAGAAAAACATGCTGCCACAGCTCAATCTGACCCTCTCCGGCGGCTATAACGGGCTTTCTGAGAAGGACTACTTCAGTGAATACTTTACGTCGTATGGTAAAAACATGGCAGGGCCTAACATCTCTGCACAGTTGAGCCTTAACCTCCCCCTGAGAAACAACGCGGCCATCGGTGCCTTTATCCAGCAGAAGGCAGGCTATGAACAGTCTGTCTTAAATCTGACAAACAGTACAATCACGGTCAAGGCTAATGTCGTAAACGCCTTAAACATGTGCAGAAACAGCATAAAGAGATATGAGG
Organism: Candidatus Magnetominusculus xianensis; assembly: GCA_001541255.1. Lineage (GTDB taxonomy): Bacteria > Nitrospirota > Thermodesulfovibrionia > Thermodesulfovibrionales > Magnetobacteriaceae > Magnetominusculus > Magnetominusculus xianensis. Next base: position 7,461 of record LNQR01000116.1, read on the forward strand.
AGGCACACAATAGCGTTACATATTATAAAAAGGCAACAGACAACGAACACAAGAAGCTGAGCATGGGGGCAACAACGCTAAACAACACCATTGATATGGAGAACTACCTGACAAACGCCCAGCTTGCCGAGGCAGACGCCGAAAACGCACTGCTTAACTCAATAGTCATAGTACGGTATCAAACGGGCACACTTCTTTCGAAGGATGACGGGAAGTATGTATATAATATTGACAACCTTATATCGCTGCCAAAGATAACAGGAGAATAACTATGGGCTCACCTGAAATATTCAGAAAGGTCTCCCTTGAACGGCTTTCCTCGCCGGAGGAACTCGATAAGCTGATGACAATAACCTCACCCATAGGGTGGGTCTCCATCTTAGCCCTTGGTATGATAATAATCATAACCGTGATATGGAGTTATTTTGGGGCTATTCCAACCGTACTGAGCGGTACAGGTCTCCTGATGGAGACAGGCGGTGTGTCTGATATAGTATCACAGTCCAACGGCTACATATCTGACATAAGGGTAAACCCTGGTGATATTGTCTACAGCGGGCAGGCAGTGGCCAGAGTTGACCAGATGGACTTATTGGGCCAGATAAAAAACGCCAAAATGGAGCTTGATGTACTAAACAGGCAATACGAGCAGATGAAGGGCTACACCGGTCTGGACACACGCCTGTCAAAGGAATATGAGCAAAAGCAAAAATCGGCCCTGGAGAAAAAGATTGCAGACGCCAATACACAAATCGAATGGCTCAAGGAAAAGATAAGCGACCAGGAGGCGCTGCTAAAAGACGGGCTTATCACCAAACAGGACCTGATAACCTCCAAGCAGTCATACGACACCGCACTGTCAAATATCAAGGACTATCAAAGCCAACTGGAGCAGGTCTCCGTACAAACCATTCAACATGAGAACACCAACCGCCAAACCATTGCCAATCTACAGCAGCAGATAAACAGCAAGGAATCAAACATAAAGATACTTCAAAACAGATATGACCTTAACGCCGCAGTTGTGTCATACTATACGGGCAAGATAATAGGCATTTCGGCAGGCCTTGGCACCTATGTACAAGCCAATACCCCGATAGCCAGCATAGAGCTGATAGGGGCAAATATCATTAATCTCAGGGCAACGCTGTATGTAACATCGGCAGACGCAAAGCGCATTCAATCCGGTATGATGGTACAGTTGTCCCCGGACACCGCCCAGAAGGACATGTATGGCTATATGCTTGGTATAGTAACATATGTCTCAGGGTATCCGGCAACGGCTGAGGATATGATGAACAAGCTGCACAATAAAAATATGGTGGATACGATAACAAAAAACGGTTTACCGTTTAGCGTAATCGTAGATTTTATCCCTACCAGTGATACTACATCAGGATATAAGTGGTCATCCCCCAGAGGGGGCAAGCTCAAAGTGACTGCGGGTACTTTGTGTACAGCGACATTTATTGTGGATGAACAAAAACCCATAAGCTATGTGATCCCGCTGTTTAAAAAATATGTGTTAGGACAATAGCATTGGCTGAGGCGAAGATACCAAATACGAGGGCAGTGACACCGACGGTCTTGCAGATGGAGGCCGTTGAGTGCGGTGCTGCGGCGTTGGCAATGATACTGGGTTATTACGGGTTGTTTGTTCCGCTGGAGAAACTCAGAATGGAGTGCGGTGTGTCGCGCGACGGCAGCAAGGCAAGCAACGTGTTGATTGCCGCACGGAAATACGGGTTAGTAGCAAAGGGATTTAAGATGGAGCTTGAGGGTGTGTATGAGGCGCACCTGCCTGCTATAGTGTTCTGGAATTTTAATCATTTTGTGGTGCTGGAGGGTTTTAAAAAGGGTACAGTATATATTAATGACCCCGGCTCAGGGCCAAGGCGTTTGACGCTTGAGGAGTTTGACGGTTCTTTTACAGGGGTTATACTTATCTTTGAAAAAGGCCCTGATTTTAAACCCGGAGGCGAGAAATCCAGCATGGCGCGCTCGCTTACACGGAGGCTGAAAGGTTCTGAGGCAGCCCTTTTGTATGTTGTCATAACAAGCCTGTTTCTGGTCGTGCCGGGGATAATAATTCCAATTTTTTCAAAGGTGTTTGTTGACGACATCCTGGTAAACGGGATGAAGAAGTGGATATATCCGCTGTTGTGGGGTATGGCAGCGACGGCTCTGATTAATTTTCTGCTGACATGGATACAGCAGTACTATCTGGCAAAACTTGAGACAAAGTTTGCAGTGACATCGTCAAGTAAATTCCTCTGGCATGTGCTTCGCCTTCCCATAGTGTTTTTCACACAGCGCTATGCCGGAGACATTTCAAACAGGGTTTCTATCAACGACCGCATTGCGACACTCTTGTCCGGCACCTTAGCTACCAACATGATAAACCTGATGATGATACTATTTTACGCCGTAGTCATGTTTTTCTACGACATAGTGCTGACATTGATTGCAATTGGGATAGCGCTTGTAAATTTCCTCTTCTTAAAATATATATCGAGATCAAGAACCGACGTAAATAAGAAGCTGCAACAGGATAAAGGCAAACTGCTTGGCGCGGCAATGGACGGCCTTCAGACCATCGAGACACTAAAGGCAACGGGGGCGGAGTCTGACTTCTTCTCCAGGTGGGCAGGCTATCAGGCAAAGGCTATAACGTCGCAGCAGACGCTTGGCATCAGCAGCCAGCGCTTAAACGTAGTGCCGGTACTTCTGACATCGATAAACAATGCAGTCATTCTGACAGTCGGCGGGCTCAGGGTCATCGAAGGGAGCCTTTCGGTGGGAATGCTTGTAGCATTTCAAAGCCTGATGACCAGCTTCATAACCCCGATAAACCAGATAGTAGCGCTTGGAAGCACCATACAGGAGACAGAGGCAGATATAAACAGACTAGACGACGTCCTGAAGTATGAGATAGACTCCGTGTATAACGAAACCCCCGGGGGCGGCGAGATAGACAAGGCCAAACTACAGGGCTATGTAGAGCTGAAAGATGTGAGTTTCGGCTACAGCAGGCTTGACCCCCCGTTGATAGAGAATTTTAGTTTAACCCTTGCACCGGGCAGCAGGGTGGCCTTGGTGGGAGGCTCAGGAAGCGGCAAATCAACAGTGGGCAAACTGATTTCCGGGCTCTATGAACCGTGGGGTGGTGAAATCCTCTTTGACCACACGCCAGTCAGACAGATAAACCGCATTACCATGTCAAACTCACTTAGCGCTGTTGACCAGGACATCTTTTTGTTTAACGATACGATAAAAAATAATATAACCCTATGGGACAGTACAATCAGGGATGACGACGTTGTCAATGCGTCCAAAGACGCATGTATTCATGACGACATAGCCGCAAGAGACGGCGGATATGACAGCGTATTAGAGGAGGGCGGCTTAAACTTCAGCGGCGGTCAGAGGCAGCGCCTTGAGATAGCACGTGCACTTGTCCTAAACCCCACAATTGTTATCCTTGATGAGGCTACAAGCGCCCTTGACCCGCGTACAGAGATGATAGTCGATGAAAACCTCAGAAGACGCGGCTGCACGTGCGTAATTGTAGCCCATAGGTTAAGCACAATCCGAGACTGCGAAGAGATTATTGTCCTTGAAAAGGGAAAGATAGTGCAAAGGGGCACACACGACGAACTAATTAACGCAGAAGGTCTGTATAGCGAGCTTATCAAACATGCCTGAACTGCCCAAAATGCTGCCAAAGCTAATAGAAGAGATAACAAAATACGGCCAATTGACCGGCATGGAAAGCAACCGCCGGATACCCCTGGCTGACCCCGGCAGCGTGTGGATTGTTGGTGATGGCGCCATAGATATTCTCTCATCAGGCGCGCAAGACAATGCCTTTGCAAAGAGATACTTGTTTTCATTAGAGCCGGGTGACCTGATAATAGGACACAAGGGAGATACGGGCGGCACCGGCCTGTTGGCTCAGGGAAAGACGGGAAGCTCTCTGATACGGCTGCCAAGAGAAAGATTAAAGGCCTATCTATCAGACGATGAGTTGTCGGCCCTTATTGACGGCTGGTTAAAGCAGCTCCTGCATTATTCTCATAACGAATATATGCCCCTGAAGGTAACACTGATAGAGCCAGGCAAAGAGTACAAGCAGTCTCAGACAGGTTATTTCAGGACAAGTAAAGACATCGTATGGATTAAGGCCTCTGAGGGAAATCTTAGCTTTGTCGGAATGAAGGAGAATCTTCAAATACCAATCGGGGCAATGTTCCCAGTGTCTGCTGAGAGCTTTATAGAAACAGACGGTGAATGCAGCCTTAAAACGTTCAGTACGAAAGACTATTTAAGGGAAGACCCTGAGTTAACATATATTGATAGTTTTCAAGATATGATGCTCGTCTGTGTCAGGCTCACTGCATCTCGTGAGATTGAATATGAAAAGCAGCGCCTGAAACTCAAGATAGAAAAAGACAACGACATGATGGGGGAAGCGCTAAGGGAATTCTCCACGATGTTGACCAGAAAAAAGACCGTAAGTGCGGCTGCCGTAACCGCCGACCCGTTACTAGCGGCAAGCATACTTGTTGGCCGTGATATGGCAATAAACATTAAGGCCCCTGTTTCAACGCCCAGCGCTTTGAAACTAAGAGAGCCGCTATATCTGATAGCCAAGGCGTCTGGCATAAGGACAAGGCGTGTGGCCTTAAAAGGCAGGTGGTGGGAGGGAGACAACGGTCCGATGGTTGGCTTTATCGAGGCCAATAAACAACCGGTTGCCCTGATATATAAGAAACACTATACAATGTATGATACGGTACAGGGTACACAGACAAGAGTAAACGCTCAGACGGCGGAGTCGATAGCCCAGTTTGCATATTCGTTTTACAGGCCATTTCCCGAGGAGACTATGAATCTGTATAACATATTAAGGTTTAGTTCCTTCAGGAATCTCTTAGACCTAGTTGTAGTCTTGCTGATGGGGGTAGCTGGCGGGCTGCTTGGGCTTGTTATACCACTTTGCACATCGGTGGTATTTGACTCGATAATACCAATGGCTGAGACCTCTCAGCTCTTGCAGATAGGGATTGCACTGTTGGTTGGGGCGCTGGCAGCCGCGATGTTTCAGTTAACGGGTTCAATAGCAATGCTGCGTGTAGAGGGAAAGGTAGACGCCTCACTGCAAGCGGCGGTGTGGGACAGGCTGCTTGCACTTCCCGTAAGTTTCTTCAGGCAGTACACAGTAGGTGACCTGTCAAACAGGGCGATGGGCATAGACGGCATAAGGCAGTTGATAACCGGCTCTGTGACAAACACGATTATATCATCGACATTTTCTGTATTCAGCTTTTTTCTCCTCTTTTACTATAACCTGTGGCTGGCGCTGACAGCCTTTGCTATAGTGGCAGTGGTGACTGTTATAACGAGTACGCTGTCGTATATAGTGGTATATTACCAGCAGAAGATATTTGAGTTAAGCGGCAAGATATCCGGCATGGTGTTTCAGCTTATAGGAGGAATAGCGAAGTTTCGTGTCTCAGGCTCCGAGATGAGGGGATTTGCACAGTGGGCCGCTCAGTTTAAGACCCAAAAGGGTAATAATTTCAGCTCGAACCTTGTAAAAAATATAATCACCGCATTGAACTCCATATACCCCGTAGTGTCATTCATGGTCTTATACGGCGTATATTATTACAAGGACATGTTTAAATTGTTGAGCATGGGGGATTTCTTATCTTTTACGTCTGCGTTTACTCAGTTTTTATCAGCGGGTATGCAGTTGTCAGCCACACTGGTCAATATCATAGCGGTAATACCGATATACAACAGGGCAAAACCAATATTTTTGAGTATGCCGGAGGTGACGCTGGAAAAAACTGAACCCGGTGAGCTGTCCGGCGATATAGAGATAAAGAATATCTATTTCAGGTATCAGGAGGGCGGACAGTATATATTAAAAGACCTCTCGCTTCAGATCGATGCCGGTGAATTTGTTGCCATTGTCGGTACATCGGGAAGTGGAAAGTCAACGCTGCTGAGGCTGCTCTTAGGCTTTGAGAAACCGGAGCGAGGCTCGGTCTACTATGACAATCAGAACATCCAGTCACTTGACGTACACTCGTTAAGGAGACAAATAGGGGTTGTACTGCAAAACGGCCAGTTGATGTCCGGCGATATATTCACCAACATCATCGGGGCGAATAATCTTACGATTGACGACGCATGGGAGGCTGCAAGGATGACCGGCCTCGAGGATGATATAATCTCTATGCCGATGGGTATGCACACCGTAATCCCACCCGGTGCTTCGACGATTTCCGGCGGGCAGAAGCAGAGAATTTTGATAGCCCGTGCGATGGTCACTAAACCAAGGATATTCTTTTTTGACGAGGCCACAAGCGCCCTCGATAACCTGACTCAGTCAATAGTCAGCAATAGCCTTGAAAACTTCCATGCAACGAGACTTGTCATAGCCCATAGATTGAGTACTATTATTAAGGCCGATAAGATAATCGTTATCGATAAGGGTAGTGTGGTGGAGACAGGGAATTATGAGGAGCTGATGAACAAAAATGGTCTGTTTGCTCAACTGGCTAAACGGCAGTTGACATAAAAAAAACCGAGGAGCTGACGATGTCTTATAATTATAGGAAAATAAAAGCAGCCATACTGATGATTACTGTCTTGTGTTTTGCCTGTGAAGATGCCAGCATATCCGAAGAGCGCGCCAAACGCGCAAAGAAGGCAAAAGGCGATATAACGATTGCCGTAGCCGGTTCATGGGATATGTCAAAAAGCAGACCTGATCTAAAAAACAGGGCTGATTTACGTGACGGGGTGGAACTGGCCGTTGAGGAAGTTAATAAAACGAATGTGTTAAAAGGAAGGAAGATTCACCTGATAGCAAGGGAAGACTCCGCAGATTTGAATAAGGCACGGCTATTGGCGACTGAAGTCGTATACAATACAGATATTACGGCTGTCATTGGCCACACGTTTGGTTTTATTACATCATCTGTGGCCGATATATATAAACTGGGCGGGATGATTCTGATGTCTCCCGGTCAGTTTATTCCTGAGCAAACGAAAGGTGAGCAGCAGATGGCATTTTCCTATACACCGCAGCCTGATGCCATTGCCGGGTTGTTTGTAAGGCATATGCAGAAGATGAAATATAAAACTGTTGCCATAACTTATGTTAACTCTCCGGTTACTATAAAGTTTCTCAATACTTTTTATAATGCCGCAGAGGGTAAAATCAAAATTATTGACAGCGTCTCATTTAATATAAACACAGTTGTATCATATCAGAGCACTCTAAGAAAGTGGGCAAACCTGGAGTTTGACGCGATAGTGTTTATTGCGCCTTCTTTTTATTTGGGTAGTTTATTGCGGGAACTAAAGGACAACAGTATGAAGATTCCCGTGATGACTGTTGCAGAGCCAGGGTTGTTAGTCTCTTCGAACCATAAATTATCTGACGAAGTTTTTGTTATCACCTGTAACTATGACAATATGTCGGACGAACTAAAGCAATTTATAAGTGAGTTCAACAAGAAATACAATTATGAGCCTAGTCATCTTGCAGTAAATGCCTATGAAGCGGTGAAGGTTCTCACAAATGCCTGGGCAGCCGCTGGTACTACAGAGCCTGAAAAGGCTGCACAGGAAATAAGCAAAATGAAAGGCCATAATGGGCTTTGCGGGACATATAACTTTGACGAATCCGGGATGTTGAACACCAACGAAATGTATCTTGTCAAAGTAAAAGACGGTAAAATAGAACATATTATTGACAATGACAGACGATAGCTCAAAACTGGATTTACGGGTAAACACTCTCAGGCACTTTGGCGCCGCAGGTGATGAAATAGGCGAGATTATTGCCTATAATAAATTGGTATTTAATCATGAGAGTATCCCCGGCAGGCTCCCACTTGAGGACGAGGCATTTGTCGGGCCGTGGATGGAGTATCACAGCCAGATTAATGGCGGCAATTGCTTTGACGTATTAAGAAGGTACCTTGTGCAGTTGAATTTCCCAATAGAAAGCGGCATAAGCAAGACCGAACACTACAGAGACGTTACACTAAGGGGCGTAAAGTCTGAGGGCAGCTCCGGCGGTTTATTACTTAAACACCCCGAAGAGCTGCGCCTGATTATTCATCCGACAGTGGCCGGGCATATCCCCGTGTTAATGCCATATGGCAGAGAGGATTTCACCAGTATAGTTCGCAGCCTTGCACAGAGGAACGAGCCAGCAGCAATCCCTGAGTCAATGGGGGCACTGACCGTATCTGGTTATAATAACTGGGACAGGATAAACAGGATGCGCGCCGATTACGAAAGGGATAACAGTTTCATTCCCTGGGCAGTTGTTTTTGATGACATGATGTCTAAGGTAACTATGTATCAGGATAAATTTATAATATTAAGCGACGGTCCGTACAGCAATTGCTCTGCCGCCGAGATGGGCATAGGTGTGAATGAATGGAAAGACAAGTCATTAATAATCCGCCGTGAGCATGAATGTGCCCATTATCTGACCAAACGGCTGTTCTTATCTATGAAAAATAACATTATGGACGAACTGATAGCGGATTTCTCTGGCATAACCGCTGCGTTTAATGAGTTCAGGGCTGGGTGGTTTTTGCGCTTCATAGGGCTTGAGAATTTTCCTGAGTACAGAAAGGGGGGAAGGCTTGAAAACTATAAGGGTGACCCCGCGCTGTCCGATGGTGCATTTATAGTTTTACAGAGGCTTATTCACAGCGCCGCTCATAATTTAGAGGCATTTTATGTTCAAAAGAACAACTCAAGACTCCTCACAATAATAACCCTTACATATCTTACGTTGGAAGAGATTGCGTCGCCATCATATTATGAGACTATGGAGACAGTGTTCTCCAGCTTACAGGAGGTATTATCAAATGTCAGAAAAGAATGCTAATGCAAACAAGATGCAGGAGTTAATCAAGAAGGCATGGAACGATGAGGCGTTCAAAGCAAGGCTGCTTTCAGACACCCATGCAGCACTAAAAGAACAGGGCATAGCAGTTCCGGCAGGCGTAACAATCAAAGCGGTAGAAAATACGCCTACAATGGTACATATATTGTTACCACAGAATCCACATATAGAATTAACAGATAGTCAGTTAGAGCAAATAAGCGGCGGGGCATGTATCAGTTCGTGCCTCGAAGGCGATATTCCCGCACAACCACCCTCTAATAGGTGCATGACAGGGATAAGTGTGAATATTGCATGACAGGTATATATATTTTATAAAATTCAAGAATAAGCGATGCCTTTAAAATAAGCTATCTATCATGACTAAGTATCAGTGATGAAAATGGTTGCAATAATATTTAGAGCAATAGTTTCACATGGTACTATAGAGCCTCAAGTTGAATTACCGGAGGGCATCAGATTGAAAGTCACCATCGAAAATGATGAGGAAGATGACACTTGTGCTACAGGCAAATGGGCAAAAATAGCACAATTAATGGTAGATGAGAATTTATTGAAAGGGCAAAGTGAGGAATTCTTGAAACTTACGAAAACCTTTCGAGATGATTTTGTTTTTAAATGCAGTTTTACTTAGCAGCTGGCGAAGTCAGGTTTGCTGAAATTCATACAGCCATTTTATCACTGCGCATTTGCTGCCCTGCCGGTATTTGGCTTGATTTTATTTTAAATAACATGTTCTAATAGTACTATAGCAAGTGTGGCAAGTCTGTTCACTTTGCACGTTGGCGCAAGGTAGAAAGGCAGCAGTAGTTCTTACATCTGCTGGACATCTTTAGGGGAATTGTTTTGACACTCGCTATGAACAGAGGGTCAGGAATTTTTACAATGACTATAGACAAGCAAGAGGCGTTCCCAAACATCCCCGTTATCTCGGAGCCCACGATAGCTTTGTTTAAAACCATTTCGGGCATTGCCGCCGCTCTTGTCTTTGCACTTGGTGTTTTTGTCCTTGCCGCATGGCTGTTTAATATAAGAGATTTGGAGATACTCTATTTAAACCCGATTGCTATGAAGGCAAATGCTGCGCTCATGTTTGTCTTAACAGGTGTATCGTTGTGGCTTTTACAGACCAAAAGGGTTAATCGACGGACGCGGTTTTTTTCTAAGACATGCGCCTCAATAGCTGCTTTAATAGGGTCGCTTACCTTGGTTGAATATCTTTTTAATATTGATTTAGGGATTGACCAGGCATTGTTTAGAGACATACCCAATGTACTTATGACGCCGCACGCGGGCAGGATGTCACCACTTACGGCAGTAAACTTCGTTCTGGCAGGAACTGCCTTGCTTCTGACAGACGTTGAGACTCGGAAGGGATACCGTCTGTCACAAATTATAGCTATTGTATGGGGTATAATTTCAATGATATGTTTTATGGGTTATCTCTATAATATTACATTACTGTACCAGCAGTCCTCCTTTACGGTTATGGCGATACACACGTCATTGGCGTTTACGTTGTTATCCATCGGGGTGGTTTTTGCGCGTCCTGAAGAAGGGATAATGATTTTTTTTATACAGGATGGACTTGGCAGTATAATGGCACGCCGTATCCTTGCTGTCGTTACTCTAACTCCGGTTATAACGGACGTAATAATTATCTCAGGCCTGAGAGCTGGTTTTTATGACATACCCTATACGATGGCATTTCACACTGTTATTATTACGGTTGTGATTGTCATCATCGTTTTGCATACAGCTCTGACTTTAAATAAAATTGACTATAAGCAAAGAAAATCTGAGGCAGAGACAGAAATCGTGGCAAGATTCCCGGGTGAAAATCCCTTCCCTGTGATGCGTGTCAGCAGGGGGCTTAACGTTACATATGTGAATAAATCAAGTAAACCGTTGATTGATTATTTAGGGTTTCAAAAAGACGGTGATAATTTGTATGCCGGTAAGATGTGGGCTGATGAGATTGCCGCGGTGTTAGATTCCGGGCAGATGAGAATCATTGAAATACCGGTTAACGACCGGGTGTTTCAATTCACTATAGCGCCTATGCCGGACAGTGACTATGTAAACCTCTACGGAAGCGACATCACGAGACTTAAATTAATGGAAGAGTTGCTTAATTATGAAAAAAGAAAATTACAAAATATACTGGACTCCATGCAGGACGGGATATATATAGTAAATCAAGAATATACAATAGAATACGCGAATCCTGTAGTTATCAGGGAGTTCGGTTCATGCAATGATATGAAGTGCTATTCGTATTTTCATGGACGTATGGAGCCCTGCCCCTGGTGCAGAAATCCTGAGGTATATCAGGGAGTGACTGTGCGCTGGGAATTTACTATGACTAATACCGGCAAAACCTACGACATAATTGACACACCTTTAATAAATCAGGACGGCAGCATTTCTAAACTGGAAATATTCCGCGATATAACTGTCCGCAAGCAGATAGAGAATGACCTGCGGTTATTATCACGGGCGATAGAAGACTCTATGGACGATGTGCATATTGTAGATATGTCAGGGAAGATACTCTACGCTAATAAGGCTGCCATCGCAATGACCGGCTATTCCCTTGAGGAGAGCGTCGGTATGGATGTTGCTAATTTAGCAAATGATCCGGCATTTGGGAGAGATGTCATAATAGCATCTGTCAAAAAGGAAGGATTCTGGAATGGGGAGATTTTATGCAAAAAGAAAGACGGCACACTTTATACGGCATGGCTGATAGTCAATCTGGTCAATGATACAACTGGTAAGCCTGTTGCACTAATTGGAACGATGCGTGACATTACGATGAAAAAAGCGATTGAAGAGGCATATCACACCTCTGAGGCGAACATGCGGGCGCTTATGAACTCTATTACTGAGAGCGTTGCTCTCATCGGGACAGATGGTATCTTTATCACTGTTAACGATACCTTTGCAAGGCGTTTCAAAAAAGAGAGCAGCGATATAGTTGGAGCAAAGATGGTAGACCTTCTCACTCCGGATGTTTTAGAATCACGTAAGAAATACTTTGATGGCGTTATAAGCACCGGCAGCCCTGTTCACTTTGAGGACATACGCGGTGAAACTTACTTTTATAGTAATATGTATCCTGTTTTCAATGAAAACAATAAAGTCAGCGGCGTAGCCGTGTACGCTGTTGACATCACCGAGCACAAGAAATATGAGAACTATTTGTTAAGGTCTATCAGGGAAAAAGACATGCTCACGCGTGAAGTGCATCACCGTGTCAAGAATAACCTGCAAATAGTTGCCGGACTTATCGGGTTGCAGCTCAATTACGTAACAGATGAGACATACAAGTCCATGTTTACCGAAACCATGAACAGGATAAAGTCAATCTCTTTGGTTCACGACAAACTCTATCGTTCAAAGGGACTTTCCGAGGTGGATTTGAAAGAATACATAGTTAATCTTTCAAAAGAACTGCTTAACTCTTTCTGTGTTGACAGCAGCAGTGTAGAGATGACTTTGGATATAGAACCCGTTGTCGTTGGTGTGGATATTGCGGTACCATGCGGATTGATTATTAATGAACTCTTTACAAATATCCTGAAGTATGCCTTCCCTGATAAAAGAACAGGTAAAATCGACATTTCAATTCACTACAAAGGCGGTGACAATTTTGAGATGGTAATCTCGGACAACGGTGTTGGATTTCCGGCAGATGTGGACTTCAGAAATACAAAGAGTTTAGGCCTGCACATAGTGAATCTGCTGGTGAGGCAAATCGGCGGGACTATTGAATTGGACAAGACGTACGGAAGCAAGTTTACCATCAACTTTGAAAACCATAAGGAGCAGTATGGATAAAACCAGAATTTTGATAGTAGAAGACGAGATGATATCCGGCGCGTTCATACAGAATACCCTTGAGATGCTTGGATATGAAGTCACTTTTGTGGCGATTTCGGCATTTGAGGCCATAAGGGAAGCAGAGAGAAACAGACCCGACCTGATCCTTATGGACATAAAGATAAAAGGGGCAGAGGATGGCATAGAAACAGCGCATGAGATTAGAATGCGTTTTGATATCCCTATCATCTATCTCACCGCCCACTCGGATGAGGCGACGGTTGAGCGTGCTAAAGTAACCGAACCGTTTGGATATGTTATAAAACCAGTTGACAGCAAAGAGCTGAAGACCAGCATTGAAATTGCCCTGTATAAACACAAGATGGAAGCCAAACTGAAAAGTCTGGCACATTATGATTTTCTTACAGGACTTCCCAACCGCACGCTGTTTTTTGACCGGCTTGACCAGGCCCTTAAGCAGGCAAAACGTCACAATAAGGATGTCGCCCTGCTCATGATAGACCTCGACGGTTTTAAATGTATTAACGACCGGATGGGGCATGACACCGGTGATATGGTATTAACAGAGATAGCAAAGAGGTTAAAACACCAGATACGCGGCACGGACACAGTGGCACGTTTTGGCGGCGATGAGTTTATTGTTATTCTTACAAACCTCGCCAATGCAGAGGATGCAGAGACGCTTGCCCTAAAGATAATTGTAGCGATAGGAAGGCCGTTTCAATTTAAAACCCCGTACTGTGCTATAGGTGCCAGTATAGGAATAAGTTTTTTCCCAAAAGACGGCAGCGATGTAGAAACACTGCTGAAAAAAGCAGACGCTGCAATGTATCGGGCGAAGGAAAATGGTAAAAACAATTATCAATTATTTCATGACGCAAACAATAAGACCAATATAGATATAAAGACTGTACTGTCTCACTCGTTACAATTTATCCTGAAGAATAAGTCTGGCTGGGGGCACAACGAGTGGCTTGAGTTTTTAATAGCGCTTAAAGAAAAAGGGGTTTTTATTTCAAAGACGGTTGAGCCATACGTTGGTGTAATCGTAGAGACGCTGAAGAAATTCTGCCAATTAACTCCGCCTTCAGCCGGAAGCATAGAGAAAGTTTTGTCTCATGTTTGTGACAAGGCCGCTGATTTCATCGTGTCAAACAATGGGATTTGGACAATACAGGACTGGGAGACCTTTTTAAACGATATTAACTCAACGGGAATAATGCTTGATAAGGAGGCGGCATTGCTGGTGCTTGACATTATCGAAGCAGCGAAGTCGCTCCACATTTTATGCCCCTGACATAAACGGCTGTAGCAGAGGACTATTCCTTGAATCGTTCGAGGATGTTTACTATCTCTGCTACGGTCAATGCCCCAAGCTGCTTGGGAAGCGGCGCCTGCAAGTCGAAAAACTTCACAGGGAAATTCAACCCGTCAAAGTCAGTGAACGATATTGCCCTTCTTGGCGGCGCTGTGCGGCAGTGGTCAAAATATAACAGAGTAACCTCTGTTTTCGTGTCAATTACTCGCATTTTTATTGACATCATGGACTGCCTCAGTTCACCGCCCATGACTATTTTTTCAATTTCTCCGACAATAATATAATTATATTTTTTGTCTCTGGCGTATTTTATCTGCGACTTGAGGTCGTTGAATATCTCGTCGTTTTTCTCTAATATATGAAACAACTGCCTTTGCAGCAACAGCTTGTGCATGAGGTCAGTCAGATATATGGATATTTCCTGAGCATCAATTGACGACTTCAAGAGAAAGACTGCGGCACGGCTTTCAAACGGGAATTGGTGTTCCGGCTTGATGTAAAAATCCCTCAGACACGGCTGCGCCTCCGACTCTGACTGTGTCAGTGTCTTATGCTTTGTTGACAACACGGTGGTCTGCGGCGGCACGGCTACGCTGCATGACATTACGGCAAGCAGCACTGCCGCTATGAGCATTGTCCTGCTGATCAGCCTGATGTCCTCCATATTATTTGGCATTACCAGAAACAGGCGGTCTTTCAAAGACCGGTGCCGAATCAGGTAATTGTCCTTGCCCGCCGGTGTTTTTTAACAGCTTCTTCAACTCTTTTGTCTCCACCATGCGTGTACTCCAGGCCGAATACAGCGTGGAGTCCTTCAGGTTTATTATACGCCCGTTAAATATTACCGACTTCCCTGTAACAGTATATGTCCCTACTAGTACGCTCATTGCGTTTTCTCTTGCCGCAAGGTCTCTGACATCTCTGGTTAAGACAAACTCCCCGTTCTTTTTATCTATATCTATGACATTACCCATACGCATCTCTATGACATCGAAATAGTTCAGTTGAAGATAGGTCATCAACAGCTCAGAAAATGCCCTCCCTAACGGCGAGGTCTGTCTGATGTCGTTTACATCGACAAATGTTGTTATCAATATGGGTGATATCTGCGGTGAATAGACCCGGTCGGTCTCTATCCTTGCAGAGAAGGAAAGGCCGTTGGCCATGTCTTTGGCCGCACTGTCAAGGTCGTCATATACATTAAACATACCATCGTGATAACCCGTGTGCGGGCCGCTGGGCGGGCCTACTGCCACTTTCTCTACGGCCTTATATGTTGAACATCCACAGAGTATCGTAAGGGCTGTTGCCGCTGCCATTGCCTTCAATGCCTTTGTTACCATGGGTACACCCATCGTGTTTTCATTAGTTTTCATTATATTTCCCTATATCTCATTATCAGTGTTTTGCCGGTGTGCCAGGCTTTGGTGTTACCTCCGGCACTGTGGGTTCAATTGGTTTCGCCACTGCTTCCGGCTTCGCTGGTTCTTTGGGTTTCACTGGTTCGGTCGGCTGCTTTGTCACTTCTACCTTAACTGCCGCCTCCGGTTTTACCGGCTCTGATTTTACCGACTCCGGGGCTGCCGGTTCTTCCGGCTTAACATTTGTGACCTTTTTTACTGGTTTTTTTGGCTTTGGTTTGAGTTTCTTTGCTTTTTTCTTTGGCGCAGGCGCAGGCGCTTTAATTAAAGGCGCAGGTTCGTTCTGGCGCAGTCCTATTGAGGGCATCGGTTCATTCTGCAGTTCGCTTGCCTTGCTTAACAGGTATTTTACCATCGTCGTGAGGGGAATCTTTATAGTTGCTACGGAGATGACCTCTGCAAGTTCAGGACTTATCAGCCTCACGTTTACAAACACCTCGCATGGCTCTACCTGATATGTACCGGCTATTATCAGCGAGTTTGTATAGTCGAAGTTAAAACTCTTCGGTGTAATGTCTATTTTTTTACCTTTCACATTATTTTCGGTCACGCCGTTTCTGCTGAGGTACAGCTCGCCTACTTTGTTTGACATAACGATGGACTTCATCTCCCTTACGTCTGTCACCCTGTAGCCCTTGATATGCAGTTGTGAGAGGACTTCTTCGGCTATCAGACGCCCGAACATCGATGTCTTGTTGAGATTGCTTAACTCAACAAAGCTGGTCACAATTATCTTGTTCGTGAATCTGGGAATATCGCCATACATCTCAAGCTGCTCGACTATGTGTGCAGACTTAAGGTCTATATCGGTCATGTTGTCATAGGGATTACTCTCGAAGTGATTGATACTGCACTCTGGTATCTCGTTAGTCTTTGGCACGGTGTACTTTGTCTGGCAGGACATCGTCAACGCTGCCACTAGTGCTGCGGCTATGAGTTGTTTTTTCATTTAGTTTTTTTCACTTTGTGTTTGGTGATTGTTTTTTTACAATACCGATTACGTTCGGTATCGGCCACGCTGTTTGAAACGTGTTGTCCTCATCGTAGTTAGCGCCGTAGCCCCCGACTTTTTCTATCTCAGTGTCTCTTGCTGTGATGTATAGAGACGCCTGCCGCCCACCCTCGAGGTACACGGCACTGGTGATGGAAATAGGAAGCGACATTATTATCTCTATAAAATCGTGTACGGTGTACGGCGAGCGGGAAAATAAAAAGAGTATGTTGCCGCCCTTGTCCTTGCCGATTGCTGCTATGCTCCAGGAGGTCTGCTTCTGCTCCCAGACGTTCTTATTTGTACAACTGATCATTCTGATATTCTGGATAATCGT
The DNA here is from genome assembly GCA_001541255.1 of Candidatus Magnetominusculus xianensis. Taxonomy (GTDB): domain Bacteria; phylum Nitrospirota; class Thermodesulfovibrionia; order Thermodesulfovibrionales; family Magnetobacteriaceae; genus Magnetominusculus; species Magnetominusculus xianensis. The sequence goes on from LNQR01000116.1 coordinate 24,321, forward strand.
ATTGTACTTTCCCTTGAGTTCTTCAAGATTCTGACAGTCAGAGTCTATTATCTCTGCGTCGGCGACTGTGGAATCAACTGGATTAAACGCCAGCGCTGTCTTATATGATTTTGAGACCTTCGGGTTATTTACGTGGTTGAAGTTCTTCATGTACCCAACGCTTGTAGAGCCGTCGGCCTGGTACATGCCAGCATTTGTGGCGGCAGTAAGGTTATACTTCTTTGCCCATTCCTTCGCGGTCAAAGACTTGCCGCCAAGCTCGGACACTGTTAGCAGCTTAAAGGCGTAATTTGCAGGGCTTATCCTCAGCACCGTTATCTTTGAATTACCCATGTCGGACTTCTGAGGGGATTCGAATTCGCGCATATACAAGCCCTCGTCAAGCCTCTTCCAATTGTCCGCTTCCGCAACAGCGGCGGCTGCGATAACCTGTACCGCCAATACCATAGCACCTGCTAAAGTCCATAATCGCTTTATCTGCATTTTATTGAATTTGCTTTAACCCCATGCATATTTTCTTTTTTTCCTGTGATTTATATATTTCTCCGCCGACAGTGCTGCAACACACCCATTAGCAGCAGCTATCACGACCTGCCTGACCTCTGTGCATGACACATCTCCCGCTGCAAACACCCCATCAACATTTGTCTCCATCATCCTGTTGGTCATGACACACTCCTCGTCGCTTATATCGACAGAGAAGTTCAGATAATCCACAATCGGTCTGTTACCGTGCAGATATACAAATACGCCGTCCATCGGCATTACTGTATCTGTCTTTGTCTCATTGTTCTGCACAACTATACTCTCTACGCACTCAGCGCCCCTGATCTCAGTAACCCTATGGTTCAGGAGTACATTGACTTTCTCACTTAAACTATGATTGTCGCTAATCTTGAGCTTGGTGGACTGGGCTATCAGCGTAACCTTACCGGTGAAGCGCGCCAGGACGTCTGCTTCTTTCACCGCTTCCTCTGAGTCCCCTAAGATGCATACGTTTTTATTTCTGTAAAATGCCGCGTCACAGATGGCACAGTAACTGACACCCTTGCCAAGCAGCTCTTTCTCTCCCGCAATTGCAGGCTTTCTGCCCATCGACCCTGTGGCCACGATTACCGTCTTGCCGTAGTAGGTCTTGTCTATCGTGTATATTTCCTTTGGATCGCTTTCTATGTTTACGCCTATGACCTGAGTCTCTATGAATTCAGCGCCAAATGTTATGGCCTGAGTCCTGAATATATCAAGCAGCTCCGGGCCGGTCATTGGATTTGTGATACCAGGATAGTTTTCTATCTTGCTTGTGAAGGCAAGCGCCCCGGCGGTCTTAGACTTGTCCAGCACTACGGTCTTTAGGTTCAATCTTGCTGCGTACTGAGCTGCGGTCAACCCTGCCGGCCCTCCGCCTACTATCACCACATCGTATAACTGCTGTCCTTCCATGTTCCACCTCGGTATTAATTCTAACGTTCAGAAATAATTCAGCACATTGTAATACGTGTCCCTTTGAGCCGGTTTAAAACCTGACGATTTAATTGCGCCTATTATATCATTTTTCGATACCATAAATGCTACACCTGCTGCTTTTACAACATTTTCTTCTATCATTGTTGAGCCGAAGTCATTTGCCCCGAATCTCAGCGCCACCTGTGCGGTCTTTATCCCCTGCGTCACCCACGACGCCTGAATATTTTTGACGTTATCCAGATAAACCCTCGACACTGCCAGCACGCGCAGATAATCCGCCGCTGTTGCATGAGCCGCGCCGCGCCCCAGCGCTGTATCTCCGGGCTGAAACGTCCACGGTATAAATGCCGTAAAGCCTCCAGTCTCTTCCTGCAGCTGCCATATTGCCTCAAGGTGTGCCGCTATGTCCAGCGGTGTTTCAATCGTGCCGAACATCATTGTGGCCGTTGTCCTCATCCCCAGCATGTGTGCCTCTTTCATTACCTCAAGCCATGCCGCTGTGTTTATCTTTCGCGGGCTGATGACCTGCCTGACCCTGTCTGAGAGAATCTCTGCCCCGCCTCCCGGTATTGAATCCAGCCCCGCGTCTTTTAATATTGTTAGCGTATCTTTTATCGTGAGTTCGGCCTTTTTTGCCATATAGGAAATCTCAGGCGGTGAAAACCCGTGAATGTTTATTGAAAATTCCTTTTTTATCTTACGCAGCATTGCCGTGTAGTATGAAATATCAAGGGCCGGGTGAAGCCCTCCCTGGATTAATATCTGCGTGCCGCCCAGGGCGATAGTCTCACGGATTTTATCCATCAAGACTGCCTCATCGATGATATATGCCCCCTCTGCGTCTTCATCTTTATGGAAGGCGCAAAAGCTGCACTTATTCGTACAGACATTGGTGTAATTTATATTTCTGTCTACGATGAACGTAACAACGCGCTCAGGGTGCAGCGCCAGTCTAACATTGTCAGCCATCTCACCAAGCTCAAGCAGCGGCGTCTCAGTAAGATGCTTAATGGCCTGAGCTGGTTTGTTAAGCGTATCGCTCATGCACAACCCCATCCGTGTATCACTCCAGCATAAACCATAGTACGAGAAAACATTGATTATTCTAACATAAATATAATATTAATGTTGAATGGAGTGACAGGGCAAACGCAGCATGTCTGAGACGATTTTTTCAACAAACGTGTAAAAATAATCCATCATGCGCCTTCGTTTATGAAATATCCATATCAAGCTCTCAAATAGCCCCTCAAGATTCTGTAATTGGCCGATAGTGTCTCAGTGTGAATTTGGAAGTCAGTCAATCTCTACTATTTATTTTATTATGCAGCCAGTTGTAAACTGCTTTTTGGTCATCTATGCCTGCCCGTCTAACCTGTGTTAGCAGCCAAATAAGGCTTGGCTTCTCTGTTGTGATGTTTTTTGCGCCTTGATTACATGTAGAACATAAAGCACGTAGGTTAGATAGTTCATTCTTCCCACCATGACTACGGTCTACAATATGCCCAATATGAAGACGTGCTTTACGGCCGGTAAAAGGGTCAACATCGCCTGGTGTAAGACCACACATCTGGCATGTAAAACCATTGCGGTCAAGAACCATCGCACGCAGACGAGCGGAAATTATAGGCGAAAACACGACATTGGGTGGCGGTTTCTCTTGTAACAAATATTGCCCGGGTTTTAAGTTGGAATTATCATGGTGTGAAAGAATCGGCCAGCCTTCCTGGTCGCGCAATTCTCGTAATCGGCGACCATATTGCCCTGCACCACCTGATGCTGCGAATATTTCGTGAGATTCAATAACTCGACCAATATTAGCAAGAAGAAATTTACGTATTTTTTCTTTAGAGCCTGTCTTTGCCATTACGCTTGCAGCCGTATTGCCTGTGGAACCGATAGACAATTATAAATCTGTGCAGCCACTGCACAAGCGACAGGTGGGGGGAAGGCATTACCTACCTGACGGTAAGCCTGTGTTTTTTTGCCAGAAAATATCCAATTATCAGGGAACCCCTGAATTCGTGCAACCATCGGCAAAGTTAATCGCGGCATTCCTACAAAATCAATATCAGGTGGGTTATCAGCAATGCCAAGCCCATCTACACCTAAAGCAGCCCATGCTTTCCTTGCCCGTGTGGGGCCTAAATCGGGGCCGCCATGCTTTTTTGAACCGCCAACGATAGTAGGGGCTATCTCACTCGCTTTATCGCGCCACAATGAAGCGCCACGCCAGGATTTTGAGGCCATGAGGTCATAGAGTGTCTCGCCAACAGATAATGGCCTTTGTTTGTAAAGCATAGGCCATTCAAAGAAGTCTGCATATTGATTAAGAATTGCAACAAAAACCACTCGGAGACGTAGTTGTGGTACCCCAAAATCTGAGGCATTTAACAATTTCCAGTCGGTTTTATATCCGAGTTTTGAGATTTGACCAGAAATACATAGACGGTAATCCTCAAAGACTGAATCAAGAATACCTCTGACATTTTCAATCATTATGGCGCGCGGGCGGATTTTATCAATCATACGAATAGCCGCAGGGAATAAATTACGCTCGTCAGACGTGCCAAGCTGTTTCCCTGCTTTAGAAAATGGTGGACAAGGTAATCCACCTGCAAGAAGGTCAATACCTTCAAATGGTGTGCCATCAAATGTTTCAATATCTTGTTCAAAAACTTGCCAATTTGGACGATTTAACCTAAGAGTGTTACAACAATGATGGTCAATCTCTACAAGTCCCTTATGTACAAAGCCAGCACGTTCTATTCCAATTGCCTGACCACCACCACCGGCACACAACTCCAAAGATGTAAGTTCTTTTCCCTTAATCATAAATAAATTATATCGAAATATATAGGTAAAGTCAATAAAGCAGGTTAATATTATGCCCGTTGCCGTTTTGCGCTAAAATTGTCTTTCCACATCAATTTAATAAAATTTTATGACAAAATTTTATGAAGGTACTGACCAAGCAGCAGATGCTATGTTAAACTGTGGGTACAAGTCGCTAACCCATTCAAATCACTGGAGGGTACTTATAAATAAATAATGTATAGGAGGAATTGTCAAATGTCAGAAAAGAATACAAAGGCAAATAAGATGCAGGAAATAATCAAAAAGGCATGGAATGATGAGGCATTTAAAGCAAAACTACTGTCAGATACTATGGCAGTACTAAAAGAACAGGGCATAGACGTTCCGGCAGGTGTAACAATAAAAGCGGTAGAAAATACGGCAAACCATATAACAATAATAATACCATCGAAGCCAGAAGCCCGCGAGTTATCAGATACTGATATGTCAAAAATCGCAGGCGGAGGCTGCAGCAGCGAAGAAGGCTACAACTCAAAGTCCTGCTGGAGCCGCGGGGTGACGTGGTAATGTAGTATAAACGCGCACGTGGGTCATAATATGTCAAGACCATATTCTTAGGGGGAGCGATGTTTGGGATGTACGAGATAGACTGTGAGGGCAGGAGATACTTCGGCAACGTTTCTCTAAAAGAGTTCCATAGATTTACTCGCAATGGCGATACTTATCTGTTCAACATAGAGAAGATGACATCGCATAAGATATCAGCATCAACTTCACGTAATATTGACAGTGTGTTGTACTCCTTTGGTGAGCTTGTGCCTGCACCGATGGTTGAGGAGCTAAGAAAAATCGACCTCATTGATGATCCTCAGACTGAGAATGACTGTGGAGTTTCAGATAAAGCCGACACTAACGGAAGGACAGAGAAGAAAAGCGAATTCAGTGTGAGCAACATCGCTCTCTTTGTTGCTCAGACATGTAACATGAGATGTGTGTACTGTTATGGTGAGGGCGGTGAATATGGCGGTAAGGGGATGATGAGCGAAGAAACGGCTTTTATGGCGGTTGACTGGCTGATGGATAATTCAAAGAGTGCTGAAAAGGTAAATATCTCATTTTTTGGCGGAGAGCCTCTGCTCAATTTCCCTCTGATTAAAAGAACGGTTGAATACGCTAAAGGCAGGGCTGCCGAAAGAAACAAAAAAGTTAGCTTCGGCATGACCACAAATGCATCATTGCTGACTGAGGAAATAATCAGTTTCATGAAGGAAGAGAAGATAAACACACTGGTCAGCTTCGACGGGTCTGCCGATATCCAGAACAGGCAGCGCCCATTTGCAGATGGAAACGGCTCATATGACAGCGTTATTGCAAATATTCAGAAACTGCTTGCTGTTTTCCCCGAAACTACAGCCAGGGCTACGGTATATGGTGATACTGACCCTGTTGAAATAAAAAACGGTATGAAGAAGGCCGAGTTTAAGACATTCTTTGTTATAAAGGCCTCGCCTGTCATACTGACGGGCGGAAACCTTGACGCGTCAGATAGGGCAGCCGATGAGGATATGTCGCGCCGTATGATGGAGTACAAAGAAAAGGAGTGGGACGGATTTGTAGAAACGCTCAGGAATAGAAATGCCGATGTACATCAGGTTGGACAAATTCCAGAGCCGTTAGTCACAGGTGAAAAGCGCTATTTCATGTGCGGTGTTGGTAAAGGGTTGGCAGGCATATCCGTCTCAGGTGATATATATCCCTGCCACCGGTTTGCAGGACAGGAAGATGCAAAGATTGGAAACATCATTGATTACAAAGTTGAAGGCATAAACGATTATCACAGAAGCGTAGTGACTAATCTTCCAAGGTGTTCGACCTGCTGGGCAAGGTATATTTGCGGCGGGGGCTGCTTCTACGATAATAAGTCCCGCACCGGAGACATGCGCATACCGGACATCTTTTATTGTAATGAAACAAAGGCCAATGCCGAAACGGTCATCGCTATGTATGCCCGGTTGGATGACACAGACAAGGAATACCTCAAGGGGCTATATCGGAATCTGGTGGATGAGAGGCTGCCTTAGACTACAGCCTTGGATGAAGCGTATTGCAGTTGACCTGTTACACAATAAATTCGTCAAGGCCGTCTATTGCAACTTGCTTACTTTTTGAGCCTTCTCCCTTTAGGATTGTTATGTCTGATTTTTTTATCTTTACTGCCTGGGTCTTTGCTATGTGTTTGTGAAGCATGTCTACCAGCATACGGTTTGCCTCGCCTTCTACGGGTGCGGCGGTTAGTTTTATCTTTAGCTCATCGTTTGTCACACCTGAGATTTCAGTCTTTGAAGAGCGTGGGATTACGCGTATGTTTAATATTATGCCCGTTGCCGTCTTGCGGTAAAATTGCCTTTCCACGACTTTTAAGTCTCAGAGCTTGTCCAGCGCTTGCTTAATCATCTTTTCCTTTTTCGATAAAACAAATGGATTGCCTTTCTTTTTCCCTGATGTCCTTTCGTCGTCTTCCATGTACATTTCATCAATCGAGGTAGGAACAATGTCTCTCTGATATAACTTGCGGCTGAAATCCTCGCTCCTTACCGGTGTGCAATCCTTCGACCATGCAAATGACGCAATTGCCCTGTCTGAAGTTATCACGATATATTTCATTCCAGCCCGGCCAATGATTTCCTTTATCACGTCATCCGCACTCTCCCCCCGCCCTGAATATATCACGGTTACTCCGGCAATCACTGTCTGCGTCTTGTTAGCGCCGTCCCTTAAGCCGTCAAACACTACTGTCATATTGTGAAGAAACCCCTTGCGCCTTCCATAGGCAGATAAATCCTCTATCAGCTTTGTCCGCTGCGCACGGAGGTCCTTGTGGTATGTCCCGATTATGTTATAACCGTCTATGATTATCTTTTCAGCCATCTGCCTCTCTCCCTATAATAATTGACACTTCTTACAATGTCAATTTAAAAAGTTGACAAATTGAGGAGTAAAAATTAATATATAAGCATATGTCAAATATTAATATATTAGTGCTGACAAGAGATGCCTCAGTTACAGCCTCGCTCTGTGGCACGCAAGACGCAGCCGCAGAGTTTAAGATACTCTCAGCGGCTGCAATCGATGAGGCATTAAGCATATATCTTAAGGAAAGGCCTGTCCTTGTCATCCTTGACGATGACGAATCATTTGTAGATTTCCCCGGCGCGCTAATATCTCATGCCAACTCAACCCCAGTCAACGGTGACTCCATAGCCACTATAATCGCCCTCACAGGACAGCATGTCGGTGAACACTCAGAGCGGTTCTTTCAGGCAGGTGTTGATATATTTTTGCGTAAGCCTGTAAATATTCATGAACTCAGAGGAGTAATCAGACACGCCGCACGGCTCTCTGAACTAAAGGCAATAGCCCTCAAACATGAACCCCTTATGACCTTGATGGATAACATCCCCGATTCTATCTACTTCAAGGACACTAAGGGCAGATTTGTCATGGTGAATAAGGCAAAGCTGGCACACTCTGATACCACAATGAAACAGATGATTGGAAACACAGACTTTGACTTCATGCCGGAAGACGAGGCCAAAGCCGCATCTGATATTGAAAAAAACATCATGATCTTCGGCAAGGCAATTGTTGGTAACGTTGAAAAACATACCCGCAGAAATGGACAGGAGGTCTGGGTCTCGGCAACTAAGATTCCCTGGTCAGACAGCGATGGCCGTATCATAGGCGTAATCGGCATATCACGCGACATCACTGACATGGACAAGGCAAAAAAGGCGCTTGAGGCCGCCAATGACGAGCTTGAAAAACGAGTCAAAAAACGTACTATGGAGCTGACACTCTCAAACGAAAAACTTAAAGAGGAAATAACTCAGCGCACCCGCATGGAAGAACAGATAAACAGAAACTATCAGATACAGCGTGTCATCAACTCCGTGCTTGAGATTTCAATAGAACCCATATCGATGAAGGAACAGCTTGCACATGTCCTTGAGCTTATTCTATCCATCCCGTGGCTTTCGTTACAGTCAAAAGGCTCAATATTTCTGTTCGATGAGGACAACTCCATACTTATTATGGAGACCGAACGGGGGCTGTCGGCTTATCTGAAGGAAGTATGCAAAAACATCCCCGTAGGGAAGTGTCTTTGTGGCTTGTGCGCTCAAAACCTTGAAATCGTCTTCACAAATGAATTAGACGAGTGCCACCATGTCCACTATGACGGCATGGCAAACCACGGGCACTACTGCGTACCGGTTATGATAAGCGGGCGGCTGCTGGGTGTGATAAATCTGTATGTCGATGCCGGTCACAAGAGGAATGAGATGGAAGAGGCATTTCTGCGCGCAGTTGCTGATACTACGGCAGGTATAATAGACCGTAACCGCGCAGAGTCAGAAAAACTCAGACTTCAGGAGCAGTTGACTCAGTCAGAAAAACTCTCAGCGCTTGGACGTCTCTCAGCAAGCGTTGCTCACGAAATCAGAAACCCGCTTGCCGCACTTGGCGGTTTCGCCAGACGGCTGTTTAAGATAATCACTGACAATACAAAAGAAAAAGAATACGCCGAGATAATCTGTACCGAGTCCACAAGGCTTGAAAATATTCTAAGAGACATCCTGTCATACTCCAAAGGGGCAACCCTCAACCTCACCACTCACGACTTAAACGATGTCGTAAGGGATTCCCTTCTGAACTATGACGAGATTTGCAGGAACAAATCAATAGAGCTGCAAAGCCACCTGCCCGCCATCGAACCGATTCACATAGACAAGGGTAAAGTACGCCAGGTCATCGATAATCTTATCTCCAACGCCATTGACTCGATGGAGTACGCGGGGGTTATTAAGATTACCACAGGGGTAAGCGCTAAAGACGACAAACAGTATGCCTTTATTCAGGTGGCCGACTCTGGCTCTGGAATCCCCCCTGATAAGCTGAAGATGATCTTTGAGCCGTTCTTCTCAACAAAAGAAATGGGGCGCGGTACGGGGCTTGGTCTTTCTATAAGCAGAAAAATCATAGAAGAACACGGTGGTAACATCACAGCTAAAAGCAATGTGGGAGAAGGCTCTGTGTTTTCCGTATTTCTGCCCTACCGCTGATCGCTGTTATAATCATCAGGCGGGCATCCCACTAAACTATGAATTGGCTCAACAGTTGAGGAGGTAATACATGAAGACTATCAGGGAAACCCGGACAGAGAAAAACCTGCTGGCCTCGTTCGCAGGTGAATCACAGGCAAGAAACCGTTACACGTTCTTCGCCACCGCTGCTAAAAAAGAGGGCTACGAACAAATCTCGGCTATATTCAATGAAACGGCAGAAAACGAAATAGCACACGCTAAAACATTCTTTAGATTTCTCGAAGGCGGCATGGTAGAGATTACCGCCTCCTATCCAGCCGGTATAATCGGCAGTACAAAAGAAAATCTCAGGGCAGCAGCCGAAGGTGAACACGAAGAACACACCCTGTTATACCCTGAGGCTGCCAGAATTGCCGATGAGGAAGGATTTAAAGAGGTCGCAGCTGCTTTTCGGGCAATCGCATTAGTTGAAAAGCAGCATGAACAAAGATTCCTTGCGCTCCTGAAAAACATAGAAGATGACACAGTATTCACCAGCAAAGAACCGGTAAAGTGGAAGTGCAGAAACTGCGGTTATGTGGCAGAGGGCACACATGCCCCTGAGAAATGCCCCGCTTGTAGTCATCCGAAGTCACATTTTCAGATAAAAGAAGAAAACTACTAACAGAGGGATTTGAAGTAGTGGCTGCCGCTGCGCAACTGCATCACATGTACATGGAGAAGTTCGCCTCTGAGGAGTATATCTTCAGTCATCTCAGGCGTGGCGGCAGGATTTTCATTGGCACAGGCTGTGCCGAACCGCAGTACCTTGTGCAGGCGTTGATAAGATATGTCGAGAACAATCCGAAGGCATTTTTCGACGCCGAGGTGCTGCAAGTCTGGACGCTGGGTGTTGCCGCATATACGCAGGAGAAGTTTAAACATGCCTTCCGGCATAATTCTTTTTTCGTGGGGCATGATACGCGCAGGGCGGTAAACAGCGGCCTTGCCGATTACACCCCCGTGTTTTTGTCACATGTGCCGCGGCTTTTCTACCAGCGATTAGTGCCCATAGATGTTGCCCTTGTTCAGACCTCACCGCCTGACAAGCATGGGTTTATGAGCCTCGGCATTAGTGTTGACATAGTTAAGGCGGCAGTGGAGACGGCAAGGCTTGTCATAGCTCAGGTTAATACAAATATGCCGCGTGTCCACGGCGATGGTTTTATACACATCAAGGACGTTAATTTTATTGTCTCAGCCGACGAGCCGCTCCTTGAGTACAAGTTTGACGTGGACTTTGCAGCCGCTGAGAAAATCGGTCAGTACGTCTCAAAGCTCATCGAAGACGGCGATACGCTTCAGGTAGGCTACGGCAGCATCCCAAATGCCGTTGCTGCAAACTTAAAGGGGAAAAGACACCTCGGCATTCACACAGAACTCCTGTCTGATGGCCTTGTTGAGCTGATAAAATGCGGGGCTGCTGATAATTTAATGAAAACCAGAAATCACGGTAAGACCGTGGCCTCGTTCTGCATGGGCAGCAAAGACACCTACGCCTTCATACACGACAACCCCTCAGTTGAATTTCGCACCATAGACTACACCAACAGCCCAATGACCATTGCCTCACACGAAAACATGACGGCCATAAACACCGCCCTCGAGATAGACCTGACAGGGCAGTCCTCGGCTGAGTCGCTGGGGAAGACCTTTTTCAGCGGCATAGGGGGTCAGGCAGATTTCATGCGCGGTGCGGTAATGGCAAAAGGTGGAAGGGCTGTTCTTGCTATCGAATCGACCGCTGTTGTAACGGCACCAGACGGCGGGCAGACGACCGTCTCCAGAATCGTACCATTTTTACGCGAAGGCACCGGTATTACCTTAAACAGAGGGGATATCCACTATGTCGTCACCGAATACGGTATTGCATGTCTGCACGGGAAAAACATCAGGGAGCGGGCTATGGAGCTGATTTCTATTGCCCACCCTTCTTTCAGGGAGCAGTTGATTGAAGAGGCAAAACGGGCAAATCTCATTTATAGAGACTTGAAGTTAAGTCACGGCTGCAACGCCCGCTACCCCGAAGAACTAGAAATCTATACAACCGTTAAAGACAACAATACAGAGCTGCTTCTAAGGCCGGTAAAAATAACCGACGAACCCCTGCTGAAGGATTTTTTTTACTCCCTCTCTGACGATACGCTCTACAAGAGATTTATCTCCGTCAGGAAGGACATGCCTCACGAAAGACTTCAGGAGTTCATATCAATCGATTATGTTAATAAAATGGTACTCGTTGCAGTCGTAAAGGAAGGTGCGAGGGAATTAGTAGTCGGCATGGGGCAATTTACAATTCTAAAGGATACACATGCCGCCGATGCCGCCTTCGTCGTGAGGGATTCATATCAGGGGATGGGGATAGGAAAGAAACTAATTAGCTACCTGACATTGATAGCAAAAAAGCGTGGATTACTTGGATTTACCGCCGAGGTACTAAGCGCTAACCGCCCCATGCTGGCGCTCTTTGACAGTATGGACGCAGATATTTCTAAGACATACGAAGAAGGGCTGACCGTGTTGAAGGTCATGTTTAGGCGCTAACTCAACGTCTTACAACAGCTCTGCAATCTCTATCCCCGCACTGGCGGCATATGCCATATTTTTCCGCTTGTGTACTTCAAACGCTGCCCTGTAGAGGATTTCAAAAAAATCGTCGTCACAGTATGGCTTGGCAATGTAGTCGTAAAGACCAAGCGCTGCCGCCTTTTTTAAGAACGGCTCTTCGTTTAGGGCAGACAATATCAGTATGGGGGTATCAGGGCTTGACTTTTTTATCTTTGAGGCCATCTCAAGCCCATCCATTATCGGCATTAATATGTCGGTTATAACTATATCTATCTTGTTATTGTTAAATAACTCAATCCCCTCTTTCCCATTAGTCGCCGTATATACCTTGTTAAATCTCCGCCTGAGGACTATCTTCAGGCCCTCTAATATTATGGCCTCGTCTTCCACGCAGAGAATTGAGGTGTTTTTCTTTAACTCATCACCAAATAAGGCCTTCCAGCCTGACTTATCAGATACGTTCTCTGCTGTTACCATAGCCGCCCTCCGTTGTCACAGTCTCCCGCTGTGTCATTCCAACACTTACAGCCCTATTGTAAAATACGTGTATAATTATTTTCAATATAAATTTTTTTATTATATACGTTACTTTATTGTAGCATTAATTTTATTTATACTACAACACCCAAGTTCCGCTTATAAACATATCTTAAAAATACCGCTTTGGCAGTTTTACCGTAAACACTGCTCCATATTCACCGTTTGATGCGTGGATACTGCCGCCCATGTGTTGTTCTATTATGACCTTTGACATGTAAAGCCCAATGCCGGAACCCTTGCCTGTCCCCTTTGTTGTGAAATATGTGTCAAAAACTTTTAATATATGCTCTTGCGGTATACCACCACCGTTGTCGCTTTGCTCGATTATGATTTTGTCATAGTCATCATACAAATCGATCATAATGTTTCCCTCGTCAGTTTTCTTCATCAAACCCTTTTCCCTTCTGTCAAGTATGGCATCTTTCGAGTTAGTGAGTAGATTGAGTATTACCTGTTTGAATTCGTTCTTGTTTGAGCTTATCACACATTGCTCACATTCTTGATCGCATTCTTCTGTCTCAGGGAATGTCTTGTTATGTATATGGCAAGTAAACGAGTATGAAATGTTATTGACTTTCATCTGTGCCGACAAAAGTGAAAACATCTCTCCCACAGCCTTTTGTACACTAAATAACTGTTTTTCTTTGTCAGGCTTCATAAAGTTTTGGAAATCTTCTATTGTGTTTGACATGAAGTGGATTTGTTTCAATGATTCATTTACCGTAGTGTCAATTTGGGTTTTGTCAAGTTCTCCATATTCATAGGAATCCCTAATCTCCTGGACTATCAGCCCTAAAATATTCAGGGGCTGCTTCCATTGATGAGCGATTGCTCTGATCATTTCTCCCATTGCCGCCATTTTTGACTGCTGAACAAGCATCTCTTCTTTTTCAAGGCGTTGTCTATATTCTTTTAATGCTGCTTCCTTCAGTTCTTTGTTAATTTGCTCAAGCTGTTCGTTTTTCCTCTTTAATTCCTCTTCAATCTGTTTGCGATAGGTGATGTCTTCTATGATCCAAATGCTCCCTATGGACAGGTCGGATGAATTTATAGCCTTGCCCGAATATTTACACCACAGCTTAGAGCCATCCCTTCGCACCATTTCAATCTCTTCACTACAAACCACACCCTTGGCAAGTTTGCAATATGCCTCTTTGCCAAACTCTTCATATGCCTCTTGAGACGGATAGAGTATCCTTGTGTTTTGCCCTTCCAAATCCTCCCTTGTAAAGCCGAATATCTCGGCCAGTTTAGAGTTCAACCAGATAAACTTTCGTTCCCTGATAAGTGAAATCCCTATACTGGCGTTGTCAAGAATGATGTGCTGTTGGTGCGTCATAGATAAAAGTCTTCCTGTCAGTTCTGTTTTTTCTTTGTCGATTTTGGACTTATACAGGGTGACATCTAAGGTTATCTGGAGTTCTTTGATGTTGACCGGCTTTAGCAAATAGCCGTAAGGGCTTGTCAGCTTCGCCATTTCAATTATGCCTTTCTCAGAGTGCGCAGTCATATAGATTATGGGGATGTTATGCTGCTTGTGTATCAGGTCAGCCGTCTCTATCCCATTCAACTTCCCCTTAAGGGTTATGTCCATCAGCACAATATCTGGCATCTCTATTGCTATACTGGCAAGGGCTTTCTCACCGGTATCAGATATCCCCGTTACGGAATATCCCATCTGCAAAAGCTCATACTTTATCTGCATGGAAAGTACTGCTTCATCTTCGACGATGAGTACTTTATCGTTCATGTTTATTCCCCTTTGACCGGAAACATAACTACGGCTTCCAGTCCATCTTTAGATTTGATTTGAAGCATTCCATCGAGCTGTCCAGCTAAGGCAGTTACCAGCTGAAGGCCCATTGTGTCTGATTTTTGATAATCAAATCCTTCAGGCAGCCCGATGCCGTTGTCCTTGATTGTCAAAGTGTACGTCTGGTCAGTCTTTGTAAAATGTACGCTTATTATCCCTCTTCTTTTGTCAGGGAAGGCATATTTGAAGGCATTGGTGAGGAGTTCGTTGACTATCAGGCCGCATGGTACGGCTGCTTCCAAATCAAGTTCAATATTCTCAATATCCATTATCGAGGTGATTGCATTGGTATCAATACGGTACATACTGACTATCTCTGAAACTATTGACTCGATATATTCGGCAAAATTAATTGATGATAAATCTGGTGTCTGATAAAGTTTTTCATGCACAAGGGACATGGACTTGACCCGCTGCTTGCTTTCCTCAAAGAGCTGCTTCACGGCAGTGTCCTCAATTGTCCTTGCCTGTAAAGCAAGGAGACCTGTCACAATGGCCAGATTATTTTTTACACGGTGATGTATTTCCCTGAGAAGGGATTCCTTTTCTCTGAGAGACTGCTTTATCTGCTCTTCCGTTTTCTTGTGCTCAGTGATATTTTGTACCGTACCAATACCGTATAAAGGCTGGCCTTCGCTGTCCCGTACTATCTCTGCCCGTTCTCTGACCCATATAGTCTGCCCCGCAACTATCATGCGGTGTTCAATGTCATAAGGGACGCCACCCAGTGCCTCAGTCCATGCTGTGAGCACATTATCACGGTCATCTGGATGAATGATTGAGATAAAGGTTTCAAGATTAATAGACCCTTGTTCAGGGATTCCAGCCATGCGATATACTTCTGCTGACCACTTCAGACGATTATCAGGGATATTAAGACGCCAACTGCCAATTTGGGCGATGGCTTGAGCGCGATTAAGGTCCTCTTCGCTGTCCTTCAGCTCTATCTCCATCTTCTTTCGTTTGGTGATGTCCCTTGCGATTCCCTGTATGACGCCTTTATTCCTGTCAATAATGCCAGCATTAATATCCACGTCTACAAGTTCTCCTGTTGAACGTCTAAATTTGCTCTCAAAAGAAACATGACCTTCCTTAATAGTTTCTATAAACGCCAACCTGCTATTGTCTAATTCTTCGGGTGGATGAAGCTCAGATACGTTCATTGAGCTCAAAGTTTCCAAGGGTACTCCCATCAGCTTTGCCGCCTGTGTATTAGCATTTCTTATATTGCCGTCCATGTCATGAATAAATACTGCATCATTGGATTGCTCAAACAACATCCTATACCTCTGTTCACTGTCGATAATTGCTGCTTCTGCCTTCCTACGCTCGGTGATATCCTGGAATGTACCCATCAAGCGAACCGGCTTCCCACTTTCATCAAGGGTGAGGTTACCGAGGGCATGGCATACCCGCACCTTGGCATTCGCTAAGAGAACTCTGTATTCACAGTCAAAAGGCTGTCTGCTCTGCAGCGCTCCTGTGACGTTGTCGATAAAGTGTTTCCTGTCGTCGGGATGTACTAAAGACGTAAATATTTCATACGATGGCTCCAGCTCCCCTGTGGGAATGTCCAGTATTTTGAAAACCTCGTCGTTCCATGCCACTTTTCCAGTGACAATGTTCCAGTCCCATACTCCGATATTTCCTACGGACGTGGCGAGGTCATACCGTTCCTTTGTCTGCGCCATATACCGTTCCATCTTTTTACGGTCGGTGATGTCTGTTGCAATTGCACACACGGCATAAGGCTTGCCTTCAGAACCATAGAGAGGGAATTTCATTGAAATGTAGTTATGAATACCATCGTCTTGAGGCACTCTTTCTTCCACTTCAAGCGGTTTGTTTGCCTTCAATACCTCAAGGTCTGCATCTCTAAATGCCTTGGCAGCTTCAATGGGGAAAATATCATAGTCTGTTTTCCCGATTATTTCGTTTTTAGAAACATGAAACAGGTTTTCATAAAGAGAGTTAATCAACAGATACCTTCCAGCCAGGTCCTTTACAAATATAACAGTGGGGGAGCTGTCAATTATCTTTTGTAACTTCTCTTCGCTCTTATAAATCGCTGCCTCCGCCCGTTTACGCTCAACCATCATTCCTATAAAATCTGCGGCATGAGAGAGTCTGAGCTTTGCAATGTCAATAACAAACTGTGGCCGGCTCTGGTATCCCAGTGCAAGATTAGACAGCTCTTTAACATCCACATGGAACTTTGAAGCAAGTTCCGACAACTTTTCAGGGTCTTTAGGCGGGTCACCGTAACCGAAATTAATTGAGCCTATTATTTCTTTGCCGCAGCGAATGGGAACCGCATAAAGGTGAATGCCTCCAGCGCACTCAATGTCTGTAGGTTTTCCGCTTTCTATGGAAGTCTTTGATGCCTCAGACCAGCACGACTCATGGCAGCTCCACTTGCCGCTGCTCAATGCCTGGTCGACATCATCGGTATTACAGAGCTTAAAAGATGCCTTATCTAATAACTGACACCAGCCTGAGGAGAAAATACCTGTTGCATAATCCCCATTTTTTTCATAAACTGCGCTGGATGTTTCGAGCAGACCCATAAATTCATTGACAATATTTGTAAGAGTTTCCGTGCCTAATGTGTCCAATATAGTGCGTTCTTTATTATATTTTGTTATATCCCCATAAGCAGGAGTATAGACTTCACATTGGATAGCTTTTGGTTTAAGCAGCCATTCGATTTTTGATAACTCCTCTTCTACCCGCCTGCGCTCTGTTGACTTCATGAGTTCTATGCCCCATCTGCGCGCATATGTGATAGCATAAAACCAAACCATCAGAGTTGCCAGAACAGTCATAGTAACTGCAACAACCAATGAAAAAAATCGGGAATGAAGCCGCTGAGTATCGTTTGCAATAACCCGCCTCGCCGCGGCAACTGTTCTTTCCATGCCGAGTGCATATTTATTTTTCAACCTCATGTATTCATCGGAATTTAGCAGGGCAGATGCCTCATTGAGTTTGCCCTGGTGCGCCAATGCGAAAGACCGGCGTTCCATTGCAACCAGAGCGGCGTTTGCTTCATATGTCTCATTGATAAACTGTTTAATTTCTGCTTGCGGGATAGCAGACCTTAAGTCATTAATATATTTTTCTAATTGCAGGTCGAACTGGTCATATCTCTGTTCGTAACTAAAATCCCCCGTTGCTGCAGCCATACGTGCCGACATGGTCAACACCTCGTCACACAGCATGATGAGACCGACGGTTTGTGTAATAGTTACATGTTTGGTGGACAATTTCTCATAGCTGCCATGCATCTGCCATGTGCGCCATCCGATGAAAACGATGATTACCATGCTGAATGAAAAGACAGCCACAAAAATCTTTAGTGGAAATCTATTTGAGGGCTTTTGGCGTTTTGTCATATCAATACACAGCTTTCAGTGTTCAAAATGTACTTGCCCCATGTGTGTTTCATCCGACACCAATCCCTTCAAGTGTATAATTTTTTGCTTATAAATATTGTAACATCTTCTGCTGAAAATTGCTCAGAGTAGAACTAATCATCCAGGGCAAACGCATTTTTGGTAAGAATAGGACATTTCTACTTTGGTGGGACATCTGCGTGTTTAGGTATTGACGTAAGCTCGACTACCTTGTTAGATTATCATTATGGAAAAAAAGGATCATGGCTGTGTCGTGCATAGGTTCGACGAGATAGTCAAGGTGCTCAATCGATTGCCATTCAATATGCGGAAATTCAGGCTTGTCGTAATTTCACGTGTTGAATCGGACTATGATGGTTTCAAGCCGTATCAGCTTTCGATTCAGCCGCGAGACACCTGTATCTCTATCTGCTACAGTCTCAGATGCTATGCTTAAACCGGTAAAGGCTGTATATTGTTTATTGGTTTGTATATATGTATTAACGGTTTTATGGTTGAAATATTCCAATATATATAGTTCATATTTTTATAGTTCAGGCAATATATACCTTGTTTATAATCTGCTCAGGATTTTATTTTTTATTTTTATTATTTGGATATTGTACTACCCCGGATACCTGTTTATCGGGTTTATCAAAAAGAAATACCGTACGGAGCTGCCAGAGTTGGGCGGCCTGGATGTGTTTATCGTGTCATCGTTTGTTGGGGCTTCTTTTTACAATGCTGTCGTTTTTATTTTAGGCTTGTTGAATCTGTTGTATTATGCCGTTATATTTTTTGCTACATTGTTTATACTATTGCTGTCGTATAAGCATTTTAACAATATATGTCGCTCATTGCCAGCCGTAGCCGATAATATTGTCGATAATTGTACAAAAATAAATTGGAAGTGGTTGCTATCCAATTACATTGCAGCTCTTTTGGGTATATTGATAACTATATCCACAGTGTTTATATTCATAGTAAAAGGATTATCCCCCGATATCGTAACCAACGACACGGTAGGACACTATGTCCCATACTATATTGAGGTCATAAAAAGACATAGCTTATGGATGAATAATTATTACCAGCATTTCTATGTATCCAAAGGCAATGGTCTGTTTTTTATGTCGATGATTCTTACAGATATACAATCGTCGCAATTGATATCGTTCCATTTCTTTATGTTGTCTACAGGTATGGTATTTTTGATGATCAGGCATGTAATGACTCGTTTATCTTTAGGGAATAATATTGTATGGCCTCTTTTGGGAGTCTTCTCGTTTATGTATTCCATTACCAATATGGACAGCGAATTTCAGAAATACCATGTCATAAAAGGGTCGTTCGTGATACTCGTCATATATGTTTCTATGATAACCGCGTTATATAAGGACAATATACGAATATATTCTATTATATTGTCTTTATTGATATCGTCTGTGATTATAACTTCCCATCATATAGCAATAATAATTATACCTTATTTATTATGCATGATTGTTTATTATAGATTTATTATGAAAAATATCGTATATAAGATATATATATTGCCGCTTATCGCATCAATGCTATCGATAATGCTTGCCCTGACAATGAATTATTTAATGACAGGCCTTATAGATATTACACCGCTTAGTTTTACCTATAAGTATATGAACACGGCCATCTTGTCAAAATGGTTGAGCCCTTATGTGCTGTTGCATGATACGTCTTATGAGATACTGCGCCACTCATTATCAGATTATGGCGGTTCAGAGAGTATTATATTATCAAAGTTAGAAGGGTTAAACCTGTTAGCAACCCTCAAGATGTTGTTGTATCTATTATGCTATGGCCCGCCCATAATAAATATCTCTGTGTATTGCGCCCTACTGGGTATTTTATTGATCATTGTTTTACAAAGAAACGATAGAAATGATATTCTCGACATTATGATGCCGTTTCTTGCAGGCTATTTAGCGATATATGCCACAATAGTAATATTGACAAACTATTCCCCATATCTAAGGTCTATAAGTACAATCTTGCTATTTCTAAAGACAATGGTACTTATATTGCCACTTGTGTATTGTGTAGGACAAAAACGGCGCATTACCGGCTATATTGCCGCAATTGCCATATTGCTACATTTGGCGCTTGTAAGCGGAGGGATAATATATAGATATCCCAAAGGCGCATTAGACATAACAACCGGAAGGATAGGATTTAGTACGTTTTATTCATATTATTGGCCGCATATGGTTTTATGCGAAAAGATTCACTCAATTGTGGGACGCGGTGAAAAAATAGAGCTATTGAACTTCTTTCCCGGGTGCTACGTAATACCCAACAATAATTTTCAAAGGCCTTTAATGACCGATTATAATAAAAATAAAGAATTTACCGACATTATGTACGAGGATTTAGCCTCCGCAAAAAAAGTAATAGATAAATATGGCATACGCTATTTCCTGGTAGATTTAAGCCAGGATATCTGCAATGATATAGTATATTCATCCATATTCCGGCAATCGAACATGAAGGATAATCTCACTGTTAGTTGGTCTTCGGATAAGGTCTATCTGCTGACATGGAAGAACATAGGGGACAAACCGTTAGACGATGCCTTTATAGATATGTTGACCGGGAAATGCAATGGCACATCGGGGCGGCGATATTTCGAGGTTGCAAGGGAAGCGTACACCGCCGAGCGCCGCGGTGAACTACAGCTGCGGGGATACTAAGACAGCGCCTGCCTTTATCCCGTGAAGAGGCTCGGCTACTCTGCATATCATTATGGAGCCATCTTTTAGGGAGACCTCTATATCCCCGTTTCGATATACATGCTCTACGATTCCGGCCTTACCTTTTTTGTTTTTATAAGGGTAACACTCGGCAGAGGAAATCAATATGGTTTTAGGCTCACCGCCGTCAACGATGGTAGTTCTACTGAGAGGCCAAGGGTTGGAAGCCCGTATGAGGTTTAATATATCGTCAGTCTTTTTGTTCCATTGAATATACGTATGGGCTATTGTTCTATAGGGGAGGATTGGGTGTTCATCCGAGACGTATTTTATAGGCTTTGAGTTTGAGGCATCTTTCAAGAATGCTGCAGCCAATCTGCCTGCCGTCAAGGAGAGTTTATCCCTGAGCCTTCCGTCTGTGTCAGTTTTTTCTATCATCACTGGTTCCTGAGCATACATGTAACCGGTATCGATTTTATCGTGTTGAAGCAGGTGCAAGGTAACGGCAGTTTCAACCTCTGCATTTGCAATAGCCCAAAAGGTTGGGGTTCTTCCTCGATAGAAAGGTAATTTCGACAGATGTAAGTTGAAACTTCCGTTTTTCGGTATATCAAGAAGCTCTTTTTTCAGTATCTGGTTGAAAGTGCCTATCATGATCAGCCGCGGAGATAAATTCCGCAGCTCTTGAGCGTTTTCGTTGATATTGGGTGTTTGGCGATATTCTATTCCGTATCTAAGGCAAACCTCTTTCAATGGATTTTCTTGAGGTAAATATACATCTGGATAATGAACACCTTCCGGTTCGTAGACCCTGTCGATGATGAGTCCTTCGGATATTACGGTTCGTAGTATCCTGCAGCCGAAACCTCCCATGGTTAACAATATACATGACATTTATAGGTACATGATATCATAAGCCCGGCGTGTAAGGCAAATCGAGACCTGTACTTTTTTGAAGATATCTGGTACAATCGACTAATAGGGGGGCATAACCGTGAAAGTTAGTATAATGCAGCCCGGGTATCTACCGTGGCTCGGATTTTTCGAGCTGATGGAACGTTCGGATGTATTCATTATATATGACGACGTAGATTACAATACCAGCTCTTGGCGAAATAGGAACAGGATTCGCACAAAGGACGGCTCTGCGTGGTTGACTGTACCGGTGTTGACCAAGGGCCGCAGTGGACAAAAAATCAATGAAGTGCAGATAAACAATAATGATTCCAAATGGACACAAAAACATTACAAATCGCTCGTTCAATACTATGGGCGCAGCCCTTATTTCGACAGGTATAATCCATTTTTCAGGGACTTATACAACAGCAGTTGGGTAAAGTTAATAGACCTCGACATGGAGATAATTAACTACATGAGGCAAGAGCTTGACATCGGAACAAAAATAATTTATAGTTCGACCCTGTATGGAGCCGGGCAAAAAAACGTGAGGATAATCGAGATATGCAGGGAATTTGCGGCATCGGAGTATATTTCTCCAAACGGTGCGAAATCTTATATAGAGCCGCAATTGTTTGAGCAGGCAAATATAAAGCTAAAATTTCAGAACTACAAACATCCTGTCTATAGGCAAGTATATGATGGATTTGTCAGCCACTTATCGACCGTGGATTTGCTTTTCAACCACGGCGGCTTCTCAAAAGAAATCATAATGTCAGGGTCGTGCCTGCCTAACTCGAATTCATGAAATTTTATGGTGTTTCAAGTTTATTTTAATGACGGATTTAGGTTATAATAGCGCAGCGATGGAAATGAATCCATTCTACAAAATGAGGGCAGGGGCTGAGGAATTTCCCCTTATGGTACATATTGAGATTACCTATGTATGTAACTCGAAATGTCCCCACTGCCCTTATACCGAGAGCAACTCCGACATTAGAAGGTTTAATTGGGACAAAGGCAACAGGCATATCTCGGTAGGACTGTTTCAAAAAGTGGCGGATGAGGTAGGTAGCCATGGCAGATTTCTGAGAATAACAGGCGGCGGAGAGCCTATGATGCACCCCGAGTGCGTAAATCTTATAGAGTATGCAAAGAAGGTCGGCTGTTCTGTCGGCCTCATAACCAACGGTTCTTTGATAACGCCTCCGGTGGCAGACGCGTTGCTCGATGTGGGACTGGATGTTATTGAATTTAGTGTAGATGCGGCCGACCACAAGACATATAAAAAAGTCCGCGCTGGCCTGGATTGGAATCAACTAATGCGTAACATGGAATACATCCTAAGCAGAAGAAACAGTGAAAACCTCAAAACGCGGATAATAACAAGTGTTATTAACCAAAAATCCGTCATGGACAAAATCGAGGCGATAGAGGCATTCTGGAAGCAGCGAGTAGATCATGTGGTTATCAGGAAGTTTCTTTCATGGGGAATGGTCAATAGAAAATTATCTGGCGATGATATACCTTTTTTAAATGTAGACACCCCGTGTCCGTATCCATACGAAAGGTGTATAATTACGCAGGAGGGGAAGCTGGTTTTATGCGGTTATGACATTGAGGGCGCCAATGCGGTTGGCAACATTAGCGAAACCACAATTAAGGCTATATGGAACTCTGTGGAGTACAAAAAATTGCGTGAGGCAATGTGGCTAAAACACTACGACGAAATTCCTTTTTGCCGTGACTGCCAGGATAGGATTTACAGGTCATGGGACCATAATTATCTTAAAACGTTGGAGCTGTCCGACTCCGGCAGAGAGGTAAACATACATTCGCATGTCTGCGGCAAGGACTCAAAGGACTGAAAGCAGTGGCGACCCCGGACCTGAACAAGGTAAAGTTGACATTGAAGAAATTGAGCCTGCCGAAGCTTGCTATTGTCGAGGTAGTAGCGGGATGTAACCTGAGTTGTGTCATGTGCCCTCAGAAAACCATGGATAAACCCAAAGGAAAGATGTCATTTGCCATATGGAAGAAGATTATAGACGAGATAGCGGAGCGAGACCCTAACATAGAGGTGTGGCCCGCTATAATGGGTGAGCCGATGTTGATGGGAGACATGCTTTTTAAGATGATTAAATACGCCAAGGACAAGGGGATTAAAAAGGTAATATTGAATACGAATGCAACGTTGATGAACAGAGAAGCCTCGCAGAGGCTTATCGATACCGGAGTTGACCAGCTTATTTTCGGCCTGGACGCTGCCTCCGAAGAGGTTTACAGTAAAATCAGGATTAATGGGGATTATAAAGAAGTAGAGTCCAATATACTTTATATGGCCGGGTTGGTAAGTGACAGAAAATTGAGCAAACCGATGTTAATAGCCCAGTTTATCGAAATGGATGAAAATACCCATGAAAAAATATTGTTTAAAGAAATGTGGTTGAAAAAAGGACTCGTGGTAAAATTAAGACCACGGTTAGGCTGGGGATATGGCGTTAAGGCAGAGAACCTGAGTTATGCCACAGAGGAGCGTATACCCTGTCCATGGATTATGAGGACGATGAATATACATTGGAATGGAAAGGTAGCCCAGTGTGACGCCGATTACCAGGGGCATTTTTATGCTGGTGACCTGAATTTTCAGACAATAGACGAGGTATGGAATGGAGAGTTGAGGCGCAGACGACAGTTGCATTGGGATAACCAGTGGCTCTCGCTACCATGCATAAAGTGTCAGGACTGGAAAGCGGGCCTTTCTGAGTTTTATTTTCCGGACAAACCGGAGGAAATAATCTATAAGCCACAGCTCGAGGATGGTTTATAGTCTTATGGGCGGCAATTTCTCTTCACTTGATATATATAAAAACAAGAATCCCGGAAACGACAAATTGACCATTTGTGCGATACCTTTCGGGGCAGTCGAACAGCATGGCCCTGTGCTGCCAATCTCAACGGATTCCATACTGGCTGAGCACCTTCTGAAGGCCTTGGCCGAGAAAGTATCACATAGGTATAATGTGTTCATCTATCCAGGTATACATTATACCCCATGTTCCAGCAGTGCCGAATATCCCGGCAATTCCTCGGTAGATAACGACGTGTTTCGCAGCTATACACATAGCGTCCTGTCAAATTTCTTGAAAGAAGAGACTGATATAATTATGCTTTTTAACGGTCATGGGACTATAGAAGGACATTTGAACGAAGTAGTCTACAAATTAATGGAACGGCAGTATATGGCCAACCAGGAACCCATAAAGTACTTTTTTGTTGCAAATGCGTATGGCGGCAGGTCGGGATTTGGCAATAAAATAGGTTCTCCAATGGGCAGGCACGCGGATTGGTTCGAGTTTCTCGTTTTATATAAAATCTTTGGGAAGGAATACTTTACGGAAGAGAAAATGAGCTGCCTTCACTCCATTCAGGCATTGTCAGGAAATCAGGGCAGGGAAGACGGGGTTTTGGGGCTGCCGATAAAATATCGCTCCCAATATGGCACGATAGGCCCGGTGCTGCCACAACAAGGGGATTACACGTTATTGTCCGAGCAGTTGTGGAGTTTTTTGCTTGAGCACATGGAGAAAGAAATAGTTGAAAAAATAGATACGTTTATCGCCCGTTGGGCTTTTAAGGATAATCTTACAGTAATCGGCGATTTTGAAGACATTTTAAGGAGGTTCAACCGCGAAAGTGAATAAAGAGAAGACGGTTTTCATTATAGGTATAGACGGTTTTATAGGCTCTAATTTATTGCAGGAATTGCTTTCAAGGGGTGGGTATATAGTAAAAGGCCTAGATTTTAACGACAATAGGGTGTGCTGTTTTAATGGACACAAAAATTTTCATTTCGTCAAAGGAGACATCTACGAAAACCTGAAACTGATAGAGCAAATGATTCAAGAATCGGACGTTGTGTTACCTCTAGCGGCTATAGCCCAGCCTAAGCTGTATATACTCGACCCCATAAACGTGTTCAAGCTGGACTTTGAGGCTAACCTGGAAATAATAAAAATGGTAGTGAAACATAAAAAATATCTCGTGTTTCCATCGACGAGCGAGGTTTACGGCAAGGTATCGTCTGAGTATTTTAACGAAGACAATACTGACCTGGTAGTAGGCCCGATAAACCAGCAGCGCTGGATATATAGCTCGATAAAGCAGCTTCTCGACAGAGTGATTCATGCTTATGGAGTGAAGAATGGACTGAGGTACTGCTGTTTTAGGCCTTTTAATTGGATAGGTCCGGGGCTGGATTGTATGCGCGATGCTATGGAAGGGAATAGCCGCGTAGTGTCGTCGTTTTTTGGACGGCTTTTGATGAAAAAACCGATTTTAATCGTAGGAGATGGCAGTCAGTGTCGCTGTTTTACAGACGTAAAAGATGGGGTGGACTGCCTCGTTAGTATAATAGACAACGAGGTTACCTGTAATGGTCACATTTTTAACATAGGCAACCCGGATAACTTTATGTCAATATACAATCTGGCCATTAAATGTATAGATATTTTCAAGAAACATGCCGATATTCCTCATGATTTGAAAAAACACGCAATTTATGAATTCGTATCGCAGATGGAATACTACGGCAAGGGCTATGAAGACATAACCCATAGAAGGCCTTCCATAAAAAAGGCGGAAACTGTTTTAGATTGGAAACCAATCGTAAAATTGGAAGACTCTTTGGCGAGTACACTTTCTTATCTATATAGCGATTACAAGCAAAACGGCTGTTCTATCAGTACAAACGCACTATAAAAAACAAGGAGAGGGGAAAGGACAGTGACTGGCACAGTATCTTACGGGATATAGGGATAAATGAGGAACCTATGTTGCCGAATCCGCTCTTAACCTTTTAGTGTGTTTGTCTTTGCTGTTCTAAGATTTCAGTGTATTATTTCTTTCCTACACGGTCAGTAGGCCACGCGCCATATTTGAATCCTAAGGGATTGCCAATAGTATTTCTGAAATAATCGAGGGCAGGCAGCAGTTTAAGATTAAAAAATCTAAACTCTTGCATGAGATTCAAGCTTCCGATGAAATTGTACAGATTGTTGGGTTTACTGTTTAACAAGAGTTTCCCAAAAGGGCCTTTCATCAGGCCTTTTTTGACGGATAGTGAGAAGAGGTTTGCGATATTGATAAACTGTTCTCTGTGAGGAGTTTTTACTATGGGATTAAGCGGGGCCGCGTCAAAGTCGTCAATGGAATAGTTTTTATCGATATAACCGTTTTCCTGCGCCCATTTGGTCAACTGTAGAGCTGGATGTGGAAGGAAGACGTTACAGCGCGCAAAGTCAACACCACATGTGGCATTAAGCTGAATAGTACTTAAGGCTTCTTCGAGAGTCTCCGATGGCAATCCTATCATGTTAGTGGCCATTAATTTTATGCCGACCTTTTTGAATGCGCGGCATACCTCAACTGCCTGTTCCTGTGTCCAGTATTTTTTCAACAGCTCCTCACGGATTCGCTTGCTGCCGGACTCAAGACCAATTTGCACACCTACACATCCGGCGGATTTAAGCAGCCCTATGGCCTCCATGTTTGTGTCGGCCCTTGCGTTACAGGTAAAGGGGAGTTTAATCGTGTCCTTGTAGATATTAGCGAATTCCTTGAGCCATTTCAAGTCATGGCCGAAGGTATCGTCGGAGAAATGTATGCTGTTAAGTGGGGCAATACCTTGAATTGATTCAATCTCTCCAATTACATATTGTGGAGATTTTTGTCTATGAAGCCGCCCTTTACCAAGCATTTCTTGCTTGTATAGCGGGGCATGGCAAAATGTGCATGGGTAAGGGCAGCCAATTTCCGTTATGAGTCTTTTCAGAGACATATTTTTCAGAAAAGGATACTTAAAAAAAAGCGACCGGTCAGGGAATGGAAGGCTGTCTAAATCTTCCAGCAAGTGCCCTATAGGGTTTTTATGCCATGTACCGGAGAAATTAATCCAAAGTCCGGCAATATCGGTTACATTTTCACCTTTCGAAAGGCTGTTAAGCAAAGTGGCAAGCGGCACTTCACCCTCGCCCCTGCAGATATAGTCAAAGGCCCCGGATTCAGCCATATGCTCAGGATAATACGTAGCATGCGGCCCGCCAGCAATTGTCGGAATTACAGACTCGGAACGTATTTTCTTCCCAAGCGAGTAGGCAAACCGGTGAGAACCGGTTACTATACTAAACCCTATGATGTCAGGCTTGGTGGTTTTGATATAATCGAATATATCCTTAACATGCGAATATAGGACTACGTCGGCGGTATGACCACCAGTTCGGGATATATAGGCAATTATCGAAGCCACACCAAGTGATTCTTGAAGCCCGTTTTCTATGATAAAAAGAATTTTCATCTTGTCGATTGAATACTCCCTGCATCTCTCATTGCCATCTGCATAGTAGCGTGTATATTAACATAACAAAACAATCCCTGTCTACCGGTGGTTAAGACGTTATTCATAGAATTTAGGTAATTACCGATAATATTTAAATCATCCTTGAAACCGATATGATAGATAGGATAAGCCTCCTCGTATCTGAAGAGGCAGGTATCTTCTACATCATCTTCGCAGATTAAGTCTTTGTTGACAATATCGGCAATTACCCTCGATATGATTTCACCATCTGATGCCACATTTGCCATCTTAATGGAATAATCGGTCATCTCTGCCAGTAAAATAGTCTTCCCCGGGGGAACGGTAACAAGGCCGTGAACGGTCGGTTCACTCAAACGGTTAAAAATGGCGTCCCTATAATAAGTACATATGGCGTTGCGGACTTGCTGCTTCTTTACCAGCAGGCCGCAAACGGTAAGAGGGAGGTAGCTCAACCGGTTGGCGGCAGCAGTCACGTCGCGGTTGGGGGACGGGGAGAACAGATTTACCAGGTACTTTATGGGAATAGTGGAAATGATGTTGTCCACGTGTATCTGCTTTATCGAATTGTCTGGCAAGCGGTATTGTATGAGAGAGCATTTGCCGTTGTCAGTGATAATCTTTTCTATATGTATGCCGGTCTCTATGATGGCGCCGCGTTGCGTGACATGTGCGACCAGGGTGTCAATCAATTGGTGGATACCATTTGGGGCGTAATATAGCTTCCCGATAACCCTTTCGGTAAGGTTGTGGCCGCTGAACATACGGTCTATGCCAAGTTTCTCGAAGATGTCATGAAGGATTTTTAGGACATCTGACCTTGGGATTCGTTCGAGTGCAAAGGTCTTGTCAAGTTCCTCACAGGGTCTGCCCCAAAATTTATGGGTATAGTCCTTAAAGAATATATCATAGAGTTTAGTGCCGAAATGTTTTTGCAAGACTTCGGCGGAGTTTTGTGGCTGTTTTCTGAATTTCAAATAGGAGGTGGCTAGGCTGAAAACACATTGGACGGCGGTTTTCAGCGGGAGATTCCTGATAATATCTATACCGTTTAAGGGGTAACGATAGTACTTGCCCTGGAAATTGATATGTAGTTTTCCAGCCCTGTCAAAATCGAACAGGGTATCACCCATTAGGGCTTTAATACGCTGTCTGAAGGATTCGTTGTCGGTGTGGAAGACATGAGTGCCGTATTCATAGACATTGCCGTTTTTCTCGTGATAGGACAAGAGACCTCCCGGCATGGGGTTTCTCTCAAGGACATAAAACGGTTTTCCAGACTCCGAAAGCTGCCATGCGGCTGCCAGCCCAGCTGCCCCGGCACCAAGAACAACATTGAATTTTCCAGCCTCCATTCTCTTATATAACATAAATCCAGTATTTATTACAAACCCCAGCACCCAGGGCAAACGCATTAGAAAAATAAAGCAGATATTGCCCATGAAATTAGCGCTGGTAGATGGTTTCCTGGATTCCCGCTTTCCAGACTGTGTCATAATAAAACCAGTCATGCCCCCCCCATTCTTTGAGGGGGGCATGAGTCTGCTGCGGAGGTGCGGGGTATCAA
>LNQR01000117.1 GCA_001541255.1 Candidatus Magnetominusculus xianensis
TGCTGATAATTGTAGCTTTAGGACTGCTCTCAACCTCTACCGTAAATTGTTAAGCAATTCCTGTACCGCACAGTATTGGATGTGTCCCTAATACCCACTACTTCATATCCACCCCTCCTTGTCGGTTATGAAGATAGTATATCACAATTACTACGTCATATCATAGTTGACATGACACTATATAAGTCATCGCCATATTTTTCAGGTTTGTGAACGCGAAAAAAACTCGTGGCCGGGGGGGGTATGAAATTGAAATTGCTTGACTCCGTACTCTGCTTTGAGTTTGTTCTTAAAATAATCCACAGTTAAATTATTAAGCGCCATCTTGTTACAACTGGCAAATGCGGTTCGAATTTCACGGTTTAACAATAATATCTCAAGAGACATGGACAAATCCTGTTTCCTGGACTGTAACTCACTGCTATATACTTTCTCGAAAATAACAATAGATTCCCTGGCGTCATTAATAATCTTTATCTCCCCTTTCCTGTAGTCATCAGCAGTGAGAACTATTCCGAATACAGACATCACGATAACAATCACTAAGAGTATCTTTGTCTTAAAACTGGTAAATTTCTTACTATTCATAGCAGCCTATTATGCCCCCCATAATTAAGATAGCATTACTCCTTTTGTGATTGAAGTCATAGAATGCCATGATATAGGTATTTAAGTCAAGTGTAATGGCAGGCCTGCAGCAATTCCCAATTGAAAACGCTTGCGCACCAAAGGACAGATGTCTTTTTATCTTCATAAATAAACATATCATAATGATATGCTAAAAATATAGTGTCAATATTCTGACACTACTTGCCGCGCTCTTTGCGAAAAATATTTCTCATTTCCTTTGTACCCCCTTATTCTACGCCTTCTTTCTTATTCATTGAGAATTGCTGCTATGATATTACCATTTTGATTAACGATGAATGTATCCATAAGCACTATTTTGTCATTAGTGTCACTGTCAGATTCCTTGTTGGTATCGATTTCAATTCCACCAATGTAAATGATGTCTATCTCGTCTTTTTGGGCAAGTTTTCTCAGTTGTTTCTTCATCCAAGGAATCTGATCCTTATATGCATTGACAGTAACATCTAATAGATCATAGCCAAGCGGCTTCGGTTCTATATTATGAGTTGAAATAGTCTTCTTTATATACCTGCTAAGGGCTCTCAGGTCTGAGTCCGACGGCATTTTCATGCCCTTGAGTATTTGGTCATAGCAAGACGTTATAGCCCCACATGCCGCTGTGGAACTGTTGTGTCCATACCTTATAAATGCGCCAAACTCCTTTGTGTTTGCGTCATAGCCAATGTGTGATAGGTTTAAAATCATTAACTTATCGTCTTCTTTTACCGGCACATGATGCGCAGCAGGCATCAGGCTCTCGTAAGTCTTTATATGAGGTAAAAATAGTCCTCCAAAAAGGCGCATATTGTAGAACATTTCTATTTTAATCAACGTATCATTATTTGATATTTCTGGATAATACATTCTCATCCCATACTTGATATTGTCAATGACTGTAGTGCATTGCTCATCGAGGCAGTTGATTACAACGACAACGACATTTACACCGAGATATATTTTATATCTTTCCATTATACCATTGATGATTTTGCACAACTGGGGTATGTCAATTGCATTTTTAATAAAACTATCAACTGATACTTGTTCCATATTTACATCTCCAGTTGTTGAAGATAAAAGGGTAATTAAAATTTCAAAAAAGAACAATGCCCTGATGGGTCACATTCCGCCATCACAATAATGCCAGCAGGTACTTTCCATACCTGAATGCAAGTGATACGTTCTCCTCAAGTTCGTGAACGGTTTTAAGGAAATCAAATGACTGCTCCATTGTTTGCATCCCAAATGCGCTGCCCTTTCCAACTTCTTTGTTGATCTTCTCCAGTTGATTTGTCCTTATCAGTTCAGATATTTTTTTCGTGTTATGTAAGATTTCCATCGCCGGAACTGTCCCTTTGAAGTCTTTAAGAGGCAGGAGATGCTGCCAAATGATTGATCTTAAAACTCTTGAGAGTTGATATCTTGCGTACCGCTGTTCTCCTTCAGAGTAATAGTTTAGCATTCTGAATATTGCCTCGCCAGACCCGCCAAATGTCCGCATCACTGCAATTACCAGGGTACCTGCCTCTGCTGCGTTCATGGCCAGGTTTATGGCGTCTTTACACTGTACATCGGTAAGAATTATTACGTCTGCCTTGCTTCTGATGGCGGCATTTATTGCGTTTGAAAATTCAAGCGTGTGGACACCAACCTGGCGCTGTTCTATCAGAGAAGACTGGTTGGCATGATGAAATTCGATAATATCCTCTATGGTCACAATAAATTTCTTCTTGTTAATATTTATATGTTCAACTATGGAGGCAAGAGTTGTGGATTTGCCTGATCTGGCCTCTCCTGTTATCAGCACTAAACCGTCGTCAAGTTCAGCAATCTTTTCAAGCGATTCTTTTGGCCCTATGTCATGCAGCTCAGGGATTTTGCGTGGAATTATACGGCACGCCGCTCCAATGCCATCCTGAGCGTGGTACAGGTTAATCCTGATACTCCCGGTGTAGTCGCTTACGTACATCAGCTCCATATCCAGCCGCTTTTCAAATTGCTGTATCTGGGATTTATTTAAAATCCCGTATACCAGTTGTTTGAGTTCCTCACTACGGTAAAAAGGGCTTTCCAGGAGTTTATAAAACTTTCCATGCCGTTTGAGTACGGGACACTCATCAACAGAAAAATAAATGTCAGATGCGTTTATCTCACGTGCCGCTATAAAATAATTAACTATCTCAGGTGCATCGGCCTTGGGCTTTTTGGTCGCCTCGATTTTATATATAAAATCCTCACCCTCTGATCTGTGTTCTATATCATCCATTTCCTCTTTCCTCCATTCAAGAATATGCCTCTTTTACCGGATTGACATAATAGGTATAACTATATTCCCTGAATCTTTCTATGACCGCTTTACTGATAATCCCTGCAGTTGAGGCCTCAGCCAGTGCCTGGGTTATGCTCTTCATCCCTCTGCCTGCCCCTGCTGCCATTGTGGGCCTTAGTAGATGATATTGTTCATTGTATATCAAAGTCGATATCACAGGGTCGTTGAGGAGTATTTCAAAGACGGGTACAACTGCCGTACCTCCAGGTAACAGATTTTGCCAAAACAGCGCTTTCAGGGTCGTTGCGAGAACTTTTCTTGCTGTGTGTCTGTCGTTTTCAGGAAAGCACTCAATCATCAGTCTCAGAGCCTCGGAGACTCCGCCATTTGCACGTATCGCAGCTATTACCAAAAGACCTTTTTTCAGGGCTGAAAGAGAAAACTTTAATGTCTCATACATCGAAAAGCCATCGATGGCAAGCACCGATGCCTCACTTATTGTTCTTTCAAATGTGTTTGAAGAATCAAAAACTTCCGTCAAACTGACAAATGGCTGCTTTACTATCGAGAGCCAGTCTTTGTGAAAATACCTGGTAGGATTTTCCATCACAATGATTCTCTTGTTATAATGCTTATTTATGTAATCAACAAATGAAGCCAAAGTTTCGCTCTTGCCGGAATTGTGCTTTCCGATTGCCAGTATAAGCCCTGATTGTGTGTGTACAAGATTTTTGATTACGTCAGGCAAATCCAAAGAGTGTAGCTCAGGTATCTCCTGATAAATAGGGCTTATTGACAGCATGTAACCATTATGACCATTGGCTGCCAGCACCTTGAATGTCCCAGCCGCTTTGGATTCATAGTTAAAGCTTGATTCCTTTACAGGTTTTTCAATCTTTGCGATTGAGAGGGTTATGAGTAAGTTGACAAAATCAGAGGTCATTTTCTTATCAATCGGAGCGACCGTGTCGAGTCTTGAAATGGTATCTCCGATTCTTATATATGGACTGTCACCAGGGGCCAGGTAGAGCATCGAGCCTCTCTTTTCTTTTAAGAGGGTGCAAAAAGAATCAAACACATCAATTTTTTTTAATTTCATTTCTTAAAGCTGCCGGAAGGCGCAGGGGTAACCGCTTTCTTCAGGTACTTACCTATGTATTCATTTTCAAGCAGTTTTTTATATAAAGGACCAGAACTCCTCGACAGAAAATATGCAGAAAGAAGTAAAATCGGTATGCCAGGGATACCCGGTACTATGACGCCAATTACTCCAGCCCCGGCCAACACACCGCCGACAGCCTCATATAACCTGTTAGGTTTGCTGACCTGCTCAATCAGTGATTCAACCGGCGATTTATTCGGCGATTCATTGTAATGGCTGCTGGTATCTGACATACTGATAGTACTCAGATTCCTTAAGATGCAAGGCTCGCTGATTAATTTTTCGTCATAGAATATGGTCAGGCTGCCACAACTACCGTTTAAGGATGTCCCTGTTATACCGGACAGTGTGAGGAGTTTTGTGTTAACGGCATCAAAAAGTGCCTTATTTAATCTGAATGCCTCAGATACCACCCTCAGACGCCCGGGAATGGAATGTTTTACCTCAACAGGAATGAATATGTCAGCTCCTATGGCCCTTAAATTTTCAATCGGCCCTAAACTATCTTCAAACAAGACACACGGTGCGGTAGGGTTATCCATTGGCTGTAGTTTGCTCAGGCTTTAGTGTTTGTAACAGGAGCTGTTCTATCGCCTTAGTGGACTCGTATTGTTTAAGGGAACTATAGCCGAAAATCATTAGAACCAGCCACGCAGGGGTTGGAAGCGCAGGGGCCAGCAGAAGCGTAAGAAGCCCTGCTGATATAACAGATGCAGGAAGAACGGTGTCCTTAGCGAATGGTTTTGAGGCCAAAAATGATTTCACTACCTGTTGCGCCGGATACGCTACAGAGATTGAATTACCTTCGATATTTATCTCCATCTCATCTGCGCCATCGAAACACAGGGCATTTAATATCTCCTCGTAAGCGTTGGCAAAGTTTGAAAGCGACATGATAAAATCAATCTCGCTGCCAAGCTTCACCAATAAAGTTTCACGGGCATTGTCATTTTCGCCGCTGTCGTCAAAATAGAGTGTCACCGATGCCGCAAAACGATTCAACTGCGCCTTTTTTATCTTATTTACCCTTTTTATGGCAGCACTCAAAAAGATAAAAAAGACACGCATATCCATATCGGTTTCAACCTTCAGCCTGAGTCTGCCCCTTATATAATGGGCCGCTTTGAGTCCGAATGCGGCAGTCATTTCTGAGTGGCTCTTGTTTGTGCCTCTTTAATCTTCTCAAGCTCGTATTCTGCCCTGCTCTCTGCCGCTATATCTTTGAACTCCTCATACGAATGGCCTAAGGCAGAGAGTAAGGCGTCTTTCAACGAATAAAAGAGCTTTATCAGAGTCTTGATGAAACCTCTGTTAGGAACCATCTTTATAAAAAAAACTACGACCAGTCCCCCAACTATCCCTGCAATTACGTATCCCATATTACGCCTTGACTGCTGCCTCGGCTTTAGCGGCTTTTACGGCTTCATACTCGGCCTTGCTTTCAGCCATAATATCTTTTAGAGACTCCAAGGTCTCTCCTCCACCGGACGTAACGGCATCTGCAACTGAATATCCCATCTTTATTATCCCCTTTAAGGCACCACGCATGATATCAGACTTGCCTGCAACATAAACCACTGCCCCACCAAAAATACCGGCCAATAACTCCTCCATACCATACCTCCTTTAATCAATTGATTTATTTAGTATTACATATGGCGTTCACTAATTGCAAGATGTCAACGCCCCTTTAGCTTCATTCTTATTATAG
Organism: Candidatus Magnetominusculus xianensis; assembly: GCA_001541255.1. Lineage (GTDB taxonomy): Bacteria > Nitrospirota > Thermodesulfovibrionia > Thermodesulfovibrionales > Magnetobacteriaceae > Magnetominusculus > Magnetominusculus xianensis. The sequence goes on from LNQR01000117.1 coordinate 5,773, forward strand.
GTTTCATCCCGTTTAAACACGCTATAATGGCCGAGCCATTGCTGATAAGAGTGCTGAGAACAGGAGATATCAGATTTAAGGCTGCAAGGGCATAAGCCGCTGCATTAAGCCCTCCGGTTATGGTATAATTCTCCTTGATGAGTGTTATGGTTTCCTTGCTTATCTCAAAGGCCATAGGAATCTTGTTAAGATTGTCGTCAAGCAGTATTACCCCGGCAGTCTCTTTTGTAATATCAGCGCCTCCTTTTACTGAAATCCCGATGTCTGCATAGGAAAGCGCTACTGAGTCATTTATCCCATCGCCAACGAAGGCCACTATATGCCCTTTGTTCTTTAAATCTATAACGACATCTGCCTTTTGCTCAGGGAGTACCTCGGCGATGCACTGGTCTATGCCCAGTGCTTTTGCTACAGGATAGGCCACTTTTTTCACGTCTCCTGTAAGCATGATTACGTTTTTAACGCCTACACGGTGAAGTTCGTCTATCATCGACTTAGCCTCTTTGCGTATCTGGTCTCTGAAGGAGATAATACCGCCAAGCCTTCCATCTATCGCAATATACAGCGCCGCCTTGCCGTCGCTGATAATCCTGTCGGTGATGTCTGCAATCTCGCCGTCTGTGGGTATAGCGTTTTCTTCAAGCATTCTCAGGCTTCCGACAAGTACGTTTTTGCCAGCAATCCAGGCATCGACGCCACGCCCGACACAGTACTGAACCGAATCACGCCTCATAAGCCTGATGTGATTGGCCTCAGCGTGTTTTACAACAGCCTCAGCTATAGGGTGCGTCATCTGAAGCTCCGCAGTAGCCGCAAATGAGACTATCTCCTCTTCCCTGTAGCCGTTAAAAGCAGTAACATCCTCCACTTTTATTACTCCGGTTGTAAGCGTCCCGGTCTTGTCGAATATTATGGTGTCGGATTTGTATAGTTTTTCCAGATAACTCCCGCCCTTTATTAATATCCCATGCGATGTAGCCGAGATCATACAGGACAGTACAGCAGTTGGCGCCGACACCCTTACTCCGGTGCCGAAATCCACTGTGAGAAGCGCTGCCAGATGGTAAAGATTTAATGTAGTAGCAAAAATTAAACCTGTTGTGATAAGCGAAGGCGCCACGATTCCATCTGCAAACTTCTCGGCGTGGTTCTGTATCTTGGTTTCATAAATTGGCGCTTCTTCCACCATTTTAACCACCTGAGCCACTTTTGTGTCATCGCCGGTTCTGAGCACTCTTACGTAGGCCTTGCCGTCCTTTATAACGGTTGCAGCAAGTACTGTATCTCCGGTTTCTTTATGAACAGGGAATGATTCGCCGGTCAACACCTGTTGGTCCACGATTATCTCACCCTCGGTTATCTGGCCATCAACCGGTATAAGATTTCCGACATTTAAGGAAACTATCTCACCCACCTCAATATCTTTAACCCGTACCTTTACCTCAACATCACCCCGTACCACCCATGCGTAATTTTCCTGAAAATCCAGGAGCTTTCGTATGGTTCGCTGCGAGCTTGACGCAGTGAGATCACGAATGTAATCGCCAAGGTGAATCAACCACACCATAGCTGAGGCATTCATAACGTCTCCGGTAAGCATCCCTACTGTCAAAGCGGCAGCATCAAGAAAGTCAACGTTAAACCTACGTTCAGTTGTTAAGCACTTGTATGCACGTTTATAGACTGGTATGCCGATATATATAATCACCGGATAGACTATGGCAAGCGCTAGTGGTGGAATGCCGCCAAGAGCGACGCTCAGGACTGTCGCAGCCGATGCCCACTTAAAATATGAGAGAGATATGTCCTTGTCCTCTTTTTTTGACAGCGCTGGTAACGTCTTCAGAGTCACAACGTCAGTGAGCGTAAGGCTGGAGACAGAGGCCATGATTATATCCGGGCGAACGGCATCCTTATCGTAAACAACGGTAAAACTCCCACAGAAGTGGTTAATGTTTACATCGGTCACACCAGGTTGTTTTCTTAGATAGCTGCCCAGCGTTCCACATAAATCCTTATATGACGCCAAAAGAGCAATATTAAAACGAAGCCGTCCCGTTATTGAGTGTTTAATTACACATTTAAGCTGCAATTTGAGCAAAGAGGTATTAATCTCTAAAAAAACAGCCGAATTTTTATGGATGTCTTTTTTGTATTCCTCTATATTGACAACGGCAGATTTAGCTGCCGGGACAGCCACATGGTCATCACTCCTGAAGACATTTTCCGATGTGCTGTAATAGGTGATTTGATCGAAATCACCGTCCGTTCTTAGCATTGTGTCCCCCTGGTTTTCACGATTCGTTTAATAAATAAAGAAATATGCAATGCCTAAAATTACATATAGTGCCAGCAGTTGTACCCCTTCCATCCAATGTGTCTGTCCGTCAGCGGAGATAAAATTGACCAACAGCACGGAGAACACTATGGATAGGGTCTCAAGGGCAGTAAAAGACAAATCCATTGGGGCAGGACCAATGAAGTAGCTTAGAAACACCATGATAGGAGCCAGGAACATGGCTACCTGAGAGCTGGAGCCAATAGCTATCGAGACCGAAACGTCCATTTTATTCTTGAGCGCCATAAAGATTGCTGTGCTGTGTTCGGCAGCATTACCAACCAGCGCCACAACTATAACTCCAACAAATACCTCGTTCATCCCTAGCGACTTAGTTGCCGATTCAAGAGATTTAACTAAAAATTCACTCATAAAGCTTATACCAACCGTTGCCGCCAGAAGTACGGACAGGGACTTACCGGTACTCCAGCCCTCTGCCCCTTTGTGGCCCTCTGCCTCTTCATCGGCAGCTCCGTACAAGTGTTTGTGGCTTTTTAGTGAAAACACAAGGCTGAACACATAGGTAGTAAATAGTACTATCGCAATGGCCAGGCTTATTGTGTTGTTCAGGCCATCTATAGCTGCGTTGGTTATCGATTGGTTTTTTAACAGCGAATGGATAACGGCTGGAACCACGAGGCCGGAAGTGCTGAGAATCAGCATCGTAGAGTTTAGATTAGCTGCCGTTGCATTGAATTTCAAAGATTTCTGTTTTAGCCCTCCGGCAAGGAAACTAAGTCCGAGGACAAGCAATATATTGCCGATTATCGAACCCGTTATCGATGCCTTGACAACACTAAACATCCCCTCTTTAATCGCAATGATTGCGATAATCAGCTCTGCGGCGTTTCCAAATGTTGCATTGAGAAATCCACCTAACCCCGGGCCGAGCTTTTCAGTCAGATGTTCGGTTGCCTTGCCCATAATTGCAGCCAGGGGTATAATGGAAATTGCCGATGCAGCAAAAATATATGTCCCGCTGCCGTGTGTAAGCTCAAGATACACCGCAACGGGGACGAAAATTAACAGGTAGTCCAGCAAACCTATTTCGATCTTTCCCAGTCCCTTTAAATTTAAAACCATTTCAGCATCCACCCAAGATAAAAAACATAGATTAGTAAAAACATAGCACCCTCATACTTTGACGGCTTCTTGTCGATAACGACAAAGGTAAAGATGATGGCGGCGAATGCCATCATCGGCAATCCCTTAGTTATAGTATCTTCAGCTACTAAAAGCACGCCGGGCTTGGGCGTAAAATAGCTGAACAGCGAGGCCACTCCGATTACTGAGAAAAAGTTAAAAATCCCCGAACCAACAATATTTCCAAGTGCAATATCCAGCTTACCCTTTCTTGCATACTTAAAGGAAATCATAAGTTCCGGCAAAGAGGAGGCAATGGCAACGGCCGTACCGGCTATGACACCTTGATTAATGTGATATATTTCAGCTATTTCATTGATATAATCGACAGTCCACTCGCCGCCAAAGTACAGCATCACGGCGCTGATGGCAAGCAGGACGTATGTAAACGCAGTTGCAGGGGCGGCCTCACCCTCATTCTCTTTTTCACCCTCCTGCTCAGAGTCGGTTTTTCTCGTAAACACCGACCAGATATATATAGCCGCACCGAAGAGAGAAAGGACTCCGTCGGCTGCTTCATAGTGACCATCATGGGTCATAAAGATAAAAAGGGCAGTGGCAGAGATATATAACGGGATATCCAGGCTGATAAGATTGATTTTTACATATTCGCCTTTAAAGAATAAAAAGGCTACCCCGAGTACTAAAAAAGTGTTAGTTATATTTGAGCCTATGACGCTGCCAGCAACGATTTCTGTCGTTCCCTTCATAACAGCAAATATTGATGCTATCATCTCGGGCAGGCACGTGCCTATTGATATTATTACAGCCCCGATAATAAATCCTGGGAGTTTAAGGGTTTTGCCTATGCGTTCGGCGCAATATGTAAACTTATCTGCCCCAAATATTAAAAGGGCAATCCCTACGGACAGCATAAAAAAAACGGCGGCGACACTATGACCCATTTATGAAGTCCTCATGAAGTACGGCTTTGCTGTGTTCAACCATAGCAGTACTATAACAAATCGTAACGTTCAAAATAAAGTGTTTGCCCTGGGTGCAATTCGCAATGTGGAAAAAAGTTGACACATATGTTATCATTAACAGCGAAACCATTACAGGGGTCGGTCATAATATGCAAACATCGCTTCAGTAACAGACAGCAGCCAGAGAGGGCAGCAGTGAATTATAGAGTTATATTTAATTCCAGAAAGCTTGAGGCATTAATGCCGGTGATAGCCATAACCTTTCTTTTTTCAGGCATAATGGCAGCAAAATTATCACAAACCTTAAGTAATTATGTTGCATCAGGGCTTTCCTCGCTTATCGGTTGTTACAAGTATGCTTCCCCTTTAGTCATTTTTCTCGTTTTGACCTATTCTCTGTCTTTTATTTTGAAAGAGAGCAGGGGGGCGTTTGCTGCGCGGTCGATTTTGTTTTTTTTAAAGACCAGGGTGCTGGCCTGCATTTGGGCGGTAGTGTTCACTTCTCTTTGCCTGAGACTATCGTTTTTTCCGCAGGCGTTTAATGGCTCATTCAATGAATTCAGAGGGTCGGTCATTACGATGATAATGTCATTGGCGCAAAATTCATTTTCATATGCTATAGCATTGGCAGTTGTGGTTTCTTTGTTGTCAAGCAAGTTTCCTTTAATCTTCAAGATAGTCAGCGTTCCCACCAGATTGATTGAGAAATTTGGCGATATACTATTTCCGCTAATACCGGTTTTCATGTTTATGGTTGGGGTTTACATCTATTACCTTCCTGCCGAGGTAAACAATATTATGATGAAAGAAGGTGCAAACGCTTTAGATTTCAGCAAGTTTAAAGTTTTTGGCATGTCGCTTGCGGTTGACAGTGCGGGGGGATTGTTCGGTATTTATATCGCTATATCAATGCTGGTTGGCATCGCTACATTGCTGTGGCATTTTGGATTTGTCTTATTTATAAGGAAGGCCGTAAGCGGGTTTTCCATTAAGCACTATTTTTCAAATTACTGGATACAGATGTTTCCTTTTTTGTTTGCCACAGCCTCAGAGTCATTGTCCATGCCTCTGAATCTTGTTTTGGTTAATAAGCATTTTCCTGATATTAATAAAATGGTAAAAGACTTCACCGTTTCCATTGGGAGTTATATAGGTATTAACGGAACTTCGATATGTGTGTTTGTGATGGCTGCGTTTGTGGCGAAATTAGTCGGGGTTGAGCTTTCTTTTGTTGAGCTTTTGATGAGCATCCCTATAGTTATTATAATCGGGCTTGGGGTGCCAGGCATTCCGGGGGAGCTGCTGCTTTTTGGCGCTCCGCTTGCGGCTTTTTACAATCTGCCGCCTTCTGTCTCTACCGTTTTTATAACTATCTTCGTGGGATTGCAGTTAGGGCTGCCGGATTCGTTCCGTTCGGGGGTCAATTCCACGGACAACAGCTTGGTTTGCATATATCTGAACTCGGAATATAAAGAAAAAAATATATAATTAAGATGGCGGAGAGGGGGGGATTCGAACCCCCGGTGGAGTCACCCCCACAACGGTTTTCGAGACCGCCGCCTTAAACCGCTCGGCAACCTCTCCGTAGTTCTGCAAAAAAATCCTTCAAAAGCCCGGCGCACTCACCCTCAAGCACACCCCTTGTGACCTCTGCCCGATGGTTCAGGCGCTCATCCGTACACAGCGCAAACAGACTCCCTGCTGCCCCACCCTTTACATCGGCACATCCATATACTACACGACTGAGCCTCGCATTTACAATCGCCCCGGCGCACATTATACACGGCTCCTTTGTCACATACAGGGTCATGCCGCTGAGCCTCCAGCCTTCAGCACTCCGTGCAGCCGCCATTCGTATTGCCGTCAGCTCGGCATGTGCCGTCGGATCATGCAGCCGCTCCTTTTCATTACACGCACTGGCGACTATCTGCCCTTTGGCGTCTACAATTACCGCCCCTACTGGTACCTCACCAGCCGAAAATGCCTTCAGTGCCTCTTTCAGTGCACATTCCATAAAATATTTGTCCGATTCTGCCGCTAAATCATCCATACGGTCAGATTATACACGAAATTATAAATTAAATCACTTGAAATTATTTATGTTGTTCATTTATACTTGTACTTTGATAAAGAGACGGGCAGTGATATAATTTGACGGTTATCGTGTCAAATATAACTATTCAATCAAACTAACGGAGGGTATCATGAGCAGAAAAATGGTAATAATGGATGGCTGCGGTGCGTGCGCGCATGTCGTTCACGCAACAAGCGAGATCATAACGATCTACCCGATAACGCCATCGAGTCCGATTGCCGAGCACTGCGACGCTAAAAGCGCCGCTGGCAAAGTCAACATCTGGGGTAATGTTCCAAAGGTAGGTATGATGCAGTCAGAGGCCGGAGTTGCCGGTGCCGTACACGGCTCGCTGGCTGCCGGTGCTCTTGCCACGACTATTTCTGCATCACAGGGACTATTGTTAATCGTCCCCAATATGTACAAAATTGCGGGTGAATTAACCCCCACCGTATTCAGCATCACTGCCCGTTCGCTGGCCGCACAGGGTCTGTCGATATTTGGTGACCACAGCGACGTTATGGGCGCAAGATCAACCGGATTTGCAATGATTTGTTCAAAGAGCGTGCAGGAGGCAATGGACTTTGCGCTGATAGCCCAGGCCGCCACTCTTGAGTCACGCATACCGTTTATGCACTTCTTCGACGGCTTCAGAACCTCTCACGAAGAGGCCAAAATTGAAGAGCTGACCTTTGACGACATGAGGGCGATGATTAACAACGACCATATCTTTGCCCATAGGTCAAGGGGACTCTCACCAGACAATCCCACAATGCGTGGTACGGCACAGAACCCTGATGTATATTTCCAGGGCCGTGAGACAGTAAATAAATACTACAATGCAGTCCCAGGCATAGTGCAAAAGGCAATGGACAAGTTCGCCGGTCTGGTCAACCGCCAGTATAAACTCTTCGATTACTACGGGGCGCCGGATGCAGAGCGCGTAGCCGTTATTCTTGGTTCAGCGGGCGACGTGATGTTAAGCACGATAAATTATCTCAACGCAAAGGGCGAAAAACTTGGTCTTATCCAGGTCAGACTCTACAGGCCATTCGACACGGCAGCCCTGGCCTCAGCGCTTCCTTCTACAGTTAAGGCTATTGCTGTATTAGACCGCACAAAAGAGCCGGGCGCGGTAGGTGAGCCTCTGTACATAGACGTAAGGACAGCCATTGGCGAGGCAATGGAGCTTGGCATAGGCAATATAAAGAGCTGGCCAAAGATAGTCGGTGGTCGCTACGGTCTCGGCTCTAAAGACTTTACCCCCGGCATGGCAAAGGCCGTATATGACAACCTCTCGGAGGGCAAGCCGAAAAACCACTTCACTGTCGGTATTGACGACGACGTAACTCACACAAGCCTTAAATTCGACAAAGGCTTAAACATTGAAGGTAAGGACGTATTCCGCGCAATGTTCTACGGACTTGGCGCTGATGGTACGGTTGGAGCTAACAAGAATACAATTAAAATCATAGGCGGCGAGACAGAAAACTACGCTCAGGGATATTTTGTCTATGACTCAAAGAAATCAGGGTCGATTACCACGAGCCACGTGCGTTTTGGTAAAGAGCAGATATCTAATCCATATCTCATCTCCCAGGCACAGTTCATCGCCTGCCACAATACCTCGTTCCTCGAGAAATACGACATGCTGGCAAATGCCGAAGAGGGCGCCATATTCCTGCTCACCACGTCAGACACCAAAGACACCGTGTGGGATAATCTGCCTATCGAGGTGCAGGAGAGCCTGATTGCCAAGAAGATGAAGTTTTATATAATAGATGCTATAGCCTTAGCGGAAGAACTAGGACTTGGCTCAAGAATCAACATGATAATGCAGACCGCGTTTTTTGTCATCTCTAACGTCATCCCTAAAGACGAGGCGATTAACGCAATCAAGGCAGAAATCAAGAAGACATACTATAAAAAGGGCGACAAGGTCCTCGATATGAACTATGCAGCCGTTGATGTAGCGCTGAAAAATATCGTTGAGGTCCCAATCCCGGCAACTGCAACCAGCAAGCTGACTATGCGCAAGGCAGTCTCTGACGATGCCCCAGACTTTGTAAAGAATGTAACGGCAACAATAATAAAGGGCAAGGGCGATACTCTTCCTGTCTCAGCCATTCCTGACGATGGCGTCTGGCCGACTGCCACTACTCAGTATGAAAAACGTGCCATTGCTGTAAATATACCGATTTGGGAGTCTGATGCATGTATCCAATGTGCTACATGTTCCTTCGTATGTCCTCACGGTTCAATAAGAGTTAAGGCATATAACGAATCTGATTTGGCCAACGCACCAGCAGGCTTTAAATCAGTCAAGGCAACTGGTAAGGAGTTCGAGGGTATGAAGTTCACGGTTCAGGTTGCCCCTGAGGATTGCGTAGGGTGCGGCTCATGTGTTGAAGCATGTCCCGGGCGCAAAAAGGACGCTGCTGGAAAGAGAACGGAAACTCGGGCAATCAACATGACAACGCTTACTGGGGTTCGTGCTGCCGAGGCTGAAAACTATAAGTTTTTCTTATCGATTCCAGAGTTAGACCAGTCCAAGGTTAAACTTACGACGGTCAAAGGGACACAGCTGGTAAGGCCTCTGTTTGAGTACTCCGGTGCATGTTCCGGCTGCGGCGAGACTCCATATATAAAACTCCTCACCCAGTTGTTTGGTGACCGCCTCTACATTGGAAATGCAACCGGTTGTTCATCTATTTACGGTGGTAATCTTCCCACAACGCCATACGCAAAAAGATCAGACGGCAGAGGCCCGACGTGGGCAAACTCACTGTTTGAGGACAACGCCGAGTTCGCACTTGGTATGAGGCAGACGGTAGATTATTTCGCAAAGCAGGCAAGAGAGCTGCTTGACCGCATTGCCCCATCATACTCCGGCGCAAAGGGGCTGTTAGATGAGCTTAAGAATGCCGATCAGTCCCATCAGGAGGCCATAGAAAAACAGCGCGGCAGGGTCGATGAACTGCTTAAACTGATTGCAAATGACAACTCAGACGACGCGAAGATGCTTAAATCATGCGCAAACTATCTCGTGAAGAAGTCCGTATGGGCACTTGGCGGCGACGGTTGGGGGTATGACATAGGATACGGCGGAGTTGACCAGGTGCTGGCCTCCGGCGAAAACATCAATATAATGATAATGGACACCGAGGTGTATTCAAACACGGGCGGGCAGATGTCAAAGGCAACCCAAAGGGGCGCAACGGCACAGTTCGCAGCCGCCGGTAAGTCAACCGCCAAGAAACAGATAGGTCTGATAATGGCGACCTACGGCAATGTATACGTAGCTCAGACATGTTTTGGAGCTAATCCTTCGCAGATAATAAAGGCAATGCTTGAGGCGGAGGCGCACGACGGTCCATCGTTAATAATTGCCTATTCACCGTGTATAGCGCACGGCGTTAATCTAACCAAGGCTGTAGATCAGATGAAAGAAGCTGTTGCCTGCGGTTACTGGCCGATTTACAGGTACAATCCGGCTCTTGAGGCAGAGGGCAAAAGCCCGATGCAGTTAGACTGCAAGGAGCCAAGTTTCAACATAGCCGACTATGCCTACTCGCAGACACGCTATATGTCTCTGAAGTCCTCGAACCCGGAAAGGGCAGCAATGCTCATGAAGGAAAACGAAGCAGATGCCAGGAGAAGATGGGAAATGCTGAAACACTGGGCGAACTGGGTACCAGCAAAACAGTAACATATAATTAACCATACCACGGGGACACTGACCTATAGGGTCTGTGTCCCAATTTTAAGGAGGTACTCAGTGGGTAACAAAGAGGTGTCTATGAAGGCATTCGTTAGGAATTGGCTATATAGAGTCTGTCCATAAACTATCGATTTTCAGGTTTGTGATCATGAGGCAGCCACAACAGACCATTGTTTTTCCCTGAGTTCATCCTCTTGTCTTTAACAGACATGGACAGTAGCGCTTTTATCAAGATTTTAGACATGGGTATCCCTTTCATTCGTTTTTTTCTATCAAAAATACATTATATCATTGTAGTTGTGGTTGTATTTTTGATAGAAGAGTATCAGTATAGTTTCAATGTTTTTACTCATCACTATATTCTTAAGCGACCTTTGAGTTATGCAGAATGTGTGAGCACATGACAGGATATGTTTTGATATTTTAGACCGTTACAGTTATAATACCGCTATGAGAGCTGAGAGCAGTATTCCCGATGAAAAGCATGTTAGTCTGCTGTACTGGTCTTTTTTTATCCTTACGATATTAACCGTTGTCTTTATTCGGCTCAGACTGCTTGGCGTTCCATTGGAAAGAGACGAGGGTGAGTATGCCTACATGGGGCAGCTCATTGCTCAGGGCATCATCCCGTATAAAGATGCTTACAGCATGAAACTCCCCGGCACTGCCTTCATGTACTATGTGATTATGTCCATATTCGGCAAGGGTATTGCGGGCATTCATTTAGGGCTGACAGTCGTAAGTCTGGCTGTCTTGCCAGCATTATTCATGTTAACTAAAAGGCTTATCAGCGAGCGGGCTGCCACTTTAGCATCTGCCTCCTGCGCAGTCATTTCTGTAAGTGTGCCGGTGTTTGGCCTTATGGCTCACGCTACACATTTTGTTGTTTTTTTTGCCGTTTGGGGCGTTTATTTTTTATATGTGGCAATAGAAGATAACAAGACATGGCTTTTGGCGGCCTCTGGCCTGTGTTTGGGAATGGCCTTTCTGATGAAACAGCATGGGATATTCTTTATCTTTTTTGCCATCACCTATCTCTACATTACGCGGGTCAGCATTAAGAATTTTATAATCAACGCCATTATCCTTACGCTTGCGTCCGCACTGCCGTTTGCGATTACATTGTTTATAATTTACAGAGGCGGGATGTTAGGTAATTTTTGGTTTTGGTGTTTTACTTACTCTGGTAAATATGTATCAAGTCTGTCGCTATTTGATGGACTGAAAAGATTTACGACTATGGCGCCAAGAATGGTCAAACATTTTACAGCATTCTGGATTTTTGGCGTTGCAGGTTTCTTTGTCCTGATTAAATCACAAATTAAGACCACAGCCCCGCACAGGCTGTTCATTTTGCTTTTTTTTATATTTTCATTCATGTCTATATTGCCGGGTTTATATTTCAGGGAACATTACTTTGTTTTAATTATTCCGGCGATTTCTATATCGGCAGCTTATTGCATAGAGCTTCTGAACAACGCGCTGACAGCGAAATTCAAGAATAAGATAATCTATACGCTTCCCATTGCCGTATTATTATCAAGCCTGATATTTACATTTACAGTGCAGGGTGAAATATATTTTAAGCTGCCTCCTATGGAGGTATCCCGCAAAATCTACACTTTGAATCCATTTATCGAATCGGTTAAGATAGCAGAATTTCTCAAAAGCCGCACCAAAGACGGTGACACTATTGCCATATTGGGTTCAGAGCCGCAGATATTATTTTATTCCGGTATTCGTTCGGCAACCGGTTATATTTATATGTACGGGCTTATGGAAGACCAGCCGTATAATCTGCAAATGCAAAAGGCGATGACCGCTGAGATTGAAAAGGCCATGCCTGCCTTCATAGTCTTTGTAAACATCCCGGCATCATGGCTTCCTTTAAAAAACACACCGCTTTACATATTCGATTGGGCAAGAAATTATATCGAGGCAAACTATGTCCTCACCGGCGTTATAGATTTTATTTATTATGACGATATTGTATACAAATTTGATGCTGAGGCGTTAAACTATAGCCCGCTGTCAAAAATATATATATGTATTTACAAACTAAAATATGGAGGTGGACATGGGTAAGGGCACAAAAATAGTTCCGGTGAGCCAGGCGGTTGGTCTTGTCCTTGCTCACGACATTACTGAAATAAGGCCGGGTGAGTTTAAGGGCAGGGCGTTTAAAAAAGGTCATGTGGTTACAGACCAGGACATAGAACACCTTCAGAGGCTTGGTAAGGAGAACCTTTTCCTGCTTGACATTGCAGCAGATGAACTCCATGAAAACGATGCTGCTCTGGCTCTGGCTAATGCCCTGACAAGGGACCGTACAAGCGGCGTATCCTTCGACCCCGAACCTAAAGAAGGGAAAATAACCCTAATCGCAGAAATCGACGGCCTGTTTAAGGTCAACAAGGACGCACTTCTGCAGTTCAACATGCTTGGCGATGTGATGTGTGCAACCCTGCATACGAACTCTGTGGTGACCAAAGGCCAAACGGTTGGGGGTGTGCGTGCGATACCGCTTGTGGTAAAAAAAGAAATCATTGAGAGGGCGCTCAATACCGCTTTGAATAAGGATACCGGTGATGGGCAGGCGCCATTGTCAGTACTGGGGATGAGGCGGCCTAAGGTTGGGGTTGTCATAACTGGAAACGAGGTCTATACGGGCAAGATACAGGATTCATTTTTGCCTGTGGTCAGGAATAAGATAAAACAATTTAACGGTCTTATTGTTGGGCAGTACTTCGCTCCGGACGACGAGGCGTTCATAGCAGGGAAACTTACAGAGCTTGCGGCAGGCGGGGCAGACCTGCTGATAACTACCGGTGGACTTTCAGTTGACCCTGATGATGTCACCTCGGCAGCAGTGCGCAGACTGCCGGTTACAGACGTGTTTTACGGTACAGCGGTGCTTCCCGGCGCCATGTTTTTGATTGCGTATATGAAGAAACCCACCGGTGACGGGCTGATTCCAATACTATGTATGCCGGCCTGCGGTATGTACCACAAGATAACGGTGTTTGACCTGTTGCTGCCGCGCGTGCTGGCTGGTGAGTACATTGACAGAGGCGCACTTGCTGAGATGGGACACGGCGGCCTGTGTTTGAACTGTAAGGAATGCAAGTATCCTGTCTGCTCATTTGGGAAATAACGGCAGCGACTGCTGCTGACGCCTCTTGACCTGTACGTCTATATGTCGTACAATATGAAAATAGGAGGTAAATACTATGCCATCAACGGAATTTAATCCGAAAGGTGAACGCTTGGAGGCTAGGGTCAGCAGCGAACAAAAACGCTTATTTAAACGGGCAGCGCAACTGCAGGGCAGCACATTGACTGATTTTGTTGTATCCACGCTGCAAGCTGTGGCAACAAAAGTCGTCAAGGAACATGATGAGGTTATGGTGCTGGATGAGCAAGACAGCAAAATCTTCCTCTCGGCGCTGTTGGATACCGAATTACCATCCGGCCGACTAAAGAAAGCGGCAGAACATTATAAAAAGATAATGGATTGACATGCCAGGATTCTTATCCTGTAACAAAGCTATTGTGCCGCTTAACAAGCATCACTATCGGGAGCCTTTCCAAAAATGTTTCTCTGAATAACTCATTTTGGGCAGCAGAGTCAGTTTACGGTTTTACGTCATAAATATGACCTCTTCGTAGGTGGTGATGCCCTCGAGCATTTTACGAATTGCGGCCTGGCGCAGGGTTATCATCCCATCGGCTGCTGCTGCACTGTATATGGCATTGAGGTCGGCATTGTCCGAAAGTGTCCTTCTCACCCTCTCTGTAAACTCCATCACCTCAAAGATAGCGGTTCGGCCCCTGTAGCCTGTGCCGCGGCACTCTATACAGCCCTCGCCGTAACTTATTGTGTGTGTGGTATTTTTATCCAGTTGCAGATATCCCGCTTCGTCCTCTGTCAACACACGCTGGCGCTTACAGTGTATGCATATCTTTCTGACAAGACGCTGGGCGATTACACCTATGAGCGTTGAACAGATGAGAAATGACTGAATGCCCAGGTCTAAAAGACGTGTAATAGAGGACGGGGAGTCGTTTGTGTGCAGCGTTGAGAGGACGAGGTGCCCGGTAAGGGCAGATTGAATGGCGTTGTCTGCGGTCTCCTTGTCTCTTATCTCACCAACCATGATGATGTCAGGGTCCTGACGCAGGATGGTGCGAAGCATTGTGGCAAATGTAACACCGATTGACTGCTGTACGCTGACCTGATTAAACTCCTCGATGACCATCTCGATAGGTTCTTCTATTGTTACAATGTTTATTTCGGGGCTGGACAACACCCTCAGTGATGAGTACAGAGTGGTCGTCTTGCCGCTTCCCGTTGGGCCTGTGACTAATATTATGCCGTTTGGCCTTTTGATAAATGAATCATACAGTTTATACTCACGGGGATAAAAGCCCAGTTTTTCAATATCCTGCATAAGCATATCGGGGTCGAATATTCTTATGACAATCTTCTCGCCAAAGGCCGTCGGCAGCGTTGATACTCGCAGCTCAAGCTCCTTGTCCTTGTGATTGGTTTTTATTCTGCCGTCTTGCGGGCGGCGTTTTTCAGTTATATCCATTCGGGAGAGCATTTTTATTCGCGAGGTTATAGGGGCGTGAACTGCCTTCGGGGTTGAGTGAACTGTATGGAGGATGCCGTCGATACGCAGTCTCACTATGGATTTTTCTCTTTTTGGCTCGATGTGTATATCGCTTGCCCGCTGTTCAAAGGCGTACTGAAAGAGATACGTTACAGCCCTGACTATGTGTGAGTCTGTGGCCTCAATTTCCCCTTGTCCTTTGAGTTTTACGAACTGCTCAAGGTTCCCAAGGTCAACGCCGGGCTGCATCTCTGCCTGTGCCGCCGCTATTGAGGAATGAAACCCGAAAAACTCCCTGACGATTCTCAGCACATCGGTCTTTGAGCTTAACACGAGGCGTGTCTTTAGATTCTTTGCGTGTTTGAGGCTCTCTACTGCCTCCATATCGTATGGGTCTATTACAGCCAGCGTGATTACCCCGGCAGTGTTCTCAACCGGCACTATCATATGCCTTAAGGCGAAGGGGCGTGGGATATGCCCTGTTACCACATCAAGCGCGAGTTTAATTGGGTCAAGCTTCTTGTACGGTATGCCTGTCTCTGTGGCTATTACTTCGGTTATGGTGTCTTCGTTGAGAAGTTTGCCCTTTGCGCCAGGTATCTCAAGCTCTAAGGCGGCAATTGCCTCAGCCGGAGTAATGACCCCGATGCCCTGTGAGGAGTTCTTAGCACCACCGGCTTCGTTAAGCTGCTGCAGCCTGAGTATCAGCTCCTCGCCCCTTGCCACGATGTCTGTGTATCGCTCTTGTGTTATCAACCGCCTTTTCAGCAGGAAGGAGGCAACTGTTTCAACTGTCAGGCGTTTCTTCGATGATTTGTCGGGCTGCCTAGTTGTCACGGGTTGTCAACCGCGCTCCGCCAGGGTATTTATCTTATGAGCAAGGCACCCAGCCCCAAAACCATTGTCTATGTTCATAACCGCTATACCGGGCACACAGGAATTCAGCATTGCAAACATGGGCGTTAGTCCGTTTAAATTAACGCCGTATCCCACAGAGGTTGGCACTGCTATGACTGGTTTGTCTATAAGCGCCCCTACTACTGAGGGCAGCGCGCCTTCCATCCCCGCTGCTACGATTACTACATTGGCGCCTTCAAAAATACCCATGTTGTTAAGCAGCCTGTGCAGTCCTGCAACCCCGACATCATAGAGCTTCTCCACCTTGCTTCCCAGAAAAGAGGCCGTCACCGATGCCTCCTCGCAAACCGGTATGTCCGCCGTGCCCGCGCTGACTGCAACGATTCGTCCCAGTTGTGTGCGCCCCTGTCCTGCCTCGATTATCCTCGATGCGGCATAGTACCTTGCGCCATCGATTTCAAGGCCGTCGTATATCTCCTGTGATGCCCTGGTTATCAGCACCCTGCCGCTCATTTTATATATCCTGCGGGCTATTTCGATGGCATCCCCGGCGGTTTTCCCTTCTCCATATATAACCTCTGCAATGCCGCCTCTGAGGTGCCTGTGATGGTCTATTTTCGCAAACTCAAGGTCTTCATAAGGCAGATGTTTTAGCTTATTCAGCGCCTCGTCAACGGTGGTTTGGCCGCCTTGTAGTGAGACAAGCAGTGCCTTAATCGCCTCTTTATCCATGTCTGAACTCCTCATCCATGCCTGAACTCCTCTTTCAACTCCCTTGACATGAGATGCCGTACAGCCGCAGCCGGGTCCCTGGATTCATGAATCACTCTATAAACCTGTTCGACAATAGGCATTTCCACACCGGCACGGTTGGCAAGCGCAAAGGCCGATGCTGAGGTCTCAACACCCTCTGCCACTGCCTTCATATCAGAGAGGATTTCAGCCGGAGTCTCACCCCTGCCCAGGCGCAGACCCACCGTATAGTTTCTCGACAGATTTCCTGTGCATGTCAGCACAAGGTCTCCCAGACCGCTGAGTCCGGAAAATGTGTTTTCCTTAGCCCCAAGCACTACACCAAGCCTGATTATCTCTGACAGCCCCCGTGTAATCAATGCAGCACGGGCATTAAGCCCCAGCCCCAGCCCGTCACATATGCCGGAGGCTATTGCAATGACGTTTTTCAGCGCCCCGCCAAGCTCAACCCCTATAATATCCTCGTTCGTATAGACCCTGAAATACTCAGTGTAGAACATCTCCTGTAGCGCATGTCCGTATTTAGAGTGGCTTGCAATGGCGAGGGTGATGGCCGTTGGCCTTTTCTTTGCCACCTCATCGGCAAAACTCGGCCCGGAGAGTACTGCTATTTCATTGCCGGTGAATTCTCTGATTATTGCAGAGGCGGTTTTAAGCGTACCGCGCTCTATCCCCTTTGCAGCGGTAACAATAAGCGTGTCAGGGGCAATAGATGCCTGCACTTGTAATATGCCCCTGATAAACTGTGTCGGCACAACGAGTATGATATACTCTGCCGCCCCAACCGCTTCTATCAGGTTGTCTGTTGGTATGAGCCGTGCTGAGAGCTTCAGGCCGGGCATAAATAACTTGTTTTCCCCTGTCTCCTTAATGGATTCAACGGTCTCCTTCTCGTATGCCCACAGACGAACCTCATTGCCCTTTAATGCCAGCAGATTTGCTATAACTGTTCCCCAGCTGCCGGCCCCTATGACGCTTACTGTATTCACTCTGCCTATATCTTATAACTTATTTGCATAAAATTAAAACCGCTGGCAATACTTTATTTGCGCTCACAATATCCCTATTGCAGCGTGGTGGAGGTGTTGAAAACCACTAAGACGGTCGTCCTTGTCGTCGATTTGCCATTCCTGCTGCCCCCCTGTCTCGATGTCAACCAGACCTATTGTCCTTGAAGAGAACACATCATTCTGAAAGGTGCAGTAGGTATATGCCATATAGCCGTTGTTTATCTGACACGATGCTGCCCGAATGTCCCCTGATAAGGTGTTTTTAATCAGACCGCCATTCTTTATTCTATACACGATGTAGTATGTTGTAACCGTAGGGTTGCTTATATGCTTAATTACCGGGTTAGGGATTGTGCCGTCGTTTACGGTTGGCGTATCGTTTGATTCCATGAAATACACATAGCTCTTCTGATATATGATAATAAAGGTATTCGCGCCGTCCATGTTATCGAAGGCCATGACGTGTATATCCCTGTAGCCTTCTTTTCCGGCCTCGTGCCTTTCCCCAACAGAAATCGGCCACATGCGTACATTGTTGCGCCCTGTTGAGGTGTTAAAAAATTCTTCAACCTTTACTGTGGCATTAAACTTACCGGGGCCTGTCATGCCTCCGCTTGCTGATACAGCCCCGTCTACAAAGCCCCCATGCGCATCCCCTGAGTGACTTACCAGCGTCATCCCTGGAATCGCACCCGGTATCCAGTCAAGCCGGTTACTGTCATATCTTGATTCCTCGTATTGTGTCTCTTCGATTTCCATCTCCCCCACCATCAGCCTCTCTGTCCTTTTACACAGGACATCAAAGATTGCTGTCTGGCCGTTATAAACCCATGTATCTGAGGTTACAAAGAATTCCGGTGGCGTCTTATCCAGATACCACCTGTTTGTCACTTCTAAGTTCAAGGTAAATGGATGCTGCACATTGCTGCCCCTGATAATTTTATTGCTTTCGATTTTTACAAGGGCGTTGTCTTTATCAAAAACGTCTATTACCTGATGGGTCTTCCAGTTGTATCCTGTCTGCCAGGGGGTGCCGGTTATATAGTCGCTGCCTATGAGCTTGCCGGTAACATAGCTGCTGTCTTGCGGTGTTGATTTATATGCTATCTCGTTTTTCCAGAGCTGATAGAACTCCTCATCAGGGTACAGGGTCAACTCCCTGTACATCACACCAGTGCCAAGCAATGTCTGCTGATTTTTAAACATGCAGGCATTTATATAGCCGTCACTGTCAGTTGTGTATGGGTGTCTGCTGCCGGATATACGCATTAACTGTGCGGCATCTTCTATAAATTTATCCTTCCCGTTTACTTGTGTTTTTGTCCAGTTGCTGACATAGTGGCTGCCTACGATTCTCTGCTGATATAACACTACTAAAGTCGAACTCCACGATGTCTTCATAAATTCTGCATTGTCTATTGTGCCGTTATAGACATAAATAGAAGGCAGCTCTGCCGCATAGACCCCATCACCAGAGTGGATGTTCAGCGTAAGACCAGTGTCTGAGATTGTCAGTCCGTCTCCCATCATACCATCAGGAGTTAATGCAGCCACATCATCGCTGCTGTTGTCATACTTATAGAGCAGTGCCCTGTAGTCCCTACCGTTGTCCTCTCCAGTTGTGACATAGACTAATTCGTAACCATAGGCGTCAGGCTCAGTGGATGTGTCTCTTATGTATATGAGCAGGACACGGGCCTTAGCAGACTTCCCTGTGATTCGAATATAATCCATGCCGGGGATAGATTTGACTAATATCTCCGCATCACCTGTGTCTATGACGCGATTGTCAATAGAAATGCCCCTCATGGCCATCAAACGCTTCATTTCTCTGAGTTTGTTTTTTGCAAATGACAGATAGACCTCACCGCCTTCGATGTCGAGCCTCAACGGATTATTTTCGTTTGCAAGGTATTGCATAGTTCCCCCTCAGACAAAAAATGATTCAGGCAGCCGCCCTCATCTGGCACATAAGCATTACCAGATAATCTATAGTAACACAATAAATGTTAATTGTCAAGCAAATAATATTACTGAAGCGTGGAGGCAGCAGCTATTATTGTTTTTGCAGGCTGCTATGTGCTGTTATGTGCTGTTATGTGCTGTTATGTAACGGGGGTGTCATGCGAGCGGTCTTTTAACTTTGCCTGATCTGCCATCATTTGTTTTATCTTTGCGTTAGCGCCACGCAGACGTCTGCTGAAGATATGCGTCAGTTTCTTGAAGAGTTTAAGCGTAACAATGTCGTCATAGCCTTCCATTATCCTTCTGTCAAACTCAAGCAGTACGGTGTCATCGTGTGCCCTTGCCCTTGCTGTTCGTGGAGAGCCGTCAAGTATGGACATCTCACCGAAGCAGCTGCCACGCTTTAAACGCGCCAGTACAGTTTCCCGTCTTTTGTTGACCATCTGTGAGATGATGATTATCCCATCCACTATGACGTAGAATCTATCGCCGGGCTGACCGTCCTCAAATATGAGGTCGTTTTCTTTGTAGTTTCTGCACTTGCTGATTTTCAGAAGCGCTATCAGTTCTTCGTCGGTTAGAAAGGAAAAGAAGTCCAGTTCCCTTATCTTTCTGATTGTCTTACTAATGGCCATTGGAACGCTCCTGATGGAGTCTTCTATGGCCTTTTCCATCTCATTGAGCTGGAATGGGTATTTTATAGTTGCGGTTATGCCCTCTCTGTACATTTTTTTGAGGTCTTGTACCGCAATTTCGCTGTCTATCAGGAGTATAACTTTAATTGGAACCTGACCGGGGTTTTCCCTTAAGGTCTCAAGAAAGTCCTCGCCATACATGCTAATAGTCTTGTAATCGGCAAAGAGCAGATCAAACTTTTCAGATTTAAGTAAATTAAACACCCTGGCAGGCACAGAAACCCCTGTAATACTAACATACCCCAAGTACTGCAATATCCCCTTTGTAGCATCAATGCTCTTCTGGTCAAAATGCAAAATCATCATTCGCAAATTATTATCAGCCATACCGTAATATTAAATCAGATGACCATGAATTGTCAATA
Organism: Candidatus Magnetominusculus xianensis; assembly: GCA_001541255.1. GTDB lineage: Bacteria > Nitrospirota > Thermodesulfovibrionia > Thermodesulfovibrionales > Magnetobacteriaceae > Magnetominusculus > Magnetominusculus xianensis. The sequence goes on from LNQR01000117.1 coordinate 26,237, forward strand.
TCAAAAATACTTTTGTCAAGCTATGCTTGGGGGACATAATGGTATCTAAGCGGTTTACGGTTAGTTGATATGGAAAATGTGAAACAAAAGGAGTATGCGTACATACTCCTTTTGTTATGGTGATTACGGTATTACACTTTCTTTAATTGTGTGCCGCAGCGGCATTTACCGGGCTTGTCCGACACTGTGTTGCACATACAGCCATCGGAGCAGCCACACGCATACAGCCCTTTAATGCTTACCTTCTTCACTACCTTGCCACAGCCGCACTTCGTAGGGTCATCTTTGTCCAGTTTGCACGAACAGCCCTTTCCACACGTACACAAGAGTGTCTCATCGCCCTCTATCTTCAGTACATGCATCTGTACAAGGTCTTGCCCGCAGGTACATTTGCCGGGTTTTGTCATTACGGTATCACACGTACATGTATCACCGCAGTTGCATACGTATAGTATATCGCCTGGTTTACGCTTGGAAGACCCCTTCTTTTTACCTTCAGCATATGCCAGACCAGCGCTCAGTATCAGCACTAAAAACAACGACAAATACACAACAACTCTTTTCTTCATAAGATTCTCTCCTTGTAGAATATTTTCTTAGTGTGAGTTAACATAACATAGTTGGCTACTGCTTGTCAAACACCGCTAATTACAGGGCAAACGCATTTGAAAAATTAGGCAGAAATTGCCTATAGTCTTAGCTCCAACCGATGCTTTCCTGGATTCCAGCTTGCGCTGGAATGACAAAAAAGAGAATAGAATGATATTGTTAGGTGTTCTTTGCTCGGTTTTGTCTACCATTTCTATGTTTTTTATCCTGTCATTCCTGCGAAAGCTGGAATCTATAGGACGAAATGGCTATTGCTATTTTCAAATGCGTTTGCCCTGGAATTGCTGACCTGTCATCACTTTTTTTAGACTGGGATTTGTTATAATATATAGTGCTGAATATCACCGGAAATCATAAACCGGAAATCAATGATAGTGCGGGGTGTCTTAACTTGACGCCACTGCTCATTAAGGAGCCTATAACATGTATCTGATGTCAAAGAACATATTTTGACACATGCTAAAGAGGGGGGATATCGATGAGTAAGAAAATCCACACGACTGATGTACAGAAATATAATTTGAAGAAGTCCTTGACAGGAATACATGGGCTTGACGAGATTACAGGGGGACTTCCAAAAGGGCGCCCTACGCTGGTATGCGGCAACGTTGGATGCGGGAAGACGCTTCTGGCAATGGAGTTTCTTGTTCACGGAGCTAAGGAATATGATGAACCAGGCATTTTCATGTCTTTTGATGAGACAGCGGAAGATATTGTCGTTAATGTTGAATCTCTCGCTTTTAATATTAATGATCTGATGAAGAGTAAGAAGATTATACTTGATCATGTTTATATAGACCGTAAAGATTTTGAAGTCACTGGGGAATATGACCTTGAAGGTCTTTTTATCAGACTTGAGTACGCTATAAACACAATTGGAGCAAAGAGGGTAGTCCTCGACACCATAGAGTCACTGTTTGCAGGGCTGCAGTCTCATAACATCCTGAGAGCGGAATTAAGAAGGCTATTTAGATGGCTGAAGGAAAAAGGACTAACCGCAATCATCACAGCTGAGAGAGGTGATGGCGTACTCACACGACACGGGATTGAAGAGTATGTTGCAGATTGTGTAATACTCCTTGACCACAGGGTAGAAGGTCAGAGATCAACCCGGCGCCTGCGTGTTGTCAAGTATCGTGGTTCAACCCATGGTGCGAACGAGTATCCTTTTCTTATAGACACAGCGGGCATATCGGTGTTCCCCATCACATCACTTGGGCTTGAACATAAAGCGTCTACTGAGCATATTTCCACCGGCATTCCCCGCCTTGATACAATGTTGGACGGCAGAGGCTATTTCTGTGGAAGTTCTATACTAGTCTCTGGCACTGCAGGCACAGGAAAGACAAGTTTAGCAATACATCTTGTTAAATCAACATGCCAACGGGGTGAACGCTGCCTATATATCGCATCAGAGGAATCAATGTACCAGATAATCAGAAATAGCAGATCAATAGGCATTGACCTTGAACCTTTTATTGAGAGCGGCATTCTCAGGTTCAATGCAAGCAGGCCAACGTCCTTCGGAATGGAGAACCACCTGGTGACAATCCATAAACTGATTGACGAATTCAACCCATCAGTGTGTGTCATGGACCCTATCTCCAATTATAGTGATATAGGCAGCAATGATGAGGTAAAGATACTCATGATGAGGCTTGTTGACTTGATGAAATCTCGTAACATCACTTCCATTTACACTACCCTCACTGCACAAGGGGAATTCATTGATAATACAGATATAGGTATTTCATCACTAATGGATACATGGATAGTCCTGAAGACATTAGAATATAACGGAGAGCGCACAAGAGGGCTTTATGTTATAAAATCAAGGGGAATGTCCCATTCAAATCAGATAAGGGAGTTTATTATTACCGACAAAGGCATTGAACTTCTTGACGCTTACACAGGTTCAGGGATGGTGCTTACAGGAACTGCACGGATAGTTCAGGAGGCAAAAGACAGGGCGGATGATTTTATAATAAAGCAGAAGATGGAACGCAGGCTGCGTGAATTAGAATCAAAACGAAAAGAGGCAGAGGCACGGGTAGAGGCGTTGATGTCTGCTATTGCCAATGATCAGGCTGAAATTGATATGATATTATCCCAGGAAAGTGCAAGGATAGATATCAGAGAAAAGGTAACCGCCGAAATTTTGAAGAAGAGACAGCCTGAGTAACATGTTCCTGGCAGCAGAGGAGGAAGCTTTGGATAATAAATCTGTTAAGAAGTCATCGCTGAGAAAGGGCGAATTGAATGATGAAAAACTGACATGGAAGCTCCGGCTTTATTCTGAGGCAGAGAAGGTACCAGCAGGGCTTGATATTAAGGTAGTGATGAGAGAACACAATGAAATATGATATCAACAGGCCTGAGAAAGAGACTCAAGATGAAAAAGAGAAATATGTTCTGAAGCTGTATGTGACAGGTAATACACTTCTTTCTATGAGGGCAATAGACAATATAACGAGATTATGCGAGGAGCATTTCAAAGGACAATATAAACTTAATATAATAGATATATATCATCGGCCATCGCTTGCATGGCGGGAACGGATAGTGGCAACACCGATGCTATTAATAGAACGCCCCCTTTGCCATAGAAGCTTTGTTGGAGATTTGTCTAACACTGAGCTGCTTCTTGCTGAACTTAAGAAACTATGACATGAACAGTTAGACGCGATAATATCGTTCCATTTACCATGGAAAGGTGCTTTGGTTAATCGGCGGGAGGAGCCTTCCCTCTACCCCATCAGTCTCCTGCTACAATTTTCAACTGAGTTTGCCATGCTATTTGCCAGTTGAGCTTCTCTGGCTGTTTACCTAATATATTTGAAAATTTACTCATGTGGCTATACGGCTACTATTATCTCTTTACATTCATTGTTCCATTGAGCGGCATAATGTGATTTTTGATTTTCAGCCCATAGCCATGCAGTGATAGCTTCTTTTATATTCTCTATGGCCTCTTCCTTGGGTTTACCCTGCGATACGCAGCCAGGCAACGCCGGTACTTCCGCAACTATACAGCCATCTTCGGCATGTTCTATTTTGACATAAAAATGCATTGTGCTATCCTCTGTTCAGTATTATACAGGTTCCAAGTCAAAAAGACTTAGGCAATGGACTTAACGTCTATTAAAATGTCTATCCCCATTTTAGTCATTATGGTGTACACCAATTGTATAGAGAAAAATAGCTAAGGATGTCAGTTTATCTGGATTTTTGTAAAGACAATAAGTGTCAACGGCACACGCAGAGTCAGGAGGCCGACGGGAAAACACCTATTGACATAAGAATCAATTTGTTAGATTGATTGTATGAGTTCTATGAATAAGATACCTAATTGATGCGACTGTGTTTAAAATTAGGAGCCCCAGGCCAGTCAAGGTTAGCGGGCGGTGATTAGAAGCTATATGAAAGAATACTTTTTGTCTAATGTTCAAAAACATCTTAACCGACGTAGACGGTCGCTGTACCTCTTTAGCCCTCCTCTCTTTAACATCCCTCTTTAGCTGAAAAGATAAAATAGTCACTGACACTATTATCTCATGGACACTATTACAAAGGACTACATATGTAGAAGATATAATTGCCTCCAAACTGTTTGTAATCAAGCAGCTTTTTAAGCTTCTTAATAATATACTTATGAATATCTATTTATTTACGTCCCAATACCTCCTTTCGGGAGAACAATATTGACAAAAAAGAGTTACTTGGTCTAGTATATAGCCAGGTGGTTGGAAATCTATTGGAATTGAACTCATTAATTATGAGAGAGGCATAACAAAATTATGGATATTTCCCTTGACGATATAGTAGCCACATTATCAAAGCAACCGAGAACAGGTTGGCTGATAAAAGGTATTGAACACCCTGAGATGGTTTCAGACCACACTTTTGGAACATTGTTCTTTTCATTTTTAATTAAAGAATTGTATAATTCAAAAATCGATTTACCTAAAATCGATTTACCTAATCTTCTCGCTATGACATTAGTTCATGATATGCAAGAAATATTTACTGGAGACATAACTCCTCGATTAAAAAGCTATTTTACTCAATCACTTATCGGTGAAACATATAAAGACCTTGAATTTATGTATTTAAATAAGCTGCTTGACTATTTGCCGGACAAAAGTAAAATATTTATAGGTGAATTATTTAATGAATTTTGTAAAGAGGAAAGTTTACAGGCGAAAATAGCTCGTAAGATTGATATTGCTGAAATGTTGGCACAAGCATATGAATACGAAAAAATCGGTCATAGAAGGCTTGATGAATTTTGGAGCTGGGCAGATTTATGTAACAATGATGATATTATTAGTAAACTGATGGATGCTATTGTTAGAAAGCGGTATTTCCTTCAAGCTGTTTTGTCAATTTCTTATCAAAGATTTGAGTCAAGCTGTCATCATCAAAGCAAGGAACTTGCAGAAAGAGTTAAACGTATAGATTATGATCGCTGGTCGAAGCGTGACACTAGTATAAAGGATTATTTTACACAAGAACATAAGCTTTCAAGTATGGATATTTCAATTAACGTATTAGATGTCGGATGTGGGTTAGGTAGTTTTTCACGTTTTTTCCTTGAGGAAATGCCCGATACATCAATAGTTGATGGTATAGATATAAACCCTTTCCTATTAAAAGAAGCCCATCAAAGATGGTCGGGAAGAATTAACACTTTATCTCCTTGTGATATTGGCTGGTATTGGGATATACCATCTGAGGAATATAACGTTATACTAATAGGTGAGGTACTTGAGCATGTTTTCAATCCGCGATTTGTGTTAATGGAATCTTTTAGAGTATTGAAGTATAGAGGTCTTTTGATTATTTCTGTACCGAATAGTTTTCATAAGGAAAAAATGGAAAGATATGAAACACAGCAAAGAATAGAGTTGCGATCTCAGGAACAACATATTAGATATTTTAGCCCTCAGTCAATAAAGGAAGAGGTAGGATATGCAGGTTTTAAGATTATTAAGATGGTAGGCCTGGAGAAAGAATGGGTAAACTCTTTTGACATGGATATTAATGACTTGCTATCCGAGAAGCCTAAGGACGCCTGGACTATATTAGTTTTTGCCGAAAAAATGGATGAACGAGAGATCAATGATATAGGAATAATTCCTGCACCAGATAGAATGGGTGAAGATAAAACTTTATATAAATTTATCAAAGAGCACCATATGTTTAATTCTTACTGTAAAATACATGCTTTTATAGAAGCTGTATACAAGGCAAAACTATTACGGTTTAATATTCAAGATAATAATTCAGAAACGATAGCACAACAGACATTTAGATTATCTTTCTTTGCATTGGTAATAGCAATTGAATTTGGTTATGACTCAGAGTTGGCTATAAAATGTGTGTTGTTACAAGGACTTGAAGAAACACATCTATGTGAATTTATTCATTCCATCAGAGCATTAATCAATTTAGATACGAGAAGAAAAGCAGTAGATGATTTGCTTTCATTTTTACCATCAGATATAAAGGACGCTATCTTAAAAACATATGATGATAATTTATACAATGATTTATCTGATGAGGGTGCAATTGCAAGATTTCTCCTGCAAAGAGACTATATGAGACACAACATTAATTTTAAAATTATTAATTCTTATAACTATCCGTTTGATAAGTTTATTTCGCTAATAAATTCTCTCCAAAATCAATATCACCATGAAAGTTGAGAAAAATTATATCCCCTTATTTATATGGTATGTTCTTCCGGGTATCAATGCCCTATGTCTCTTAGTTATTTTTCCTATATTAATTATAAATACTATGTTTATATTTAATAATATGTCTTTAGTATCTGTTATCGGGTGGATTTTATCAGGTCTTATTATTGGTTTTTTAATGGATTCGATGAAGTTATATAGATATACTTATAAGTATAATGAAACTTCTGATGACTTTTTTTGCAATCTATCACTTATTATTGACGGAAAAGCAGATAAGGTAATAGGCAGGAAAATATTCGGTTTATTAGGATTTATACTAAGAGATGAAGATAAACATTTTCCGTTATTTGAGCACTCAAGATGGGTAATGATTAACCATTCATCGAAAGTTGCCTGGTTATCATGCTTTATATGGTGTTCCGTTGGAATTCTTTCTTTTTTGACATCAGAATTTGATCATTTATATACAAATAGTCTTATGAAAGTATTATACGCCAAGTTATTGATATGTTTATTGTCAGCATTATATCTACTCATAGGATTTCGTCTTAATAAAGTAAGTAATTATATTAGACAAGAAGCAAATGATTATTATACTCATTGTGCTAAATTATACAAAGCAAAACTTACCGAAAACATGAATTAAACTGTAGTGGACCCTCAAAATGGGACAATCGGTTAAGATATAGCTGATAAAACCCATTAGGAGGTAAGCAGATGAAAAACAGGGTTAAGCAGGAACAGCGACCGTTATTTTCATAGTTAAAAGATAAAGTTGTCGCTGACCCCCCTTAACGACCGCTGCCACTATTTTCTGTCCACATTCATAGAATCCCATATTTTCATCCCTGACAAGAAGGCATCTCTGAACACATTTCTATGAAGCAAGGTTAAGGTTGCTAATCAATTTCGGGCAAACAGCGCATTCTCTGACAAGTGTAGACACTAAAGTCAATTTCTATCCTCGAAAATGTCTTTGATATTGACGTCAAGCCCCTCAATAACCCTGGACGTAACCACGCCCTCACCTTCGGCATAGGAATAGAGCTTATACTTGCCTTCCTCAATGGTAAAGACTTCAAATATTTTAAGCTCCGGGATGATTATCCAATACTCCGGTACGCCGTATTTTTCGTATATCTCTTTTTTTACATTGGTATCCCATCGGAATGACCCTTGTGAAACTATCTCACAAAGCATGTCCGGTACACCTCGTATCCAATCCTGAATGATGGTTGTGTTTTCTTTCCTGATAAACAATATGTCCGGTTGAAGCCTGTTTAAACCTTCCTCAAGAATTACGTCAAGTGGAGAGACGTATAACTCCCCTAAACCTTTTGCTTCGATATGGCGGTTTATTGCTATGATGAGCTTCATTACTATTCTTTGGTGTTTACTAAAAGGGCTTGGCGACACAACTTCCTCCCCGTTGATTATCTCCGTTAAGTCTAAATCCCGTTCGATTGTAAGTGCTTCCATGACTGTATTCTACCTTCAATCTTACCTGTTTGTCTATAGGACAGGGTCTATGATAATCTTAGGATACTATGGTCTGTAGGATATACTTGGGGTCAGCGACTGTTTTATCATGCTCATTTGAATTGTTGCACAACCAATATCAAAAAATATAGGAAGATGGGGATTTTATAAGGGAAGGATTTAAATCCTTCCCTTATCGTCTTCTTTAGAACAAACCCTTCACTTTACCGGTCTCTACGTCAACATCTACCCTTCTGTAGGCTGGGTCACTCGATGTGCCGGGCATTAGCTTTATATCTCCGGCTACGGGGACGACAAATCCCGCGCCCTTAAAGAGCAGTATATCTCTTACGAAGAGTCTCCAGTCCTTGGGCACTCCCTTCTTGTTTGGATTGTCAGAGACACTCAGGTGTGTCTTAACCATGCAGGTACCAAGCTTGCTGAGTTCAGGGTCAGTCTCAATGGCCTTCGCCTTTTTCAGTGCATCAGGGGAGTAGTCCACGCCGTCTGCTGCGTATATCTGTGTCGCTATCTTTTCGATTCTCTGAGTCAGAGGCATCTCAAGCGGATAGAGGAACTGGAAGTTATTGGTCTCGTTACAGGCGTCAATTACTGCATCGGCCAGCTCAAGGGCGCCTTCACCGCCCTTTTCCCAATGCCTGGACAGCGCCACCCTTGCGCCTGCCGCTTCTGCGTTCTTTCTTACTGCGTTGATCTCTGCATCTGTATCTGTGTAGAAGGCGTTGATACATACGACAGGATTGATACCTGCTGATTTAACGTTCTTAAGGTGATGGATAAGATTTACGCAGCCCTTGTCAACCCAGCCGACGTTCTCTGACTTGTACTCCTCTGGGATTGGCTTGCCGGGTACGGGAATCGGCGCTCCACCGTGACACTTCAGCGCCCTGATGGTTGCTACGATGACTGCGGCATTGGGCTTGAGGCCGGAGTAGCGGCACTTTAAATTCCAGAATTTTTCAAACCCTATGTCAGCACCAAAACCGGACTCAGTGACGTTATAGTCAGCAAGTTTTAGGCCAACTCTGTCAGCTATTACTGAGGACTGCCCTATTGCTATATTTGCAAACGGCCCGGCATGAACCAGCACCGGCTGCCCCTCTATTGTCTGAAGCAGATTCGGGTTCAGCGCTTCTACCATCCATGCAGTCATAGCGCCGTCAACTTCGAGGTCCTTAGTGGTAACAGGGTTTCCTGCCCTGTCATAGGCAAGGACTATCCTGCCCATTCTCTCTCTGAAGTCTTTCAGGTCTGTAGCAACTGAAAGTATTGCCATTATCTCTGACGAGACGGCTATGTCAAAACGGGACTCCATCATAAAGCCGTCCATCTTGCCGCCTATTCCAATTATCATCTTTCTCAGTGACTGGGCGCAAAAGTCCATTATCCAGCCCTGCTGCACACGGCGCGGGTCTACGTCCAACCTCCTGAGTTTTCTCTTGGCAAGCTGGTCATCCGTGTAGTTCAGCTCGTGCTGCATTCTGGAAGTCAGCGCTACCATTGACAGGTTGTGGGAGTTTATTATGGCGTTAATGTCGCCCGTAAGACCAAGTGAAAACGGGGTCAGGGGGACGCACTGCGAGAGCCCACCACCTGCTGCCGAGCCTTTGATGTTCATCGTAGGGCCGCCGGAAGGCTGCCTTATTGCCGCTATGACGTTCTTTTTCCTCTTGCCAAGCCCTTGTACGAGACCGATAGTCGATGTCGATTTCCCTTCGCCAAGCGGTGTTGGGGTTATTGCGGTGACATCGACGTATTTGCCGTCGGGCCTGCTGGACAGACGGCTTAGCAGGCGCTTAAAGTCGATTTTTGCTACATAGTGCCCGTGAGGAAGGAGTTCATCCTTGGGCAGGCCTAACTCCTCGGCCAGTTGGTACACTGTCTTCATGTTCTTCTCCGCTGCCTCGGCTATTTCCCAGTCAGCGTGTTTTGTTGGATCAAGCGGCATGATTTTGGTCCTCCTGTATTTTTTCTAATTTTACGGCACAGACTTTCAGCTCAGGTATCTTACAGATTGGGTCATATACGGGGTTTGTCAGCACGTTGGCAGCGGCCTCGCTGTAGTGGAAGGGGATAAACACCACCCCAATGTCCGGCACGTTGGTAACCTTTGCCTTCAGCATTATTGAGCCTCTGCGTGACGTAACCCGCACCATGGCGCCATTGTCTATGCTCATTCGACCTGCATCTGCAGGGTTTATTTCTACATATGCCTCGGGTGCTGCCTTATCTATTGCCTTCACGCGGCGCGTCATCGTGCCTGTGTGGTACTGAAGCAGTTGCCTGCCCGTTGATAGCGTAAATGGGTACTCCTCGTCTGGCAGCTCCAGCGAGGGGTTAAACTTTATAGCCGAGAATTTAGCTTTACCTATTGGAAATGTGCCCTTAAACATATATGGTGTGCCCGGATGGTCAGTCGTTGGACACGGCCACTGAATACCGCGCTCTTCGATGCGGCGGTAGTTTATGCCGGCTACGTTTTTCCACAGACGCCCGACCTCATCAAACACCTCGGACATACTGCCATAGTTCATCTCATATCCCATCGCGCGGGACAGTTCCATGATTATCCATGAGTCATCGCGTGCGTCACCAGGCGGGTTTACTGCCTTTCTTACCCTCTGCACACGGCGGTCTGTGTTGGTAAACGTGCCGTCTTTTTCGGCAAAGCACGCAGCAGGCAGCACTACGTCGGCCAGTTCCGCTGTCTTTGTCATAAATATATCCTGCACTACCAGAAACTCCAGGCTCTTCAGGGCATGAATGGTGTGTTTCTGGTCTGCGTCTGACATCACAGGGTTTTCTCCCATGATATACAGTGCCTTTAGTTTACCGGCATCGGCGGCGTACATCATGTCGATTGCCGTCATGCCTATCTTGTCTGAGAGGTTTACCTTCCACTCGGTCTCAAACTTAGCGCGTACCTCTTTGTCAATTACCTTTTGATACCCGGGAAATACGTTTGGGGCACAGGCCATATCGCTTGCCCCCTGTACGTTGTTCTGTCCTCTCAGGGGATTAAGCCCTACGCTCTCGCGCCCAAGATTACCGGCCATCAGCACAAGATTGGCAAGGCTGTAGACATTGTCCGTGCCGTGGCTGTGCTGCGTTATACCCATTGTGTAGTATATAGCGGCATTTTTCCCTGCTGCATAAATCCTTGCCGCCTCGATTATCTTCTCTTTTGGAACGCCGGTTATTTTCTCACCAACTTCAGGGGTATATTCCTCTACGGCAGCGGCGGCCTTTTCAAAGCCCTCTGTGCGCTCCTCTATGAAGTTCTTGTTTACCAGACCTTCTTTTATCATAACGTGCATCATGCTGTTAAGCAGCGCTACGTCCGTGCCGTGTCTCTGCTTGAGCCACAGATGGGCATGTTTGACAAGGGGTACGCGCCGCGGGTCGGCAACTATCAACTTTGCCCCCTTTTTCACCGCTTTTAGCATTCTCAACGCCACAATCGGGTGATTCTCCTTCGTATTCGAGCCAATTATAAATAGTACATCGTTATTCTCCGTCTCAGGGACTGAGTTTGTCATTACGCCAGAGCCAAATACTGTGACCAGACCGGCCACCGTGGGGCTGTGTCAGAGACGGGCGCAGTGGTCAACGTTGTTCGTCCCTATCACTGCGCGCATAAATTTTTGAAATAGAAAGTTCTCCTCGTTCGTACACCTGGCCGAAGAAAGCCCTGCAAGGGCGTCCGTGCTGTGGTCTTCGACTATTTTTTTGAACCTTGCCGCTATATATGATATAGCCTCATCCCATGTTGCCTCTGTGAATTTCCCGTCTTTCTTTATCAATGGGGTCTTAAGCCTGTCAGGGCTGTTTATGAATTCGTAACCAAATCTGCCCTTCACACACAGCCATCCCTCGTTATGATTGTCCGGTTTGGATGAGACACGGGCTATCTCGTTGCCCCTGACATGGAGATTCAACTGACAGCCGCAGCCGCAGTATGAACATGTAGTCTCGACTTCCTTTACGTTAATCGTCCGTCCTTTCTTTGCCCAAATACGCCCGGAAAGCGCCCCTGTCGGGCATACGCTCACGCACTGCCCGCAAAATTCACAATCTAAGTCCTTCTCAAACGACGGGCATACCTTCGCATCAAATCCCCTGTAGGCTATATCTATCGCCCCAACACCCTGCACCTCGTTACACACACGCACGCACAGGCCGCACAGGATACACTTGTCCATGTTTCGCTCAAGAAATGGATTTTCGTCCTGCTTCGTGTACTGCCTTCTCTTGCCGTAGAACCTGTTCTCTCTCAGCCCGTAGAAATAGGCAAACTCCTGAAGTTTGCAATCCCCCGCCCGTTCGCATATCATGCAGTCATTGGGATGGTCTGAAAGCAGGAGTTCTATCACCGTTTTTCTCAGCCTCTCCACTGTCGGGGTGACGGTCTTTACCTTCATTCCCTCAGTGACCGGCGTTGTACAAGAGGTTGTGGGCTTGGGCATTCCCTCTACTTCGACAAGACAAAGCCGACACCCGCCATATGGCTCAAGGGCTGGATTGTCGCAAAGCGTGGGGATGTATATCCCATAGTCTCTGGCCGTCTGAAGGATTGTAGCGCCGGGACGTGCCTCAAGCTCTTTGCCGTCTATTGTTAATTTAATACTCATCGTCAATCCTCCTAATTCTTATCATATCTTTAGAACCGACTTAAACTTACACACGTCAAAGCACGAACCACACTTAATGCAGAGCTCCTGCGTAATGAAATGCGGTTTCTTCTTCTCGCCCGTTATGGCGTTCACAGGACATGCCCTGCCACATGCCATACACCCTGTGCATGACTTCTCCACTATAGTAAACGTTATCAGGGGCTTACAGACAGCCGCCGGACAGCGCTTTTCGTTAATATGTGCCTCGTACTCCTCTCTGAAATTCCTGAGTGTGCTGAGTATTGGGTTTGGGGCGGTCTGCCCGAGACCACAGAGGCTTGCAGCGCGAATGTCCTCTGAGAGCGCATCAAGTAAATCTAAGTCGCCCTTTCTGCCCTTGCCATTGGTAATTCTCTCAAGTATCTCATACAGCCGCTTCGTCCCTATCCTGCACGGCGTACACTTGCCGCATGACTCGGACTGGGTAAACTCAAGGAAATATTTTGCAATATTTACCATGCAGTCATCCTCGTCCATGACAATCATACCACCGGAGCCTACAATAGAGCCGGCCTTTGCAATGCTCTCATAGTCTACGGGTGTATCAAGCATCGCAGAGGTCAGGCAGCCACCTGATGGCCCGCCCGTCTGAACCGCCTTAAATGCCCTGTCATTGGGTATCCCGCCGCCTATGTCGTAGATTATCTCCCGCAGGGTTATCCCCATAGGAATCTCTATCAATCCGCCGCGGTTAATCTTACCGGCAAGTGCGAAGACCTTCGTGCCCTTGCTTTTTTCTGTCCCGAAGGATGAAAACCATTGGGCACCCTTTAAGATTATTCGCGGTATGTTGGCAAGCGTCTCTACGTTATTAATTACAGTGGGCTTGCCCCATAGACCTTTTTGGGCTGGAAACGGTGGTTTAGCACGCGGCATTCCCCGCAGCCCCTCAATTGAGGCGATAAGGGCGGTTTCCTCTCCGCAGACAAACGCACCTGCGCCTTCTTTTATCTTAATATTGAACTTGAATCCAGAGTTTAACACGCTGTCACCAAGGAAGTTTCTCTCATGCGCTTCTTTAATGGCAACCTTCAGATTACTTATCGCCAGCGGGTACTCTGCACGGCAGTACACATAGCCATAGCTTGCCCCAATGCTGTAACCGGCAATGAGCATACCTTCGATTATTGCATGGGGGTCGCCTTCAAGGACGCTTCTGTCCATGAATGCCCCGGGGTCACCCTCGTCGGCGTTGCAGATAATATATTTAACATCAGAGACGGCCTTGCTGCAAAACTCCCACTTTAGTCCTGTTGGGAACCCTGCCCCGCCTCTCCCTCTCAGACCGGATGCCTTTATGATTTCAATCGCTGTATTTGGGTCACCCGCGCCAATCACTTTTTTGACGGCCTCATACCCGCCGTGTTTTATGTAATCCTCAATGGACAGAGGGTCTATGAATCCACAGTTTGACAGCACCACACGCTCCTGCTTGTCCATGTATGGAAGCCGCTCAAACACCGGTATATCGTCGTATACTTTCCCGTATGACGGCATCTGCGCGATGGTATATTTCATTACGGGCACATTTCCAGCCGCATGTGAGTCGATTATTTCCTCTATTGCCGCTGCTGTCACATTGCCATACGTCACGCGGGCAAACCCGTCAACCACCACATCCACAAGCACCTCGCTGTGGCACATCCCAATGCACGAGGTCGAGGACAGCTTTACGTCAAGCCCTTTTGCCTTTGCTTGGTCAGCGGCAAGGGCATAGATATCTGAGGCGCCTGCCGTTATCCCGCATGTCCCCATTCCTACGATTATCTCTGTCTTAGCCTTTTCCATTTCCCTCACCACCCATATATTTTTCCAATGTCTTTTTCGCCTTCTGCGGCGTTATCTTCCCGTACACATCTTTTCCTACTATGAATATTGGCGCCCTTGCACAGGCCCCGACACACGCTACATGCTCTACTGTAAAATTCCCGTCAGGGGTAGTCTCACCAACGCCTATGTGAAGCATGGTTTGAATGTCATCGCTAATCTTTTCTGAACCCTTGACGTGGCAGGCCGTGCCGCGGCATATCTTCACTACGTTTTTCCCAGGCTTTACAAGATGAAACTGACCGTAGAACGTGGCCACTCCGTAAAACCGCGAGGCAGACAATCCCGTCCGCTCAGAGACCCACATTACGGCCTCCTCTGGGATGTAACCATACCTGACCTCCATGTCCTGCAATATTGAGACTATACTGCCCTCGCTCTGGTAATACTTAGCGAGTATGTCGTCTAAACCCTCCATCGGGCCTTCCATCTTAACACCGTCTTGCAACATAGGGGATACCCTCCTCCTGCCATGTGTTTAACTGTTGAGTAAGCATGTTTGGCACCTGCTCTCTTAAGGAGATAAGAGTAGCATGAATTTGTTTAAATGGTCAATAGATTCCCTAAAATTTTATCCTACTGCCTAAAATATTAGTAGATAATCGTATGCACGAAATAAAATGGGAACGAAAAATGAAGAGTAATGACAAAAGTGCATAATCGACCGTATCGCCTTCAAAATCCCCTGCTGTAGTTTAAGCGCAACTCAAGCTCTCTGGCACATCCTACAAAATTGTAGTATTTCTGTCTAAACCCCTCATTTTCACATCTCATGCGAATAGGAGATCGGCATAAACACTGGGTAAAACACACATTCATGCGAATTTCAGCTATATATAGGGATGCGTGAAGCACTTAGTGCCTGCTATCTCATTTTTACTATTTTAGGAGGACGAGTAAATGGACAGTGAATTTTGGATTCAGGCAGAGGATGGAAAATTCGCGGGTAGCAAACCCGGAGTACCAAAGCGGGGTGGCGGTCACTCTACGGCAAGCGGCGAATCTAAAAACCCGAGCCAATTAGAACAGGCGAAGGAGGAGTTCTGGGACTGGGCGTCAAGACAAAGCGGCATAAATATCCAGGGAGACAGCCCTTTAAAGGATAAGGCCGAGGCAGTCGCGATGGACGTAAGAATGGGCCGCAAGGACTTAGAGCAGGCATATGAAACACTTGCAAAAGGACGCGGTCAGATATCTGCCTACAGAAACGCCAGGAAACTGATTGAAGGCGACATGATGTTTTGGAACTATTACCGCACAGTAGGTGGGTCGAGGTTGACTGACGATATGCTGGTACGGTTTGCCCACGGAGTAGCCCCCGGCGCTACAGACTTTGTGATGAAGCTGAACAGTGTTCCAGACGCCGGTCAGAAAGACGCTGAGGCTGAGAGGCAGAAAGCGATAATCGAAGAGGCCAGAAAAGATGACCCGGGCTATGTTGACAGCGTAATGAAGGCGATCTCACAAATCAGCATGGCGGACTTAAGAGAGGCACTTAAGAATCCAGAGGTTAGGAAAGCCATTGTCGATGCTATTCTCGATTTAGAACCACACACGGGAATCCCTAAGGGGGTCATTGAGGGCATTATAGGAAGCTCGCTGATAGCAGGCACCCCAATGGAGTGGTGGGAGCGGGTCGTAGGATTATTACCAGTTGTTGGTAAGGCGCTTGCCAAAATTAAACTTCTGGGGAAGGTTGCGATTTTGGCGCAACTGAGAAATGACTCAAACTCGATAAGAGCTACAGAACTTACTTTAAGGACTAAAATGGCAACTGAAAGCCTTAAAGGTCTCGAGAAAACTTTAGAGAAAGCTAAGTCTCTTCCAGGTACTCGAGGTACAAACACTGTTAAGCAAACTCTCCTTACCAATGCTGAACGTGAGGTTAAAGGAGTTGTCAACGATCTTGATAGTTCTATTTCTTATCTGAAAACTCAAGTTGAGGAAGGGATACGAGGCAACAAAGCAGAGACTGTCGACAAGCTAAGGAACAGTTATGTTATACTAAGGGAGAAGCTAGATAACCTTATAAGTATGACTGGGAATAATAAGGAGCTTAACATAGCGAAAGATGCATTTGACAAATTGGATAATCAGTTAAATGCAGTAAAAGGTATGTTGAGAGAACAGGGTATAAGGATATAAGACAAAATCTTACAATAAGCCGTGAGCACAATGTAAATACTGATAGATTTACTGTGCTTGCGGCTTATCTTTCAGGTTATGAACTTGATAAAGACATCTTTTCTGCGAAAGAAGATGTCTATTACAATAGACGATCAATAAGAAATTTGAAAAAGTATCCATTGCCTAATAGTGATGAATTTATCAAAGAGTATAAATGTAAACTCAAAACAAATAAAAGACTTGCTTTTTTATATACAAAATATAAAGACAGTCTAAAAGGAGGAAGACATTTAACTTTAAAAGAGGATAAAGAGTTGTTTAACCGCTATTTTACTAAACATAGTTATAGCTCACAGGAGTCAATTAACGCAGGGCGTAATGAAGTGCGTGCAATGTTGACGTACATATTGGGTATAAAGAGCTATGTTCAGGATAACCATAAATATATACATGAGCAAATTAAGAAGGAAAAATACTTTAGTAAGTGCAAAACAAATGATTTTCTGGAATATTGTGAGCGATTATGCATTAAGTATTTAGAACGTCCAAATGAATTGTCTAAAGAAGATTTGAATAACGTTCCACATCTTGGTCGTCTCATACAGTTAGTAGTATTAGCCTTAAAACCTGAAACACGCATGTTTTATGAAAAATATTGGGAATTCATGAATGCATCAAGTCCAACGTCCGAGTCAAATACACCTTACGAACAAAGCACATGGAAAGAAGACCAGTTAAAAAGTGATCTTGAAGAAACCCATAAACTCGATGTGAATACTGATAAGTTCACCGAACTTGCTGGCGTTTTTTATGGCTTCACAGACATAGATGACGATATTGACTATCTTAAGAAGCAAAAAATAAAACCCAGCGCCTCAGTTATCAACAAACAGGAAAAAGCAAGATTTATTTACTTATTAAACGAATATAAAAAAGGCATCCAATTAGACGATGATGAAGACAGAGAGTTGTTTAACTTATATACAATGTATTTTAGTCATCGCTCTCCCAAGTCTATAAACGAGGAACGCGATAGAATACGGGCAATACTTATATTAACACACAGAATGGATGATTGCGATGAATATAAGATAAAATGGGCAATGCCTGGAGAAAAAAGAGTTGTCAATAATTGTAAAAATGATTTAATGCATTTGTGTGAAAACTTGTTGAATAACCCCAAAAAAGTGACTTACTATGGCTATATAGCATTTAAAGTCTATTTCAACCTTATCGCATACGTGGTGCGTACAATCCCTCAATATAGAAAATGTTGGAAAGAATATATAAAAACAGAGGGCGTACACAAAAGATTTATCGTACATCTTGACAGTATAGATAATATCATCTCGAGAAGCCGTGAGAACGATTTAAATATAGAGAGTGCTGCTGTGCTTATCGAAGATTATCTGGACCCATATGAGGATTTAAATGAATACATAGGTTATATGAAATACAAGATAAGTGCAGACATGGAATTTATAAAATTCTATAAAGAACAGCACCAGGTGCAGCCATATAACGACGATTATTTAAATAAGCTTAACTCTGCGATCACAGAAAAGAGGAGGTTTCGGTTTTTACTGAAGACATACATAAAGAGTAAAGAAAAAGGGATACCCTTAAGCAAACTGCACGACAAGGAACTATTCCGGCTGTTCATTGCATATAAGGGACAGTCAAGCACAACGAAATTGACAATAAATGAAAATCGTGACAGATTTCGCGCATGGTTGACGTTATTGTCGGATATCAGGGATAGCAGTGATAAACTGACATGGAGATCAAGACGCGAAAAAGAAAGTGTAAGCCATTTCCTTGATATTTTTAAGGTACTATGTACCTCTTACTTAGAACAGCCAAGCAAGCATACTCATCATCTATCCTTTCTATACAAATACCTTGTCATAGTTATCACAAAGTTTGCCCAAACGAGACAGCCGTTAGATAAGCATTGGATAAAATATAGATTATCATTAGACGAAATTCATGACAGACATCACAGAAGCAAAGATAACGTAATCACTATGAGCCCAGAGCATGACGTAAAGACTGATAGATTTACCGAGCTTGCAGAATATTTCTATGGATTTGACAAACAGGAAGACGCACTGAAATATTTTACATACCTTTTAAAAAAGGATGAGGCATTACAAGCTTATTATAAAGAAAATCCTGACAAACAAAATCCTGAATACAGCCTCAGTGATCTTATATTCACTCTAAGAGACAATAAACCGCTGGTATCGTTAATGACCAAATACCTGAAGGGCAAACGATTAACCCTCAGAGAAAACCGAAGGCTGTATAGATTATACATAGAGTACCGCGCCATCACGTCCCCGATAGAGATAAACAGGGAACGTGAAAGTAACCGAAAGCTATTGACATTAATATCTTCTATGAGAAAAAACGTCAGATATGCGGCCTGTGATAGATGTGATTTAGATAAATTAGAGTACCTGTGCATTAAACTTCTGGAGCGGCCAAAAGAAGTAACCTCCTCAGAGTACTCTGAATTCGCAGGACTTCGCGATAGTGTACTTGCATTGAAGCCGAAAACTAATCAAAAGTAACATAGACACATTTACATTTAATGCAGTAAGCGGGGCGAGAGTTGGCAGAATTATCAGAGTTTCTTTATTGTGGTCAATGACGACAACTTTTTGACGCCGTCTTTGTCAATAAAACCTGCCCCATAGGACAGCGCATTTTGTGTCCCAGCAGCTATTGCCTCAACCAGTGTCTCTTCAAACGGCATATCGCGTTCAATCCCACGGGCAAGGGCAGCGCTTACGCAGTCCCCAGAGCCAAGTGTACTGACTGCCTCAACTCGCGGTGGCTGCACGCTCCATATCTCACTGCCGCGCAGCGCCAGCGCCTGATGCCCTCCATCAGTTATTATCACGCGGTCAATGCCCAATCCCGACAGTGTTTTCATCTCTTCTATTATCTTTGGTCGGCTGTTCAGCGGTTTCCCGGCGAGGCGCTGCAGTTCGTGCTTGTTTATTTTTAACACGTCGGGGATGGCCTTAATCCCGGCAGTCAAAAAGTCACCGCTTGCGTCAAGTATTGCCACAGCGCCTTTTTCATGGGCAGATTCTATAAGCTCAAAAAATATCTCATTGTCTATTCCCAGGGCGGCGCTTCCTGATATGACTACAATGTCCTGTTTTCCTATTGCAAGGCCGTACATTGACTTGAAACTCTGCTGCTCCTGCTGCGTTACTGAGGGGCCGTTTTCATTGATTACCGTCTCCGTTTTTTTCACAGAATCTATCAGCGACAGGCAGGTTCTGGACTCCCCGGCAATAGGCGTATAGTGAAATACAATCCCTTCGTTTTTGAGCAGTGAGATAATCCCTACACCTGTTGCCCCGCCAAGCAGAGTCAGTGCCAACGAATCGCCCTCAAGTCTTTTTACCGCCCTTGAGACGTTTATTCCCTTGCCACCGGCGGTGATTTTTAAAATATCTGACCTGACGACCGAGTTCAGCTTCAGGCCGTCTGCCTGCAGTGTCTTGTCCTGTGAGGGATTAAGCGTTATAGTGATAATCATTCTGCCCCGCCTCCTGTGGCAATTTTACACCAGGCATTTTGATTTTTTACACAAGTTATAGATATACAAGACAACTTTTATCCTCTCGTTGAGTGGGTGTGAGAAATAGAGGTCCTCTGTTTCCAGGCATACAACCATTGCTTCTTTCAAAATCTTCTGGTGTAATTGCTTTAACATAGCAGCCTCCTGCACGGGTGCATTTGATTCATATACTTCATATATTTAGTATTGCAACAATCATGCCGTACAATCTTCCTCATCACATCTATATATCGGCTGTTTACCTCAAAATGTTTATTTGTCCTCAAAAGAGGAAAAATGTTATAGTCGCTTATGAAAAAGGCCGTTATAATTCAGGCACGGATGTCGTCGTCGAGGTTTCCGGCAAAGATGATGAGCGTTTTGGCAGGCGTGCCGCTTGTCCGGTTTGTATATGAGCGGTGTCTGAACTCTAAAGAGGCCGACATTGTTGCCGTTGCCACATCAAATGACCCGTCTGACGACAAACTCTATGAATACTGCCGTGCTGAGGGCATACCCGTGTTTCGCGGCAGCCTTGATAATGTGCTTGAGAGATATGTCCGGGCTGCTGAGTTCTATGGAGCTGATGTCGTCTGTCGTGTCTGTGGCGATTCCCCGTTTGCTGACCCCGCACTGTCAGACAATATGTTTAATATCCTTGATGCCGAGGGTGTTGATTATGCCGCCCCGGTCAGTGGTACCTACATTGCAGGGCTGGATTCAGAGGTAATCAGGGTCAGCACCCTTAATATGGCACTAAGGCACGCCGCAGACAGCTATGAACTTGAACACGTTACCCCGTATATAAAAAAAAACGCCGGTATTTTCAAGATAAAACTCATAGATGTAAATCTGAGGCCAAACGAACTCAGCGGCCTTGTCCTCACTGTGGACTATCCAGGGGACCTTGATATCTGCAGCAGGATTGCGGCCCTTTTAGGACAGGGTTACAATTTTACATCACATGATATATTCGACGCATTGTTGTATAATAAAGCAATTCTAAAAATGAACCGCGGACTATGACATGAACCTGATTTTTCCTAAGCGGCTTGAGATAGAGCTGGTAAGCAGTTGCAATCTGCGCTGTGTGTACTGCCCGCGCCGTCATTTGTCAGACCTCAGCGGCTTTATGGCGCTTGATTTATTTAAAAAAATCATTGAAGAGGCAAGGCACTACCCCGATACTATCATCGTCCTGCACAGAAGGGGTGAGAGTCTGCTTCACCGCAACTTTACAGAGATTTTAAATATCATTGCCGGTAAGTTTAAAGAGGTACAGATTGCCACCAACTCAACCCTCCTGACTGAAGAGAAATTCGAGGCCATAACCAGGGCCGTCACATTTATCTCATTCAGCCTTGACGCCCCGGCTGCATATGACAACACGCGTGTACCGGCAAAGTACGAAGACGTGGAACAGAAGATTTTAAAATTTCTTGACTTCAACAAGGGCAGGGTAAAGACACAGGCATCAATGGTCAGGACCCAGCATACCCCTGAGGACAATGTAGTCGTATTTAAGGAAATATGGAAGGACAGGGTTGACCGTGTCCGGGTCTACGAGGAACACTCAAAGGACGGCGTCTTTGGGGCTATTCAAAACCCCAGGGGGCAGCGCAAACCCTGCGTAATGCCCACATATGAAATGCTTATCTATGACGACGGCAATGTCGGCAGATGTAACCATGACTGGAACGGCAACCCGCTTGGTGATATTAAGACACACTCGATTAAGGAAGTTTGGACAAATGCGGCCTATGAAGCCCTCAGAACTCAGCACGAGCGGCTTGAGCTGACAGACCCGGTGTGCAAAAACTGTGACTCGTGGTATCCTGAGATGGGAAATCAGGGCACAGGGGAGGTCATCGAAAAGTGATAAGGGAGGATTTTTTACCGCTTGCGCGGCCAGTTGTTGGCCCTGATGAGATAGCGGCAGTAACAGAGGTGCTGAAGTCCGGGATGTGGACAACGGGGCCGAAGGTTGCGGAATTTGAGAGGGAGTTCTCAGCCTATCTTAACGCTGAGGGCGGTGTACATACGGTTGCCCTTAACTCATGCACCTCCGGGTTGTACCTGTCGCTGCTTGCCCTGGGAATAGGTGCTGGGGATGAGGTTATTGTCCCAACATGGACGTTTGCCGCTACAGCGCATGTCGTAGAGTGGGCTGGGGCGAAGCCGGTACTCTGTGACATCGAGGAAGACTCACTAAATATAGATGTGCAAAAGGCAGAAAGATTAATAACAGAAAATACAAAGGCCATCATTCCGGTTCATATTGCCGGTTACCCATGTGACATGGACGCTGTGGCAAGCCTTGCCGAACAATATGACATATTCGTCATCGAGGACGCCGCCCACGCCGTCGGCACAAAATATTTTGGACAGAAAATTGGGAATTTATCAGATATTACGACATTTAGTTTTTACGCGACAAAGAACCTTGCTATGGGCGAGGGCGGCCTCGCAGCCTCTAAAGACGAACGGCTGATAGAGAAAATAAGAAAACTCAGCTACTTTGGTATCAACAAGGAGGCCTTTAAGCGGTATGAAAAGCGCGGCACATGGTTTTATGATATTGAAGCTTTAGGCTATAAGTGCAACCTTGACTCCATGCATGCCGCAGTCGGTCTCGTTCAACTGAGAAAACTTGACGCAATGAATGAAAGAAGAAGGGCAATTGCCGCTGCCTATAAAAAAGGCCTTAGCCGCCGTCTGACATTTACAAAGGACTCCGACGAACACTTTCATACATATCACCTGTTTCCCGTACTCATCCCCTCATCTATGGACAGAGACACGCTGATAACCGGACTCAGGGACAGAAACATCGGCACAAGCGTACACTTCAGACCACTCCACCTGCACAGCCACTACCGCTTGGCAGCAGAGAAATTCCCTGTGGCAGAGAGGCTGTTCCCCAGGGTTTTATCCCTCCCGATGTTCTCCTCGATGACAGACGAAGACATTGACTACGTCATAACAAATATAAACGAACTTGTGGGGAGCTGATACTATGGATAAGTTTAAAGCGTCTTTGCTTGACACTAAACTAATATCGGTCTGGGGCATAGGCTACTTAGGCTATACGAAGACCGTCAAGTTGCAGTCGAAGGGATTTAATGTTAATGTCTACGATGTTACACAATCGGGATTAGAGGGGGGATTTATTCCCAGCAGCGAACAAATCTACTCGTGGTCATTAAACGCCCATGTCCCAGCAATAGACAGTTCAAAGGCCCATATAGTGTCCATAGACACCATGTTTGACTCAAACGTGCATTTCCTTGCATTCCCGCCTGTGGACAGATATGGAAAGAGTACGCTAAAGGAGCTCTCAACAATTTTTAGCGAACATAAGGAAAGGCTGGACAATGCGCTGATTATATTCCAGTCTGCCGGAGTGCCCGGCATGATAGACAGGCAATTCACCGATGTGCTGTCAACGCACAAGGTCAACTGTAGTTTCGCAGCGGCATTTCGGGATGATTGGACGGTCGAGGAATATTTTATAAACGATAAGACACGGGTAATAGCCGCAAAAAATGAGAAATCCCTGCACAAGGCAAGGCTGATTTACGATATACTTGGGGTTAAATACAAGACTCTTTCAACAATCAAAGAGGCGGAGGTCTATGAAAATGCCAAAAACACCCTTCAGTACGCCGCCGACGTATTTACAAACCAGTTGGCCATTGCCTACCCAGATGTAAACATAAGGGAAATGGCCGGATATCTCATGGACGGCGTGAAGCTCAATGAAGCACATCTTGGCATAGGGGCAGGGGGATATAAGATGTTTTCGTCGGTCAAAAATATCCTTGATGGCAGCCCTAATCCACACATGCTGTCACTGATACAGGAAGTGCATAACAACAATCTGAGCATGATACTATACGCTGCTGAGTCGATAGTCAACAAGGGCTGTAAGTCTGCAACTATACTAGGTCTGACCACCAGAGGCAATCAGAAGAACATAGAGCTTTCACCGTCGGTAATACTTGCTGAATATCTGAACAGACTTGGCGTTGAGGTCTATGTTGATGATCCATTTTATAATGAAACAGCCCTGCTCAACATGTTTCCATTTTGCCGGAGTACTGATATACTAAAGGATGGACTGAAGAGCGACGCTCTTTTTGTTATGACAGACCATAATAAGTTTAAGTACATCTCACAGGCAGATATACGGCGCTGCGGTATATTTAATGCCTCAGTGGTAATTGACAATGTCCCCTTGTTCAAGGAGTTTGAGTTTTCCCATTCCACAATATATCATGCCGTTGGAGACGGCAGGCCGGGTTTGATATAAAATGTGCGGCATTGCTGGCTTCATCTCCGAAAACAGAGACTATGACGCAGAGAAGATAGTCGCCTCCATGCTTGGCGTGATGAGCTACAGGGGGCCTGACCAATATGATGTAAAGTCATGGGGAAGTGCGGCGCTTGGCATGGTGCGCCTTAGTATCATAGGGAGACAACACCATGAAATCCCCTACGAAGACGAGGGGGGCAGATACGCTGCCGTTTATAACGGCGAAATATATAACCATGACACGATAAGGAGCGCACTGCTCACAAAGTATGCATTTAAGACAGACTCGGACGCCGAGACCGCCCTCTATAACTATATAGATAAGGGCGTGAGGTCTTTTGATGACTACAACGGCATGTATGCGTTTGTCATTTACGACTCACAGGAAAAATCCTTTTGCATAGTGCGTGACAAGACAGGTGAAAAGCCCATGTACTACACCTGTGGGAAGGACTTCTTTGCCTTTGCAAGCGAGATGAAATCTCTGCTTAAGGTGCTGCCAGCCAGGTTTAATTCCTCTGCGATTTCATATAATGCCTATGAGTTTACCGTAGGCAGTGAGACGCTGTTTAAGGACATCCTGAGTCTTGAGCCGGGGGAATACATAAAGGCAGACGCCCGGGGCTTTACAAAACACGAGTACTGGAAGCTGTGGAATAATATAATAGAGGTCCCTGACGATAAGAAGAAAATTCTCAAATATCTCCATGAACTAGTCGAGGACGCGATTTATCTGAGGACAAAGAACTGTGTCCATCAGTTTGGCTGTTTCATAAGCGGGGGGCTGGACAGCGCCATAGCTGCATGTATTGCCAAGCCCGACTATCTCTATACTGTCCACTATGACTATGACGACTTTGATGAGCTGGACTATGCACGGCTTGTTGCCGCCAAACTAAAAAAGGAGCTTGTTGTTATCACGCCCTCTAAAGAAGATTTCCTCCGCACGAAAGAGACTATAGCATTTCACCTGGATACGCCATGCACATGGACTAGTTTTTCACTGTGGATGCTGCTTGAGCGTGCGTGTAAGGACATAAAGGTAGTGATGACCGGTGACGGGGCAGATGAGGTATTTGCCGGTTATTACAGGTACCTGCTGCTCTACCACGACGAGCAGATAAAGCAGGTTGAGGCGTTAAATATGTACTCATACCTGATAAACAAGTACTATGGCTCTGCGGCAGAGAGATATGCAAAACTCGTAAACCGGTGCGAAAACCAGTTCGACAAGGCCGTAAACACCTATCTTAGAGAAAGCATCGGCTATTATTTCGACAAGGTAAACGGCGATATAGTACATGCGATGGGGCTGAATGATTTTTATTCTACGATGCAGGTACTCCTGCAGATGTCTGACCGCCTTTCAATGGCCATGAGCATAGAGAATCGTTCGCCTTTTCTGGATTATCGGCTGGTACAATACGGCTTTTCCATGCCGTCGAAGTATAAAATTAAGGGTGGGGTAACAAAGTGGGCGCTCAAGGAGATAGCAAAAAAGATTGTGCCAAAAGAGATAATCCTGCGTACTGACAAGCGTGGGTTTTCTGCTCCGGTCAATAAGTGGTTTGAGTGGGACAAGACCGGCAAATATGACAGAACGGCATATAAAAACATGGTCTACGGAGATTGGAAAAAAATATTCAAAGTTAAAAATGCCTGACACAGATTTTTATCTCTACCATCGCCAACCTCCTGACTCAGAACTTCAATCTACGGGTGCATTAACTATCTGATTGTGGTAAAATAAATCATACTGCATTTGGAGGTGGGGAGCTGTATATTGCAGACAACTGGGAATAATGAGGGGTTATGCGCCAAAAGTATGATATTACACTAAAAGATTTATTGAAAGACATTCCAAAGGTATTCCTGAAACTGATTACCGGATATGAAACCGGCAGGTTTATCGACGTACAGTTTCCAGATATTCAGTTAAGAGAGCCGGACTTAGCGTTTGAGGTAGAGAATGGAAAGATAGTCCATTTCGAGATTCAATCGCGAAACGACAATACTATGCTGGAGCGGATGTATCTGTATTCTGGATTTATCTTTAATCAACATAGAAAATTACCGGTACAGATAGTGCTTTATGTCGGTAGTGAACCGATGAACATGAAAAATCATATCGAAGGAGAAGGGGTCAATTATTCGTATAAATTGATTGATATAAGGGAAATCGATTGCCGTCGGCTTCTTGAGAGTGACTGCCCTGAAGATATAGTGTTGGCGATATTGTGTAAAACTGATGATGTCGATGCCACGATAAGAACAATACTCGATAAACTGTCTGTACTGCCGCCAAAAAAGCGGGAAGGTTATATCAGAAAGCTGCTATATCTTTCTGATTTGAGGAGATTATATCCTAAAGTTAAACTGGAGGTAAGTAAAATGCCTATAACGATTGATGTAAAAGACAGTGATATTTTTAAGGAGGGTAAAGAGGAAGGAAAAGGCGAGGGCCTGATAGAAGGGATAGAGTTAGGGCTTGAACTCAAATATGGTCAGGCCGGGCTTGAGTTGATGCCTGCGGTTAGAGTTGTTGATTCTGTCGATAAGCTGGAGGAAATAAAAAATCTTATCAGGAAGGCTGGGTCAGTTGATGAGTTGAAAGTTTTTTTAGGGAACATCTTATAGCTGAAGATACGCTATGGCAGAAGTGGATAATAAGATGAAAGGGAGGATGTAAAATGGGTAAGACAGTGAGGTTTTTAACAACACTGCTTTTCTTTGCTGCAATGCTCTTTGTAACAAACCAGCCGGTTCATGCTGCGCAAGAGTCATACACTGCTATTGCCGCCGGTGCGGACCACACGATAGCGCTGAAAAGTGATGGAACTGTCTGGGACTGGGGGCGTAACACCAATGGTCAGTTAGGAAACGCTACCAATACGGACAGCAAAGTTCCGGTAAAGGTAAGCGGGTTATCAAGTGCTGCAGGCATCTCCGGCGGTAGCTATCATACGATAGCGGTGAAGAGCGATGGAACCGTCTGGGGTTGGGGGTATAATTATTCAGGTCAGTTAGGCAACGGCAGCAATACGGACAGCAAAGTTCCGGTACAGACAAGCTTGTTAACCGATATTACGGCTATTGCCGCTGGCGGCGCTCACACTATTGCGCTGAGGAGCTATGGAACTGTCTGGGGCTGGGGGACTAATGGTCATGGTCAGTTAGCCAACGATAATATGAGCATATCTCATAATACTCCGGTACTGGCAGGCGGGTTAACCAGTATTGCTGCCATCTCTGCCGGTGCTGCCCACACGTTAGCATTACTTGAAGGCGGGAGTGTCAAGGCCATGGGATGGAATGATTTCGGTCAACTTGGCAACGGTATGAACACGGACAATAACACCCCGGTAAATGTTCTATGGCTATCAGGTGTTACAGCCATCTCCGCTGGTGGGTATCATTCGGTAGCCTTAAAAAGCGATCGTTCTGTCTGGTGTTGGGGGCATAATGGTTATGGACAGTTAGGCAATGGCACTAAGACGGACACTAATACTGCGGTACAGGTAACCTTGTCCAATGTTACAGCCATCGCCGCTGGTACAAATCATACGATAGCGCTGTGGAGCGATGGGACTGTCCTGGCTTGGGGACTTAATGCTTATGGACAGTTAGGCAACGGTACTAATACTGACAGCACTATTCCGGTACAGGTAAGCGGCTTGTCCAATGTTAAGGCCATCGCCGCAGGTGGGAATCACTCGATAGCGTTAAAGGGTGACGGGACTATCTGGACTTGGGGGTATAACGGTTACGGTCAGTTAGGCAATGGTACAATTAACAGCAGTAATGTTCCGGTACAGGTTTCTACAGGCACAACGACATATACGGTAACGCCGTCTGCAGGCGCTTATGGAACCATAAGCCCGTCAACACCGCAGTCTGTAAGCGCTGGCAGCACGACGAGCTTTACCGTAACACCCAACACAGGGTACACGGCCTCTGTAAGCGGTACTTGCGGCGGTAAATTAGTAGGTACAACATATACAACAAACGCTATAACATCTGACTGTACGGTAGTTGCATCGTTTACATCGGGTACATCGTCGGACTACGATACCGCAAGCGCATGGATTAATGCGGTAGCCACTCAATATTCCACATACTTTGGAACATCATCTACAGGTGTGACAACCGGCACTGACTCAGGCGGCACATACTATATCCAGTGGTTTAACAATGGCACGGCGATATTAGCGTACTCAGATGGGATAGTATATTTCTATACCGGAGTGACCGGCAGCGGCTGGAACTCTTCTCTGGGATTGCTTTGGAACGAAAGTAAAAGGGCAGCCGATTGGATAAAAGCGTATCGTCTTCAGTATCCCGATTACTTTGGAGCAGACTCCGGAGATGTGGAAAAGGGAACTGATGCAGGCGGCACATACTATATCCAGTTCTATACGAACAACACTGCCCTTATGGCTGGGTCTGACGGCTATATGTATTTCTGGTCAGGCAGTAAATGGAACTCCTTTGGGCAGAAATGGAAATAGACAATCACCGTGCAGACTATATTTGCCAATTTATTTGGCTCATCAAATTTAAAGGAGGGGTCTTGTGAGAATCTGGAATTTAAGTAAGATAACCGTATCATTTGCAGCTTTGTTGTTTGCAGCTAGTGTGCTAGTGCCTTTGAGCGTATTTGCCGGTGAACTGTCAACCTCGCTCAAGAACAAGGTATCGGCCACAGGTGGATATGAAAAAGTGGCTGCACAGGCAGAGCGCCGCGGTTCAGTCAGGATTATCGTAAAGGTTGACGCTGCATTCCGTCCAACGTCAAGTTTAACCGAAACGGAAGCTGCCGTGCAACTGAGTGCGATTGCACGGACACAGGAAAAGGTAATGGGGCAGCTGGCCTCTGTCAATGTCATTTCTCACTATAAGTATCAGTTTATCCCTTACATTGCGATGACTGTTGACAGAAATGCGCTTGATGCTGTGCTTGCCATTGCTGAAGTAACCTCGGTCGAGGAAGATGAACTGTCAAACCACAAACAGGTTAACTGGGATATCACCAAGGTTGGCGCCCCTGCTGCATGGTCAAGCGGGTATGACGGCACGGGTTACGCGGTGGCAATCCTTGACACCGGAGTTGACAAAACACATCCCATTCTTACTGGTAAGGTAGTCTCAGAAGCCTGCTACTCTTCTAACGACTCAGCGTCTTTTGCCTCTTCTGTTTGTCCAGGCGGTGGGACGGACTCAATGTCAAGCGACTCGGCAATGCCGTACGGGGGGAATTGTCCAAGCGGTGGATGCGACCATGGGACACATGTGGCAGGGACTGCGGCAGGACAGAACACCGGTCAGTCCTCTGGTGTTGCAAAGGGTGCAAATATTATAGCAATTCAGGTATTTACGCGGTTTGACGATAACAGCACCTGTGATGGAGCAAGTCCTTGTACGCTGTCCTACAGCTCCGACCAAATCAAAGGTTTGGAAAGGGTCTACGCCTTAATTGGCACATATTCGATAGCTTCTACAAATATGAGTCTTGGCGGCGGAAAATATACTGCCAATTGTGATAGTTCAAATGCCAGTCGGAAGGCAGCGATAGACAATCTCCGTTCTGCCGGTATTGCGACAGTTATTTCTTCAGGGAATAGCGGATATACCAATGCGATAGGCGCCCCGGGATGTATCTCTACGGCTGTCAGTGTTGGTGCAACGGACAGCTCGGACGCCGTTGCCTCATATTCGAACAGCGCGAGTATGTTAAATTTACTTGCACCTGGTTCAGATGTTACATCATCCCTACCTAACGGTGGATATGCATCATGGAATGGTACCTCAATGGCTGCACCGCATGTGGCCGGTGCCTGGGCAGTGCTGAAGCAGGCGAAGCCGAAGGCATCGGTTTCGGACATTCTAACTGTCCTGACCAACACCGGCGTTTCAGTGACGGATTCGCGTAATAGTATAACAAAACCACGAATTCAAGTAGACACGGCATTAAACTATTTATTAAACAGCACTACCCTGACTGTAACAAAATCTGGCCCAGGCACGGGCACTATAACGAGCAACCCCGCGGGGATAAGCTGCGGTTCAACCTGTTCAGCCACATTCACATTGGGCACATCGGTAATACTAACTGCAGCGGCAGATCCCGGTTCTTCGGTTACAAGCTGGTCCGGGTGTGATTCGTCAAGCGGCTCTCAATGTACTGTTACAATGTCGGCTAGTAAGTCTGTATCGGTAGTAATATCAATAAGCGATACGAACTACATCGCTGCAAGTGCCTGGATTAATGCAGTAGCATCACAGTATTCCGCATACTTTGGGACAAAGTCCGGAGGTCTTATAACTGGTACTGATGCAGGCGGCACATACTACTGCCAATGGTTTACCAATGGTACGGCAATTTTAGCGTACTCGGACGGGATTCTATATTTCTATACTGGTAAAGTCGGCAGCGGCTGGAACACTTCACTTGGATTGCTTTGGAACGAGCTCATCAGGGCAACTGCATGGATAAACGCATTTTACAGCCAATATTCCTCAGTTTTTGGGACAAAATCAGGAGATGTGACAACAGGAACAGATACAAGCGGTACATACTATATCCAGTTCTTCACAAACGGCACTGGTCTAATGGCATGGACTGATGGGTATGTGTATTTCTATTCAGACGGCAGGTGGAACTCTTTTGGGACAAAATGGAAATAAGCAAACACAGTGAAACCAACTGAAGCGCTGGTTTAAGTTATTTATAAATGGCGGCTTAAATGCCGCCATTTGTTTTATGTTCTATAAAATTTATAAAGATTAAATAAGATTATAAATTATTTTTATTGAGAGTATCACCTTATGATAGATAACAATTCATTAATATTTCCATTTACTCTAAACCTCGCGAACAGGCGCATACTTGCTTCCATCATAC
>LNQR01000118.1 GCA_001541255.1 Candidatus Magnetominusculus xianensis
CGTACCGGACATGGTATGCGAGATAGTATCACCTGGCTCATATGAAAGAGATACCGAAGTCAAACGGGCTGTCTACGAAAAATACAAAGTGCCGGAGTTTTGGGTAGTTATACCAGAGTTACAAATGATAGAGATTTTAACTATTGAAAACGGCAGATATATGAAACACTCAATCGCGGAACTCGAAGGCATGGTAACATCTAAGGTCATAGAAGGCTTAATAATCGACGTAATGGACATATTTGGCTCCTTCAATGCCTCGCTTCTGTAATATTGGTCAAAAATAAATCCATGATATTAATCAATCCGGGCGTACCGGAGACTTTAGTATCAATCTCCGGCTCCAGCACACGGTTGCGTGAGGCGCTCTTTACATAAACGCCCTTGACTGTATGCCCTCGATGTAGCCCTGCATCCCTACAGTGTGCTGTACGGCATTTCCCTCATCCGTGTCGATGTGCATGTCAAGCCTGTATTCAGGGTTTACCCTTACCAGTACGTCCCCAAATGTCAGCTCCCTGCTGCTCTTTATCTTAACTAGCACAACATCCCTGTCCCGCAGACCAAAGCGTAGGGCATCCTCTGTTGACATGTGTACGTGTCTTCTGGCGCATATCACACCTTTTTCTATCTTTAATAATCTGCCCTCTGTGCCCTCAAGCGTTATACCCGGCGTACCTTCTATATCCCCGGAGTCTCTCACAGGGGCATCTATGCCAAGTTTAAACTCCTCTGTCCTTGATATTTCCACCTGACATTCCTTTCTGAACGGGCCAAGTATTCTGACCTTATCTACTCTGCCCTTTGGACCTATGAGATTTACCGTTTCCTCGGCTGCAAA
The DNA here is from genome assembly GCA_001541255.1 of Candidatus Magnetominusculus xianensis. Taxonomy (GTDB): domain Bacteria; phylum Nitrospirota; class Thermodesulfovibrionia; order Thermodesulfovibrionales; family Magnetobacteriaceae; genus Magnetominusculus; species Magnetominusculus xianensis. The sequence goes on from LNQR01000118.1 coordinate 842, forward strand.
CTGCCCGGGCTGACTAAGCGGCGCCCTCTCTCTTAGTGTCTTGCCTGCACCGAACAACTTCTCAAATGCCGCCGGGTTCAGATGCACATGGTGCGCTGAGACATTAACTGGTATGGGCATGTTCTTGTAGTCTTCGATTCTGTTCTTTGATGAATGAAATCTGCCCATCGCGTGCAGGGTCTCTCTGGCTATCATCTTCTTTTCATCGGGCTGGATTACGAGGATTTTTACTTTGGATTTCTCGTCTGAAACATCTTCTACCTGCATGGTGAGAGGTTTATTCATTTTGTTCAAATCGCTATCAATGATGGTTCCAAATCCCTCAAAGCCCTGGCATACCCTTGCCCTGATTTCATAAGAACCGGCCCCGATACCGCCTGTGAATATTAAGACGTCAAGGCCGCCTAATGCTGCCGTGTAAGCGCCGATGTATTTTTTTACCCTGTAGCAGAACATCCTGATGGCTGTCTCGGCCATCACATTTCCTTCTTCTGCAGCTTTGAGTACATCTGTCATGTAGCCGCTCACTCCGGTCAGGCCCTTTAAGCCGCTTTCGGTGTTCAATATCCTGTTAAGCTCTTCAGTGGTATAACCTATCTGCGTCAGATAGAGCAGCAAACCCGGGTCAACATCCCCGCTTCTGGTTCCCATTATCAGCCCCTCAAGCGGTGTCATCCCCATACTGACGTCGATGCTTCTGCCGTGGTCTATGGCACATACTGATGAGCCGTGCCCAAGATGGCAGGAGATTATCTTTAGCTCCTTAACACGCCGCTTTAAAAATTCGGCAGCCTTCAACATGACGAAATTGTGATTTGTCCCGTGAAACCCGTACCGCCGTATGGTTTCGTCCTCGTTGAGACTCTTTGACAGTGCATAACGATAGGCGTGTTCTGGCATATTTCTGTGAAATGCGGTATCAAAAACCGCCACATGGACTGCCGATGGAATGAGTTTCTCCAGTACCTCTATTCCCATCAGGTTATATGGATTGTGCATTGGGGCCATTTTATTGCAACTGCGGATGCCCGCTATTACCTCGTCATTTACAACAATTGAGTTGAAAAATCTATCTCCGCCGTGAACGACCCTATGACCTACGGCCTTGATCTCTTCGATATTCTTTAAATAACCCTTTTTTGGGTCGGCAATTGCAGTTATCATAGACTTTAAGGCCGACGCTATATCCTGAAGGGATTCATGCTGCTCCATGCCGCCTAGCGGAGAGTGAATCACGTGTGAGGAGTCCGGGCTGCCAATCTTTTCGATAATACCGTCCACAAGCGGCACACTGTACGCGGTATTAAACAGCGTGTATTTCAAAGAGGTGTTGCGGCAGTTTACTACCAGAATTTTAATCGGGTCAACGGCAGAGGAAAACTCAAGGTCATACGGGTCATTGTTTACCTTTATTGCCGTCTCTCTCGAGGCCGACCATGTGGTCTCTGTCTGTCTTTTGACCAGACGCTTTGTAATCATCTGAACAAACCTTGAAAGGCTCTTTGGATTTTTTGCGAATATCTCAGAGATGGTTTCTCTTGGGAGACGAACCAATAGAGAATTGTCCGCTGCCACAACATCGACACCCGAAGGCTCTCCGGTAATAATTGACATCTCGCCGAATATCTCACCGCGTGCTAAAGAGGCGATTGATTCCTTGTTTCCATCGTCGTCACTTATTGAGATATCTACTTTTCCATCGTAAACAATCCACAGAAACCTGCCGATTTCCCCGTGTCTCTTTATGTCGGCACCTTGTTTGTATTCGACAGTCTCGGCGTTTTGCAAGAGATAATCGATTTCTTCTTTGGTTAAGTCTTCAAACTGCTTGACTGACGATAAAAACTTGACTAATTCCATCTGCTGCCTCCTTAAAATGCTTCAATCGTGACGTTATTATATAATACCCTTGAGCTTATTAACAACTGCGCCCAAAATATCGCGTAAGGTATGATAAAAAAAGTATTGTACCAACTTGAAATATAGTCAGCCGTTATGCTCTACTATCGTTTAGAATGTATTATTTTATAAGGAGGCCGCATGGACACGACTCATTATGTAAATAGGGCATATGATATGGTCATTCTCTACGCACCGAAGTTACTCCTCGCAGCCGCTGTCCTGGTTGCCGGACTGTGGGTTATTAAGTTTATACATAAGGCACTGGTTAAGGCAATGAGTTTGGGTAAATTGGAGCCGTCGCTGCAATCATTTCTGGGAAGCATATCAAATATTATACTGAAAGTGCTGCTATTTATCAGCGTTGCTTCAATGGTTGGAATAGCGACAACATCTTTTGTAGCTATTTTGGGAGCCGCAGGGTTGGCGGTCGGTCTTGCGTTACAGAATAATCTGGCTAACTTTGCTGGCGGCGTTCTTATTTTACTGTTTAAGCCTTTTAAGGTTGGCGATGTAATTTCAGCCCAGGGATTTACAGGTAAAGTCAGCGAAATCGGGATATTTCATACCGTTATCAAGACTTCAGACAACAAGACCATTATTATTCCAAACGGCCCGCTCTCCGGCGGAAGCATTACAAACGTCTCTACCGAGCCTCAGCGAAGACTAGACCTGACGTTTGGCATTGCAGAAAACGGCGATATTCAACATATTAAGGCAATCTTTCTCTCAATGTTTAATGAAGACAGCCGTATCTTAAAGACCCCGGCGCCTGCAATAAAAGTAATTGAAATAGCTGAGGCCGCGATAAAAATGTCTGTCTTCCTCTGGTGTAACGCGGCAGACTATGCAGCTTTAAGCGATGAAATGCCTGAGACAGCCAAAAATGTATTTACCGCCAAAGGGATTAAAATAACATATCCATAGATTTTATATTACAGCTAAGGTGCTTACGTTCGGTCACCTCAAACACTCATCTGCTTGTTATCCCTTGTGGTGATGCTGGGGATCTCGCCGTTGAACATAAGACCGCAAAACGGCATTGATGAGGGATTGGTAGCCTCTGCCGGTCTTACGGAAGTAGTCAAGTATGTCCTTGTCAATTCGCATGTTCAGAACGGCCTTAGGGTGCGGCAACTCTACTGTGATGTTATCCCAATCCATGACCATTTCAGCCTCATCAGAATCAGAGGCAACACAGGCTTCTATCTCTGCCTGTGTCATGCTGGCGGCCTTCTCCCAATCGGAAAGCGTCCCCTCACGCTCGACCAGCTTGCTCAATTCATTATCCGTGTATTTGACGATATGCTCTTTCCTCGCCATCGCGCGACCTCCTGAAAGATATTATACGGCGGAGATCTCCCCGCCACGTCCACACAACCGTGTAACACTTCTCGCCAATAATGGCGATAGTAGCAAAACGGAACTCAGTATTTTTGAAGGCTGGCACATGAACTGCTTTTCGACCGTCAAACATCAGCCGCGTATTCCGAAAGTCAAGGCGATGTTTATCAAGGTTCTTTTGCCGTTTTGCTTCATCCCACTCAAACATATTATATTGTAGACAATTTGTCTATACATGTCAAGACCTCGAATTGCCTCACGAAAAAACTACATGACCTTTGAAGGAATGACTGGCAACGGTGAGACCAGGGCGGTGAATTGTGGCATTGACAAATGCAACCTCGTTGCAATATAATATACACATGGAACATCATACAGTAATGGCGATAGCTGCACTGAAAGACAAGGGGTTTCGACTAACTAAAATCAGGAAACTCATTATAGAGATATTTTTCTCTAACACGGTCACGCCCATATCTGCCCCTGAACTAAAAACCCATCTCATGGCCCTTGACGTGAAAGTGAATAAGACAACTGTGTATCGGGAGCTGGACTTTTTATCCGCACAGGGCATAATAGTGGAAGTCAATGCCGGTGACGGCAAGAAACGATATGAGCTTGACCGCTCTGACCATCACCACCATATATTGTGTCTGAAGTGCAGTGCCGTTGAGTGCGTAACTATCGAAGACTGCGCGCTGGAGGAGCAGTTAAGCCGTGTTGATTTAAAAAATTTTAAAGTTACCGGTCATGCGTTGAATTTTTTTGGCCTTTGTGTGGGGTGCAGGTGAAATGGACAGCCATATCAAGGCTGCCGCTAATAATCGCCGCTGTCACGGCCTTGTTAATATTACCGCCAAACGCAAACGCTGCGATAAAAGTTGCCGCATCTATTTATCCCCTTGCCCACTTTGCCAAACAAGTGGGGGGCAGCCTCACCGATGTAGAGACCATTATCCCCGCTGGAGTAGAGCCGCACGAATTCGAACCTGCCCCTAAGGACATAAGGCGTATATATTCGTCGCGTGTGTTTATATTTAACGGAGCCGGTATTGACCTGTGGGCTGAGAAAATAGCACCGGACTTAGAAAAAACAGGTGTCCTTACGGTAAACATGACATCTGGCATCACACTTCAGCAGCACCATGGGCGGACAGACCCGCACACGTGGCTTGACCCCGTGTTTGCGCAAAAAGAGGTAGAAATCATACGTGATTCATTCGCAAAGGCAGACCACGAAAACGGGCAGACCTATAGAACAGGCGCAGAGGTATATCTGGGAAAATTAAGGGCATTAGACAAAAAATTCAGAGACGGCCTTAAATCCTGCACAACACGTAAGATTGTGGTAACACACGGCGCCTTTGCGTACTTAGCGCAGCGGTATAACTTAGAGACACTGGTATTAAGCGGTCTTTCACCGTCTGAGGAACCATCGCCGCGGCGTTTAGGCGAGGCGGTGACGACTGCCCGGGCGCATGGCATAAAATATATCTTTTTTGAATCCCTCGTAAGCCCTAAAATAGCCGAAACAGTAGCACGTGAAATAGGTGCATCAACGCTGGTACTCAATCCACTGGAGGGACTGACGCCAGCCGATGCCAAAGCAGGCAGAGACTATATCTCCATTATGGAAGGCAACCTTAAAAACCTGCGCACAGCGCTCTCCTGCCAATGAAAACAAGCGGCACATACTGTATAGAAGCTGAAAACATTAATTTCAGCTTCGACAAAAACGTTGTCATAGAAAACGTAAGTTTTAAAATTGCCGAAGGTCAGTACACCGGCCTGATAGGGCCAAACGGAGGCGGCAAGACCACGCTTATCAGGATAATACTTGGCCTTCTTACACCGTCATCAGGTACTGTGAGGCTCTTTGGTGAACCCTCTATTGAGTTTACAAGGCGTTTCCTGATTGGATACGTGCCTCAGAACGCCTCACAGTCGGAGTTTTACTTTCCCGCAACCGCCCATGAAATCGTCAGAAGCGGGCGTACTGCAAGACGGGGTCTGTTTAAGAGATTCACAAAGGAAGACAATTCAGCCGTTGCTCAAGCTATGGAAACCGCAGGGGTGGTTGATTTCAAAGACCGCCTGATTGGAAAACTCTCCGGTGGTCAGCGCCAGCGTGTATTTATCGCAAGGGCACTGGCCGGAGACCCAAAGGTGCTAATCCTTGACGAACCGGCTGTTGGTGTGGACACGGCCTCGAAGGAGCGTTTCTATGAATTTCTGCAAAAACTCAATAAAGAAAGCGGCATAACCATCCTGTTTGTGACGCACGACTTAGGGGTTATAGCACACGAAGTAGAAACTGTATTATGCCTGAACACAACACTATTGTGCCACAGTGAGCCTGGGCAGTTCACAGAGGACAGGCTTGTTGAGATCGCCTATGGCGGTATGGTAACGCCGGTAGTTCACAGGCACTGAGAGAGGTCGAGGGGGAGGCGATGCCTGAGATATTTCAGTTTGATTTTATGCTGAGGGCATTCGCTGCCGGTGCGATCTTGGCTGTAATTGCCCCTGTGATAGGGATATTTATGGTTGTAAGGCGGTATTCACTGATGGCGGACACACTTGCTCATATTTCACTAACGGGGGTGGCGGCGGGGATGCTGCTGAAGTCATATCCGCTTGGCGGGGCGCTGGTCGTGTCTGTAGCTGCCGCTGTGGGGATAGAAAAGCTGCGCGGGTCGAGGGTGGTATTTGGGGAGTCTGCCGTAGCGCTTTTTTTCTGGGGCGGGATGGCGGCGGCGGTTGTGCTGTTGAGCATGGCGGGCGGGTTTAATGCCGGGCTGTTTGCGTATCTCTTTGGGAGCATTTCAACTGTAACAGAGAGGGATTTATATCTCATCGCGGCGCTTGGTGTGTTGATTCTTGCGGCTATTTTTCTGCTTTATAAGGAGCTGTTTTTCGTGTCCTTCGATGAGTCTCTGGCAAAGGCTAATGGTCTGAGGGCAGAGGCCTTTAATCTTGTCATAGTAATTCTGGCAGCAGTGGCGATAGTGCTGGCGATGCCGATAGTGGGGGCACTGCTGATAGGCGCCCTGATGGTGGTGCCCGTAGTAACGGCGATGCAGTTTGCCGTGAGTTTTAAGCAAACACTCTTTATATCGATTGTAATATCGCTGATTTCGGTGTTATGCGGTCTTGTCTTGTCGTATTACCTTGACATAGCAAGCGGCGGGACAATCGTAATAACGGCATTAGGAATTTTTATATTTGTATGGCTGATAACCGGTAAAAGGAGATGACCAATCGCCCATGATGAAAGACGCTGTCATAGAGACCGGCAGGGTGATAAAAACAGACGGTGTAACGGCCACTGTCATGATAGACAAGGGTGCAGCCTGCAAGGGCTGTGGAAAGGGGCAGATGGGGATGTGCAACCCCGGAGGCTCCGGCATGGTCATGGAGGTCAATAACACGCTTAATGCCACAGTGAATGATATAGTTACGGTCGGCATAGACAGCAGTGTTCAAAAGAAGGGATACCTGTTACTCTACCTGCTTCCCACATTTAATTTTATGCTTGGGGCGGTAATTGGATACATACTAAAGCACACGTTTAACATATCGTATCTGGATGTGGCATCAGGCTTTCTGTCTTTAATCGTAACACTGTTCTTTTCATTTAAATGGCTGCGTAAAATGGAGAAGACCGAAAAATTATTTATTAAATCAGTAGTAAAAAGCACACCCTAACTTTTCCCTGATACGGGAATACGTCCCACAACTGTACACCAAATAATTTTTTGCCGCTGCGTGGAACTTTTCCAATCAGCCGTTGTCTATAGAAGTAACGATTGCAATCGAAAAAAAGAAACGGAGGTACTAAAGATGAAAGGGAACAAGAGGATAATTGCATGGGTAATGTTTGTGGCAGTAATGTTTGTGGCATCTGTGGCTGCAGCAGAGGAGTCTTCTGATAAGACGCTCTCACCGTATTTTTTTGTCAGGGGACAGGACGACGGCATTGACAGGGTGGCGCTTAAGTCAACAAGGGTAGATGCAAATATCGCAGGTGTAATTGCCGACGTAACGGTTGAGCAGGTATATAAAAATGAAGGGACAAAGGCAATCGAGGCAATATATGTATTCCCTGCCTCGACACGCGCGGCTGTCCATGCCATGAAAATGACTATCGGAGAGCGTGTCATTACTGCCGGGATAAAACGGCGCGATGAGGCTAGAAAGGACTACGAAAAGGCCAAAGAGGAGGGGAAAAGCGCCTCTTTGCTTGAGCAGCAGCGCCCCAACGTGTTTCAAATGAACGTGGCTAATATCCTGCCCGGCGACGTAATAAAGATAGAACTTAAATACACGGAGTTAATAACGCCAACGGACGGGGTGTATGAGTTTGTATATCCAACGGTTGTAGGACCAAGGTATTCAAATGCATTAAAGGCAGACTCCGCTCCATCTGAGCAATGGGTAGAAAACCCGTACCTGCGTAAGGGCGAGGGGGCGCTGTCAACGCTTGACATATCAGTAAGGCTCTCATCGCCTCTGCCAATTACTGAACTCACCACGCCGTCGCACAAAACCAATGTGTCATACAGCGGGGCAGCGCTTGCCGATGTACACCTTGATAATAAGGAAAGCCGCGGCGGGGTGCGGGATTTCATTCTGAAGTACCGGCTCTCAGGCAAGTCTATAGGCTCAGGGCTGATGCTCTATGACGACGGCGCTGATAAGTATTTCCTCATGATGGTAGAGCCGCAGAAAGATGTCAAGATAAATCAAATCCCTCCGCGCCAGTACATGTTCATAGTAGATGTCTCAGGCTCCATGAATGGCTTCCCGCTTGAGATTTCAAAAAAACTGGTAAAGGATTTAATAGGTTCGCTGCGCCCCACCGACACATTTAATGTACTTTTGTTTGCAGGCGGGTCATCTGTAATGTCTGAAAAGGCACTGCCAGCAATCCCTGATAACATACAAAAGGCCTTAACCCTCATTGACAGGCAAAAAGGCGGCGGCGGTACAGAGCTCCTGCCTGCCATCAAACATGCCTTTTCGATGTTATCACAGGACTCAAGTGTCTCAAATACAGTAGTAATCGCCACAGACGGTTATGTTACCGTTGAAAAAGAGGTATTTGAGTTAATAAGAAACAACCTTGGCAATACAAATATCTTTACATTTGGCATAGGCACAAGCGTAAACCGCTACCTGCTTGAGGGTATGGCACGGGTTGGCAAAGGAGAGCCGTTTGTGATAACAAAGCCCGAGGAAGCGCCAGTCATGGCAGACAAGTTCAGAAAGATGATAGATTCACCGGTTCTGACAAGGATAGGCGTAGATTTCGGACAATTAAAGACAAAGGACATAGAGCCGGAACATGTCCCAGATGTAATGTCAAATCGTCCAATAGCAGTGTTTGGTAAGTACTCAGGCGAGCCGGAAGGCACAGTTGTAATAAAGGGGCAAACCGGAGGCGGCCCTGTCACACAGAAAATAGACATTGGCAAGGTAAAGCCGCAAAAGGTCAATAGCGCCTTAAAGTATCTGTGGGCACGCGACCGCATAGCAAGGCTTGCCGACTATAACCGACTTGGTCAGGACAGCGCCATTGTAAAAGAGGTTACAGAGCTTGGACTGAAATACAGCCTCTTGACAGACTATACGTCGTTTGTCGCCGTGGACACTGAAGTTCGCCTTAAAGACGGCAAGGCCGTAACGGTTAAGCAGCCGCTGCCGCTTCCCGAAGGCGTGTCCGACTATGCAGTAGGTGCAAACACATTTGGCGCTAGTGCAGGCAGAGCAGATGCGCTTAGAGCAATGCCCATGCCGACACTTCCTTCATCTCCGGCATCTCCGGCATCACAGGCCGAAACAAAAGCAAAAAAGGCACACGAGCAGGAAGCCGCGGCAGACGCCTTAAAAAAGGTTGAAGCCCCATCTGTCGTCGAGCTTACAAAGCTGGTAACGGCTAGTGAAATCAACCGCAGCGCCGTAGAAGCTGCAATAAAAACCGCCATGCCTGCGCTCAACACGGCTGCCATAACCAATAAGCTCAAAGGGACTTCGGTAATAAAAATAACCATTGGCCAGGACGGTAAAGTCACAAAGGCCGAGAGGATAAACGGCAGTATAGTCAATGTTGAGAGCCTGCTTGTAGTTCTCAAACAAACAGTCTTTCCTCAAACCCAAGGCGGGGCGGCAATAACAGTTACCCTAACGATTAGTGATGGGACATAAGACTAAGATTCTGTTCCGAACATAAGCTGCAGGGGCATGACAGACATCGCCGTCTTTTATGCCCCTGCTGTTTTATTGCCCTAAATCCAAGTCTGATTGAATGCCGTGGCTACCCCATTAAACGACACTTCCTCGACACATATTGACTTTTTGTCAGGAGCATCCGTTAGAAAGAGAAATAACCTCAGTAAGCGATTAACTAAATGATGCCTTATTAAGGCTTTACAAGAAGCCTAACATCTCATCCCACCGGCAGATACGCCTTGGGGTTCAGGCTTAAGTCCTCAAATTCTCCTTTTAAAAATTGCCCATACGCGGCAGCCCCTATCATGGCGGCGTTGTCTGTGCAGAGAGGTTTGGGCGGGCAGTAGGCTTTGATTCCATTTAGCCGCGTGATTTGTTGTCTCAGTCCATCGTTTGCCGCAACCCCGCCTGAGAGCGCTACCGTGGTGATGCCCTCTTGTGCTGCTGCCCATTCGATTTTCTTTATCAGCACATCTATGACCGCTGCCTGAAAGGATGCGCAGATGTCTTGTACCGGTACATTATTTGTACTTTGGGCTATAAAATTCCTTACTGATGTCTTCAGACCGCTGAAACTGAAGTCCAGGGTTTGCGGCATATACGCCCGTGGAAATGGCACAGCGCGTGGATTACCGGTCTTTGCTAGCCTGTCGATAACCGGGCCGCCGGGAAACCCCAGAGCAAGCATCTTTGCCACTTTGTCATAAGCCTCACCTGCGGCGTCGTCGCGGCTCCTGCCAAGCTCTCTGTAACTGCCCCGGTTGTCCACTCTGTAGAGGCTCGTGTGACCACCTGAGACTACAAGTGATATAAACGGCAGTTCAGGCGGCCCGCCTTCTTTTAAAAATGCTGAACAGATATGTCCTTCAAGATGGTTCACGCCTATAAGCGGGAGCTTGTGGATGTAGGCAAGGGCCTTGGCAAAGGCCGTCCCTACGATTAGTGACCCTATGAGCCCTGGCCCCCGGCATACGGCTACAGCGCTGACTGACGAAAAGGACATGTCAGCCGTTTTCATAGCCTCATCAACGACGCCTTCTATGATTTCAAGATGCCTTCTTGAGGCAAGCTCAGGCACTATGCCCCCAAATCTCTCGTGCACAAGGGTCTGCCCTGATACTACATTTGAAAGTATTTGACTCCCTCCGCGCACTACCGCAGCCGATGTGTCGTCACATGATGTGTCAATTGCAAGTATTACATCACTCATAGATGGCGTCTGTCATCAGTTGTCAATGATTGTAGTCCCATCGGGAGGGGTAAACTGAAATATCTCGCTCGAGAGGCCGATGTTTGTCTTGACTCCCTGAAGGGTGAGTTCTATGGTGTTGTCATTTTTATCATAGAACACTATCTTCTTAATCGGGAAGGCGGCGTCTTTCGATGGATAGACATCAAAGTATTTTACATTTTGTCCGGTATTTTTTGGTGTAAGGCGCATGATGTTGTTTTTTTCTGTAATATCATAGTTCGTTTCGATGTTTTTTAGACCCCTTAACAGCGCAAGCGGGGTTTGGGCAATCGCTGCCTCTTCAATTTTTGAGCGCATGGCTTGATTGTGCTTCTTTTTATATACCAGGAGTTCATCGTCGTTTATGTAGACCTCCTGCTCGTCTTCACCCTCGTACCGCCATGACATTCTTGAGGGGGGCTTTATGCGAAATGTCCCTTCGTATGACATCTCTTTGTTTAATTCCTTGATGTTGCTTACCTGTAAGAACTTGCCGCTTATGTCTTTGAACGAGTCATAGGCAGATTTGATTTTCATAAAAATCGGCCCTGATGCCTCAGCTCCACTCACCATAAACAACACACATAACACCAGCGACACTGCACTTAAAACGGTTTTCTTTTTCATTTCAACGTACCCCCTTCATAAATAGTACAACCTTTATGGTTCTCAACAGTATATACAAGTCCAGCCCTAAGGACCAGTTCATCATATACCAGATGTCAAGTCTGATTCTGTGTTCATACGTGGTTGAGCTTCTGCCGGAGACCTGCCACAGCCCTGTGATTCCAGGCGGAACTTTCGTAATGTCTTCGATGTCGTCTGCTATGGCATACATCTCCCGCTGAAGATATGGCCTTGGCCCTACAAGGCTCATATCCCCCATGAGGACATTAATGATTTGCGGCAGTTCGTCAAGGGAGGTCTTTCTCAGGAACATCCCAATTGGCGTGATACGCGGGTCATTGCTGAGCTTCCAGTGCCTGTCCCACTCATCTTTCATATCCCTGTTGCTTTGCAGGAGTTCGTTTAATATCCTCTCAGAGTCCTGCACCATTGTCCTGAATTTGTAGCAGTTAAAGGGCCGCCCGCCTATACCGATTCTTTGCTGTGTATATATGACCGGGCCGGGTGATGTGAGTTTCGTTATGATCCCTATGACGGCCATTAATAGCAGCAGAAATGGTAACAGCACGATGCTCACGATAAGGTCGAAGAGCCTTTTTATTATCCTGTTGTATGTGGATTTCAGGTTATTTTTGACCTTGAGCAGGAATATCTCCTCGTAGAACAAGTGCAGAAGCTCGGTGTTTAAGAGCGCTATGCCGTAGAGATTGGGGACAATCATCGTGTTTTTCACCTTTTGCTGAACCTCAAAGGCCAGCGAAGATATCTTATCAGGGCCAAGAGACGGCATGGCTATGATAATGGTGTTGATTTGGAGTTCTTTAATGAATCTGGTATAGTGCCTGACCTGCCCGAAGACCTTTTTCCCGTCTATATATGTGCCGATTCTATCTGCCTCATCATCCAGATAGCCGAGGACTTCATATCCAATATGCCTCTCCCGCTCAAGCCACTGAGAGATGAGCCTGCCGGTCTTACCTGCCCCCAGCACAAGGACTTTCTCCTTTGTAATACCCATCATAAAGAGCAGCTTTTTCCCATAGAGATGAAAAATTGGGAATATAAAAATGCTTATAAGCCATAACAACGATATTACGGCGCGTGAGACCAGCCCCTGTGCCTGCCCAAGCGTTACCACAGCTACAAGCATCATGAATGACAGCGTATTGGCGTGTGCCAGTTTTTTTGACTCATCCCATAACGGTATCCTACCCGTGTATATGTTCTTGTAGGCGATGAAGAAGATAAAAATCACAGGAATCCACAGCAGTTCGGTATAATATTCAAAAGTATAATTCGGCGTCGGAGGCGTATAGAATAAAGGGATAACCTTCTCTCTGCCATACCACGCACCGTACAGGGAAACGTAATACGCGGCTATGTCTAAGGTAATAAGCGCAAACAACTGTATAACCTTTTTCATGGCTGAGTCGCTTCCACTTTTTCTATGGTCACATGGTTGTAAAAAAACACGGTATATTTGTTATAATACATTTCGGTCATAAAGTTCAAAAATATTTTTGATTGCCTTAAGAGATTAAGGCGAGGTTACGGCAAGGTTAAGGCAAGGAGATAAATGAAAAAGGCCCTGATATTAAGCGGCGGGCAGGGGACAAGACTAAGGCCCCTCACGCATACCATAGCAAAACAACTTGTACCTGTAGCCGGAAAACCCATTCTTGGCTATGTCTTTGACCATATATGCGAGGCAAAAATAAAAAAGGCGGGCATCATAATCTCCCCAGAGACCGGTCAGGACGTAAAAGACTATTTAGGGGACGGTCTGCCGTGGAACATAAAGACTCACTATATTGTGCAGAAAAAACCGCTTGGCCTTGCGCATGCTGTACTCTCTGCCCGGTCATTCCTGCGTGATGATGATTTTGTCATGTACCTCGGTGACAATCTTCTCAGTTCAGGGGTGCGAACAGCTATTGCGAGGTTTAAGAAGAATAAGCCTGATGCGATGATATTCCTAAAGGCAGTAGAAGACCCCCGCCGGTTTGGTGTTGCGCGGCTTGATTCAGATGGCAAGGTCATCGAGCTTATGGAAAAGCCCCAGAACCCACCCTCTAATCTGGCGCTTGTCGGGGTATATATATTTACGAAAAAAATATTTGACGCTATTGCCCGTATAAAACCCTCCAAGCGCGGAGAACTTGAAATAACCGACGCCATTCAGGAACTAATCAACATGGGTTATGCCGTAGACAGTGAGATACTTGACGGCTGGTGGCTTGACACAGGTAAAAAAGACGACCTCCTCCAGGCCAACAGCATCGTCCTTGATGAGTATATTAAAAACGACATTAAGGGAAAAATAGACGTGAACAGCCGCACAACCGGCAGGGTAACAATAGAGCCCGGCTCGGTAGTAACAAACAGCAATATTCGCGGCCCTGTTAAGATTGGTAAAAACTCCACCATTGAAAATACCTTCATAGGTTCTTTCACAAGCATAGGCGATAACGTTACTATCAAAAACTCCGCCATTGAGCACTCTGTTATATTGGACAATGCCCACATTGAGGGGATTGAGCGCCTTGAGGACAGTCTTATCGGCAGGGGGGCTAAGGTAATAAAAAATGCACATCAACACACGGCCTTGCGGCTAATGATAAGCGACGATTCGATTGTTGAGGTATAACATAGCTTCAAATGGGCGAAAGCCCCTTAGAGGGGGTGCAGGGGACAAGTTCCCTGCCGGGAGTTTGAGGGCAGAGCCCTCATTCTTCAAGTTGAAATAATTAGGAGACTGGTGTGAAAATTCTTGTCACAGGCTGTTGTGGTTTCATTGGCTCAAATTTTGTCAGATATATGCTTAATAAATACCCTGATTATGAGCTGTATAATCTGGATGCCCTGACATACGCAGGGAATTTGGATAACCTCAAGGGGGTTGACTCAGGGCGGTATCATTTCGTACATGGCTCGATTTGGGATGAGGCCGCTGTCACAGAACTTCTGAAAAATGTTGACGGCGTTATTAACTTTGCCGCAGAGAGCCACGTTGACCGCTCGATTGAAAACTCCCGCCCATTTTTGGACACCAACGTTATAGGGCTGCAAGTCCTCCTCGATGCCGCACTAAAGGCAAAAGTCCAGAGATTTGTCCATGTCTCAACAGATGAGGTCTATGGAAGCCTTGAGACAGGGGATGGTAAATTTACCGAGACCACCCCGTTTGACCCTAACTCACCGTATGCCGCATCAAAGGCAGCCGGGGACTTGCTTATTAAGGCATTTTATAAGACATTTGGTTTTCCGGTTATTACCGTAAGGCCGTCGAATAATTACGGGCCGTACCAATATCCTGAGAAATTTATCCCCCTTATGATAACCAATCTGCTTACCGGTAAACCCGTACCGGTTTATGGGCAGGGAACAAATGTCAGAGACTGGCTCTATGTCGGGGACAACTGTAAGGCCATTGACTTAGTGTTTCACAAGGGCAGGGAAGGGCAGAGCTATAACATCGGGGGCGACAGCGAACGAAAGAATCTTGAAATATTACACAAGGTCATGGAGATAATGAACGAATCAGGGGCAGCTAAGATAACAGGTGAGGCGGCGTTTAAGTATGTGAAAGACCGTCCTGGTCACGACTTTCGCTATGCGCTTGATAACGCAAAGATTACCGCCGAACTTGGCTGGAGACCTGAAAAGAAAATAGAAGACGGACTTGTTGATACAATAAACTGGTATATAGACAACGAATGGTGGTGGCAGTCGCTGAAAAAACGGCTGGCGGCTGAGAGCGAGGGGTTCTGGAAATGAAAATCTTTGTAGCCGGAGCAGGCGGTATGTTATCAACTGACATAATACCGGTACTATCGCAGGGACATACATGTAGCAGTGCGACGATTGACGAGATGGATATTACCTCTGTTGACTCCGTGCGTGGCACAGTAGATAGACACTCCCCTGATATAATCATAAACTGTGCGGCATACACCAATGTCGATGGCGCTGAGAAAGACCGTGCAATGGCAGTGCTTGTTAATGCCACAGGCACTCAGCACCTGGCCCTGGTATGTGCCGAGCGTGATATCCCACTGTGCCACGTCAGCACTGATTATGTATTCTCAGGCACCAGCACCGTCCCATATACACCGTTTGACGACACTGACCCAGTCAATTTCTATGGATTCAGCAAATTAGCCGGTGAGAAATATGTCCAGTGGCTGTTAAGGAAATTCTATATAATACGAACCAGTTGGCTCTACGGGCGCTTTGGCAAGAACTTCGTAAAGACAATACTTGACCTAAGCGGCAAGATGGACACACTAAGAGTGGTCAACGACCAGAAGGGCAATCCCACATGGACGGTCAGCCTCTCACGCGGCATAAAGACCATAGTGGAGAGCGGCAAGTACGGTATATACCACGTTACGGACGCCACAGACGGTACACTGAGCTGGTATGACTTCACAGTGGAAATCCTGAGACTAAGCGGCAAGCCAAACAAGGTAATCCCTGTTACAACGGACGAGTTCCCGCGCCCGGCAAAAAGACCGGCATATTCAGTCCTTGACCTTTCGGCAGCAATGTACTCCACACCCTTTCAACCGCGCCCGTGGAATGAGGCATTAGCCGAATATTTAAAAGATGAGGCACTAGCTGAATATTTAAAAGATGAGAACTCAAACTCAGGGGCTGCAGGCGCATAAGTGGCCCAACTGTATGACTATCTGGTCGTGGGTTCAGGGTTTGCCGGTGCGGTGGTCAGCGAGCGCCTTGCCTCACAGTTAAACAAGAAAGTCCTGCTGGTTGAAAAACGCCCTCACACAGGCGGCAATTCCTATGACTATTTTGACGACGCCGGTATACTTGTGCATAAGTACGGGGCGCATATATTTCACACGAACCATGACGACGTCTGGCAGTACGTCAATCAATTTGCCCAATGGAATGGTTACACGCACAGGGTGCTGGCATATGTGGACGGCTTAAAACTCCCAATTCCTATAAACTTAACCACTGTAAATACGCTGCTCAGGAAAAACCTTGACGAACAGGGTCTCAGGGACTATCTGGCCTCTGTGCGCCTGAACATCAGTGAGATAAAAAACTCACAGGATGTTGTACTGTCGCAGGTTGGGGAGTTTTTCTATGAGAAATTCTTTAAAAACTATACATACAAGCAATGGGGCGTATATCCTGAGGCACTCTCACCTGAAGTGACTAAGCGAATCCCCCTGCGATATAACACAGATGACAGATATTTTGGCGATAAGTACGAGGGGCTTCCCGTCGATGGATTTTTTAAACTCTTTGACAGGATACTTGACCACAAGAACATAACCATTGCGCTCAACACCGATTACAAGAAGATAATCAATGACGTAAAGTTCGACTATTTAATATATACCGGCCCGATAGACTACTTCTTTGACAACATGCACGGTGAACTTCCATACCGGAGCCAGCGTTTTGAGTTTGAGACACTGGACGTGGAATACCACCAGGAAGTGGCCGTTGTCAACTATCCAAACGACCACCAGTATACAAAGATAACAGAGAGCAAGCACTTTACAAAGCAGCAGCATCCGCGCACGACAATAGTGCGCGAATATCCAGAGGCGTCAGGTGAGCCGTACTATCCTGTTCCAATGGACAGTGCGGCGTCGGTATATGAGAAATACAAAAAAGAGGCAGACAAGCTTAAGACGGTTTACTTTGCAGGGCGCCTTGCAGAGTATAAGTACTACAACATGGACCAGGCGGTAAAGAGGGCCTTATCTCTGTTTAGCACGATTGCCGCCAATAAGTGAGACAGGGGAGACAGATGAAAATATTAGTGACAGGCGGGGCAGGTTTCATAGGTTCAAATGTTGTGGATGGATTCATAAGCGCTGGGCACGATGTGGTTATTGTGGATAATCTGTTTACCGGCAAGCTGGAAAATATAAACACGAAGGCCAAACTATACGTCATGGACGTACGCTCCGATGAGTTGCACAAGGTATTTGAGATAGAAAGACCTGATGTGGTTGACCACCATGCCGCCCAGATGTCAGTGCCGGCCTCAGTAAACGACCCGCATTTTGATGCACAGGTAAATGTGCTTGGGGCGGTGAATATTCTTCAATGTGCAGTAAAGTATGGCACGAAAAAGATTCTTTTTGCCTCGACAGGCGGCGCCATCTACGGTGAGGCAGACGTTATTCCTACGCCTGAGACATATCTGGGAAACCCGCTGTCACCCTATGCGATAACAAAACGAACGACCGAACTATATCTGCATTTCTACGCCTCGCACTATGGCCTGAAATACACGGTACTGAGATACGCAAATGTCTATGGCCCGCGTCAGGTGCCGCACGCCGAGGCAGGGGTAGTGTCGATTTTTATGGAAAAGATTATATCAGGGGGGATTCCTACGGTATACCATTATGATGAGTCGCCAGAGGGAATGACGCGCGATTATTGCTGCGTGAAAGACATAGTAAGGGCAAACATAATGGCCCTCACTGCCGGTGATTTTGAGATTATTAATATAAGCTCAGGCATTGAAACCAGCACAATGCATCTCTACAGAACGGTTCTTGAGTCGCTCAGAGAGCGAGGAACAGCCAAAGACCCCAAGTTTGACACCCCGCACAAGGGGCCTGCCCGTGCTGGCGACATCAGACGAAGCTGTCTGGATAACTCAAAGGCGGCCAAGTCACTCAACTGGCAGCCTGAGTATGACCTGAAAAAGGGCATCGCTGTTACAGTAGACCGCTTTAATTTCGGGCTTCACAAGATTACCTGATGAGGTGAAGTTGTCACTAAGATTTGTGTTGCGCAGCCTGCCCGCGCTCAGGGCTTACAGGTTGCCATTAATAATATCTTCCAGTAACTTTAGTGATACCATTTCCAGATTTAGCACATAATCTATATAGCTGAAAGTCTCTTGTAGCGGCAGCTTTGTCGAGTGCCATCCCATGCCGTCAGTAATCCATATGAAAGTATGACCACCTTTTTTCCATAGATCATGAGCCGATTTGTACTCACCTGCAGTAGATTTCAGCTTTGAGCCTCCGACGTTATAAAAATTGGTCTCAATCAAATAAAGTCTTTTCTTGTTGTTCAGTGCGAAATCTATCCTTCTCGACGATTTATCTACCGCCATGTCCATATTCCATGTCTTTCTGACATTTAACGCCGTTGCCTGTTTTATATATGCATAGTTATTCTTTTTACAGATGTCACGAATAAATGTTTCAACGATTGTTTCCATTTCTGTACCGCTACGATTTTTCCTTCCATTTGTGTCCAATCCGACCTCAACGCCGATTACATAATCGACGAGGTTTTTAATTTTCTTACTTCTCAGAATATCAAGCAGTCCAACATTCTTGCTAAACTCAACAATATCGGCAATTTCATCGTCAGTTAGTACAGTTTTTGGGACAAATGAGCAGTGCCTGACTTTGAAACTATCAAGGCTGTATTGGTCTAAGATTTTGAAATCACTCTGGCGTTCAGCGATTAGTATAGGGATTACCGAAGCGATAGATGGATATTGTTTTAACAGATACGAGTATTCGTTTTCAATGTCATCTTTCCCTATTAAACAATTCATTATATTTAAAGAAATCTCTACGTCTCTAATGTCCTTAAACACCTTGTCCCAATTCACATAGTAACCCCACCCGTGAATCGTATCCTTAAGAGTATCAATTAAATACTTAAATACATCATCAGAGTTAAGACAATTAATTCTGTCCTTAAATATGTTTGAATATTTCAAAGTGTAATCATTACCTGTTCAATCTGCTTTCTTATAAATCAAGATGTATTTGTGGGTTATATCGAGGTCCTCTTTATTATTAGTCCTGTTTGCGTTTTCGATTGAAACTACTACTATTTCCTTTATATGAAAGCCTTTTTCTGCTCTCAGAAGTCTTTCTATGTGTATAGCGGTTGGAATAATAAATCCATCTTCCCTGCGAATATCCTCACACATGATTGCAAAGATTCCACCAGATGACAAGGCATTCTTTGCAAATACAAGAGACTTTTTAATATTGTTGCCTGTTAAATCAATTGCCAAATTTTTATTTAGAGCACTGCTCTCATTATTATTAAATAAAGCATATTTGTCTGTAGAGGAATACCTTTTTATCAGATTATAAAGCGTTTGAGCCATCCAGTTTTTCTCATTGAATATCCATACGGTTGTAGACTCCATCGGAATTGTTTCGTCCATAATTTTATCGATAGTTAGTATGGGCTGGTCAGCATTTTCGGTTGGGGCATGTCCAGCTTCTTTCTTTTTAAATATTGCAAGATACTCGTGGGCAAGCAGTAGAAAATTATACTTAATACTGTTCGTGTACCAAAAACCCGTGGTTTTACAATTATGTTGTCTTTTAATTACAAGGTCTTTAAGCTCGAACCCTTCATTGAGAAATCGCTCAATTGTTCTGAAGCCTAGCGGTATGACATTTTTGTTTTTACGCATATCCCCTATTAATATTGCACAGCAGCCATGCGACTTTAAAACACGATAGCTTTCCCTTGCCGTTTTTCCTATTTCAATCAGGAATTTCTCTGCGGTGCAATTCGACAAATCGCCTTCATTGTTATGTGTATATTGAACAATATCTGCATACGGTGGGTGGGCACAGATCAAATCTATGGAGTTATTCCCGATATTATCAAGAGTTCTGGCATCGCCAACCATGAAATCGACGTTTGTGCCGGTGGTACTGGCGTGGAATTCAAAATTTATATTTTCATTTGCAAGGCCGATTGCATGAGGGTTTATGTCAATGCCTGTAAAATTCCTGCTGAGGAGTTTACATTCGACTCCGGTAGTTCCAGCACCGCAGAAATAATCAAGGACTAAATCTTTATCTTTTGAATATCTTAGAATGACATTTCTTGGAATATATGGAGACCAGTTTCCTCGGTAATTGCCGTTGTGAGTTGCCCATGTGCCTCTTGATTTAAAACTCCAGACAGTTGTCTTTTCCATTTCAAAATCCTTCGGCGCAAGGGTTTTGATACGGTTAGCAGCAGGTACAGTTTTCTGACGATTGCCGGTAACTGACGCCAGGGCAGCCGGTGAAGATATATTAATACCAAATTCCTTAGTGATAATTTTTTCTATGGCCCTGAGTGTGACGCCAAACTTAGCGCCAATGTCCTTATCGGAAAGCCCTTTTTTCTTATCGGCTATGATTGATTTTTCAAGTTCCAGATTTATTTGAGCCATAGACTTATACATATCCACGTTAGCTTATACACAAGTCTATTATATACCACGCTGATATGTCAACAAGTTTGGCGTATAATGTCACAGCAAAATGATAATGTCCTAAAGAGAGGCTATACTAACTTTATAGAGAAAGGAGGTGTAGATGGCCTGAAAGGACAGAATAGAGATGAGCTTAAGAGATTTGAAGAGGTTGAAGGCAGTGCAAGTGGCGATAGACAGGCGTGTAATACAGAAAGATGCGGCGGTGATGAGTAAACGTCAAGAAAACCTAATCTTTACATAGGTTATACGCATTCACACCTCCCACTTGCCCATAGACTGTTACGGTTACTATAACATCATCGACAATGGTATAAAAAACTTCAACGCTCATAACCCGCGGTCAAACACGCCGTCGTATAATATCGTTTTTCTTCACACCTTCGGGGACTTCCATAAATACTATGTCTTCGTTGTGGGCAATGCCGCTTATCTGTCCTTCGGCGTCCCTGAGTTCGTTTATTATATATGAGCCATTGTGCGCTGCCGTTGATAGAAATGCAACCTCGTCGCCGACGGCTAAGTTGCCCTTTAGAAGCACAGTTGCCGTGCTGCCTGTGACACCCTTGACTACCCCTGCGATTGCATATGTGGCTGGAGCATGGGTCTCGTCATAACTGTAATCGGAGTCTGGGTGCCTGCCAAAGTACATGCCTGTCGTAAACCCACGGTTTGAAAACATCTCAAGCTCTTTAAGCCATGCACTATTTAACGGCGCTGCGGCAAGTGCATCTATGGCATCCCTGTATATCTTCGTTACGCCTGAGACATAGTTTATGCCTTTTGTCCTGCCTTCGATTTTAAAGCTGTCAACGCCTGCCCCTGCCAGTTTATCAAGATGCTCTACCATGCAGAGGTCGCGCGGGCTTAGTATATACGCCCCCCTGTTGTCTTCATAGACCGGCATAGACTCACCAGGACGCTTCTCCTCAACTAGCTGATAGCTCCACCTGCACGAGTTCGTACACAGCCCCTTGTTCGCCCCTCGATTTGCCAGAAAACTGCTGAGATAACACCTGCCAGAATATGACAAACATATGGAGCCATGGACAAAGCACTCAAGCTCTATCGAGACAGCATCCCTGATTCTTCTTATCTCATCAATTGTAAGTTCACGCGACAGGACAAGCCTCTTCGCACCAAGCCGCTCCCACATGCGGGCAGACCGGTAGTTCGTTATGTTCGCCTGTGTGCTGACGTGTATGGGAATTTCAGGTGCAAATGTCTTTATCATATCAAATACACCGATGTCTGAGACTATGACTGCATCGGGGTGCAAATCATTGAGCGCTGTGATATGTCCTTCAATCGGTGCGATGTCGGTGTTGTGTGGGAATATATTGATGGTTACATAGGCCCTTTTATTGGCCTCGTGAACTAAAGTGATTGCGTCTCTGAGTGTATCAAGGGTGAAATTACCGGCCTTTGCGCGGAGACTAAAGCCGGTGAGCCCCAGATATACGGCATCTGCCCCGTAGTGCAGCGCTGCCCGAAGTTTCCCCATCGTACCGGCGGGCGACAATAGTTCCGGCTTGCTCTGAATCCCCTACCCTTTTATCTCAGCGCTGTCGGCAAGTACCAATATGTGGTCATTGGCGACCTGTGCATAGGCAGATTTCACTGTAATGTGCTTTGATGTGCTGCCGATTTTATATGTTATCACACCAGTCTCCAAAGATGTCATAAAACCGGTGTGCCCGGGCAGCACCCCAAACTCCCCCAGCGTACCGGGGGCTGTGAGTTCATCGACGGTCTCTGTAAAGGAAAACCCTTCAGGGGTAATTATCTCAAGCGTTAGTTTCTCAGCCATATAACTATCTCTGCCATCCAAGCGACCTGGCCTTTTCCTCGGCCTCTTCGATTGTGCCTACCATGTAGAACGACTGCTCCGGCATGTCGTCATGTTTGCCGTCTGCTATGGCGTTAAAACCCCTTATCGTATCAGCAAGTTTGACGTACTTGCCCTGCATACCAGTGAATTTCTCAGCAACATGAAACGGCTGGCTCAAAAAGCGTTGAACCTTACGCGCACGCGCAACAGTTATCTTGTCATCTTCGGAGAGTTCCTCCATACCCAATATGGCTATGATGTCCTGGAGTTCCTTGTATCTCTGAAGTATCATCTGTACTTTTCTTGATGTATTGTAGTGCTCGTCACCGATTATCAGCGGGTTTAAGATTCTTGATGTGGAGTCAAGCGGGTCAACCGCAGGATATATGCCAAGCTCAGAAATCTTCCTCGATAGAACTACAGTGGCGTCCAGATGCGTAAAGGCCGTGGCAACTGCCGGGTCTGTAAGGTCATCGGCAGGGACATATATGGCCTGCATAGAAGTAATCGAGCCCTTCTTTGTCGTAGTGATTCGCTCTTGCAGCTCACCCATGTCAGTAGCAAGGTTTGGCTGATAGCCAACGGCTGAGGGCATTCTGCCAAGCAGCGCTGAGACCTCAGAGCCTGCAAGCGTAAACCTGAATATATTGTCAATAAACAGGAGCACATCCTGCCCCTGCTCTCTGAAATACTCCGATGTGGTCAGGGCAGTCAGCGCTACACGGAGCCTAGCGCCGGGGGGTTCGTTCATCTGACCATAGATTAATGCGGCCTTATTTATAACCCCTGAGTCGCACATCTCACCGTAGAGGTCATTCCCCTCTCTTGTCCTCTCGCCTACGCCGGCAAACACTGAAACGCCGCCGTGTACCATTGCTATATTATTAATCATCTCCATGATGACAACCGTCTTGCCAACTCCGGCACCGCCAAACATACCAATCTTCCCGCCCCTTACGAACGGGATCATCAGGTCAAACACCTTAACGCCGGTTTCAAAGACCTGAGTAGTAGGCTCCTGCTCGATAAATGCCGGGGCCTCCCTGTGGATTGACCAGTGTTCGGCTGCGTTAATAGGGCCTTTGTTATCGCTTGGGTCACCGAGTACGTTTACTATCCTGCCCAGGGTTTCATTCCCTACGGGGATGGATATGGGCTTGCCGGTATCGACAACTGGCATCCCCCTGACGAGACCATCTGTAGATGTCATGGCGATTGTCCTTACCATGCCGTCTCCAATGTGCGACGCCGTCTCAAGTGTCAGCTTTATTGGCGGTATGTTGTTGGCCGGGTCACCCGGGGTTTCAATTTTCAGGGCATTTAATATCGCAGGGAGATCTCCTTCAAAGGCAACATCGACAACTGCCCCTATTACCTGCGCAACTTTACCAGTGTTCATCTATCAGACCTCCTCTGTCAGTATATTATTCATAGGCATCGGCTTTGTCATTGGCTTAGGGCCTCTGCCCCGCCTACGATGTCCATCAACTCTGTTGTAATGGACGCCTGCCTGGCCTTATTGTATTGGAGCGTAAGTTTGCCAATGAGTTCTTTTGTATTTTTATTCGCGTTTTCCATAGCTATCATCCTGGCGGCCTCCTCAGAGACGCGGGACTCTAATATTGCCCTGAATATCTGATTCTCAACGTACTTAGGCAGCAAGGCGTTTAGTATTTCGGCCTCGGAAGGTTCAAATATGAACCTGTCTAAAACGCCGTCACCTGTGCCACCTGTGCCGCCGGTTGACTGCGGCTCAACAGGCAGCAGCCTCGCCCTCTTTGGGGTTTGCTGCAACACAGTCTTAAACTCATTATATACTATGATAAGCTCATCTATTGATTCATTCGTATAGCTTTCGATTATCTCAGCGGCAATTTCCTGGGCATCTTCGTATTTAACATTTTTATAGAAGTCAATATATGTCTTTCTGACTGGAACCCCGAAGCGGTGGAAATAGTCCCTTGCCTTTTTCCCTACGGCCACAATGGACAGTTTAATGCCCTCGCCCTTCAGCTCATTCATCAGCCTGGCTGTCTCTTTCAGTATATTTGTATTAAACGCACCGCAGAGGCCCTTGTCTGAGGTCAACACTATTAACTCTACAACCTTTCTCTCCCTCAGATTCAGAAGCGGGTAGGACTCCCTATCCACTGCTGAAGATATGTACGACAGCATGTCGAATAGCTTATTGGAGTACGGGCGGGCGGCAAGCATAGAGTTCTGTGCCCTTCTCAGCTTGGCCGCCGAGACCATCTGCATGGCCTTGGTTATCTTGCCGGTGTTTGTAACCGACGTTATACGGGTTCTTATATCTCTTAGATTTGGCATTTATACCGCTTTCATGAACTCGGCCTTGTATTCGCTGACAGCAGCGCTCAACCTCTGCTTTAAGTCGTCGTCAAGTGCCTTTTTGTCTGTAATTTCCTTTAGGAGTTCAGTCTTTTTAGCCTTTGCAAACGCTAATAAGCCCTTCTCAAACTCTACAACCTTTTCAACCGGTAAATCATCAAGAAACCCCTCGCTGCCCGTGTACAGTACAAGTATCTGCTCGGCAATAGACATAGGCACGTACTGGGATTGTTTAAGCAGCTCGACCATGCGCTTACCACGTGAGATCATGGCCAGCGTGGACTTATCCAGGTCAGTGCCAAACTGCGCAAAGGCGGCAAGCTCTCTAAACTGGGCAAGGCTCAAGCGGAGTGTTCCGGCAACTTGCTTCATCGCCTTGGTCTGGGCGGCGCTGCCTACGCGGCTGACCGAAAGGCCAACGTTTATGGCCGGCCTGATACCGGCATAAAATAAATCCGGCTCAAGATAAATCTGACCGTCGGTTATCGATATAACGTTTGTGGGGATGTAGGCAGAGACATCACCTGCCTGCGTTTCAATAATGGGAAGGGCAGTCAACGAACCGCCTCCCTTTTCTTTCGACATCTTAGATGCCCTCTCAAGCAGCCTCGAGTGAAGAAAGAACACGTCACCCGGGTATGCCTCACGCCCGGGCGGACGCCTCAAGAGCAGAGAAAGCTGTCTGTAGGCAACTGCCTGTTTGCTTAAATCATCATATATAATGAGG
The DNA here is from genome assembly GCA_001541255.1 of Candidatus Magnetominusculus xianensis. Taxonomy (GTDB): domain Bacteria; phylum Nitrospirota; class Thermodesulfovibrionia; order Thermodesulfovibrionales; family Magnetobacteriaceae; genus Magnetominusculus; species Magnetominusculus xianensis. Next base: position 26,331 of record LNQR01000118.1, read on the forward strand.
GCATGTCTGCCGGAGTCTCTGAAATATTCACCCATCGCGCAGCCTGTGTATGGGGCAAGGTACTGCAGCGGGGCTGGTTCGCTGGCCGATGTACATACCACGATGGTATGTGCCATTGCACCGTGTTCTTCGAGGGTCTTTACGACGCGCACCACGTTTGATAGTTTTTGTCCTACGGCAACATATATACAAAACACATCGCCGCCCTTTTGATTTATTATGGCATCGACGCCTATAGCGGTCTTTCCCGTCTGGCGGTCGCCGATGATTAACTCTCTCTGTCCCCTGCCGATAGGAACCATGCTGTCAACGGCCTTTAGCCCAGTCTGAAGCGGTTCAGTGACCGGCTGCCTGTCAACGATGCCGGGTGCAATTATATCAACCTTCCTTCTGTGCGGCGTGTCAATCGGGCCTTTGCCGTCAATCGGTACGCCGATTGCGTTTACCACCCTGCCAAGCAGCGCTTCACCTACGGGGACATCCATAATCCTGCCGGTACGTTTTACAATGTCCTTTTCATTTATCAGCTCAGACTGTCCGAATAAGACTGCCCCGACTGCATCTTCTTCGAGGTTCAGGGCCATACCGACAAGGTTGTTAGGGAACTCCAACAGTTCACCTGACATAACGTCATCGAGGCCATATATCTTGGCAATTCCATCGCCTACGCTAAGCACTGTGCCGATTTCGCGCACATCTATCTTCTCGTCGAAACCGCTGATACCCTTTTTGATTAAATCACATATCTCTTCGGACTTAATTTCCATTTATTCACTCCTTTGTGAGCGACTCTGTTAAAAGCCTCAATTGGCCCTTTATGCTGGTATCTATGACCAAATTACCCACTGTGGCTATTAGTCCGCCGATTAGGGTGGGGTCTATTACGTTTTCTATGGTGACTTCCTTGTTCAGACGATGGCTCAACGCCTTTTTAAGATTCTGCACCTGCTCGCCATTTAACGCTATGGGGGTTGCAACGACGGCATTAGCCGTTTTCATCCCATCTCGGTACAAGGCCGCCAATATTGTTATAATCTGTGGGAGTGCTTTTATTGCCCGTGATTTAATCAACATGGATAAGAATCTCTTTGTCGTATCAGCAAGTGCGAGCTTACCAGCGATAGTCTCAAGGGCCTTCACCCTGTCCTCGGTGTTAAAGAACGGGTTTATGAAGATGCCTGTTATATGTTTTTTCTCACACACGAGACGGTTGACAGCCGTTAATTCATTGATAACAGCCTCCAGCTTGTCGATAGTGACCGAGGCGTATATCGATTTAGCGTATCTTACTATTGATTTGCCGTTGATTTTCAATTTGCTGTGCCTATTTTTGAGATTGAATCGTTTATCAGCTTGGCAGAAATCTCATCGTTCAGGGCTTTTCTCATCTTATCTGCCGATATGTCGGCAATGGCTGCCGCAGCCTTTTTTCTTATCATATCCTTTGCTTTTTTCATCTCATATTCTATATTTTCCCATGCAAGCCGCTCAATGGCCTCACTTGTTGCCTTGCCTTCTGCGATATGACGATCGCACTCAGCCTCTCCTGCTGCGGTTGCCGCCTCGATTATCCTTTTTATCTCTTCGTCTTTTAGTTTCAACTGCTGTTCTATTTCAGCAAGCGCCTTCTCGGCAAGCACCCTGGCCTCACGCGCCTCGTACAATGCCTTTTCAAGAAGCTCTGTCCTTTGCTTATAATACATGGCAAGCGGCTTTTTCAGGAAAAACCCCAACACCCCGACTAAGATAAGGAAATTAACGATCAGCCAAAACCACTCTTTTAAATGCGACCCCTGGTCTGCACCCTCTGATGATGAGGCATACAACAGTTCAGGAACAGCCACTTGAACGACCACCGACGCAAGGACAGCCGCCATCGACATAAATATAATGGTTTTAGTTGTTTTTGACATATCCATGCGTAAGTTTCCCTACAACCTCATCGGCATATTTATCTAAGTCTCTCATAATGTCAGCGGTTACCTGTTCTACCTCTTTGGTCAACTCTTTTGTGGCGTTGTAAAAGCTGCTTACGGCCTTGTCCTGGCTTATGGCGATGAGTTCATGTTGTCTGATGATGCCTTTCTCTCTGATTCTCGTAAATATCTCTTTTGCGTTTGCATGAGCTGCCGCCATCTCAGTTTTAAGCTGTTCGATGGCCTGTTCTTTTTTCTTCTCAAGCGCTCTGACCTCATCTAACGAACCGTATCTGATATTATGCCGCTCCTTAATCAACCCAAGCACTGGCTTAAACAGTACAGCGTTTAATACCAGAAGCAAAATCAAAAAGTTGGCAACAAGGACAAAAAACCAGCCGTTAAACTCAACCATACTATAAACTCCTCTTGAAACTCCTCTTGTACAAGCCCACACATGTTCACCCGGAGACACCGAGTGGGTGAACTCTACCACAACTAAAAAAATCTTGTCAAGATAAATCTGCGGCCTGTCAAGCCAATGCAAAGATTTATTATTTGGAGGTCTGGTTCAACTGAGCTGTGTATACCCAACTGCTTACCACTATATTTTTGTCTTGACAATTGTGGAGTGGTATACACTATAATTGTCATAAAAGACATTGCTTATAGAATAGGCATTTGCGTGATGGAGTGTGCTGTAGTGGTTTCAGAAAAAGTGGCATCTGACATTATAAAAGCAACAGACAGCAATTAAATAAGGAGAAAACGGTTTGTCAAAACCAGAGATAAATGGGTTAGTTAGGGCTAACATGCTTTTTCAAAGTTTATCACCTGAAGAGTGCTTTGACGATAATGCCATCAGCGAAGCAGTTGAATTGATAGACATCTCATATCGTAAGCCGGGTGAGACGATTTTCGAGGCTGGCTCCATAGGCGACACCATAATTCTTGTCCTTGAAGGGGAAGTTGATGTCATAGTAATAGCAAACGATGGGGTAGAATTAAAAATAGCCACAGTGGAATCGAACTGCTTCTTTGGAGATATGGCTATTATCGAAAACTCACCACGCGCAGCCACTATGAGGACACGAACAGATTGTATATTAGGAAGCATCAGAAAGAAAACGTTCTGGGATTTTTATTATAAGTATCCGCTTATAGGCAAGAACCTGATGTGGGGTATCAATCAAAGAATGAAACACGCGAACATACAGGTTGTAAAACAACTTATACAGGAAAAGGACAAGTTACTTCTTTTCAGTAAGGAACTTGAGAAACAAGTGGAAGAGAAGACAAAGATGTTACGAAAAGTTGATCTGCAGCTCATAGAAATGGATAGAATTGCAGGGATGGGGACGCTGGCAGCCGGTATATCTCATGAAATTAACAATCCGTTAAGTTTTCTGAAAAGCGGTGTAGTGTTTATTGAAAAGCAGTTCGCTAAATTAACTGAAGCGGCAGTATATTGGGAGAATCATCCGTTTAGTCAAACCACAGTGGATGAATACGCGAAATATATAGACGGGTTAAATATCAATTCTATGAATGCATCAATAAATAAAAAGTTTGATATGATTCAGCGGGGAATTACAAGAATTTCAAAGATAGTTAACTCCATGAGGAGTATAACCTGCCTGGATATGGATCAGTCAGGGACGGTTGACATTAATAAGAGCATAGAAGAAGTGCTTGAAATTCTATCCACTAAGGATTCTAAGTCTATACAATTCATTAAGGAACTGAATCAGTTGCCACTGATTGACTGTATCACTAAAGAGATAAATCAGGCACTGCTTCACATACTGACAAACGCCGTTGACGCTATTACACATACTGGTATTATTAATATAAAGACATCCTATGACGATGAAACAAAAACAATAACTGTCCACATATCTGACAACGGCGTAGGAATGTCCCCTGATGTGTTAAAAAGGGTATTTGATCCTTTTTTCACGACAAAAGATGTTGGTGCCGGTACCGGCATTGGGCTGTCAATAACTGAGGGTATTATAAAGCGCCACAACGGGAAAATCAACATAACAAGCGCTGTTGGTGAGGGAACGACAGTGGTATTGCAGTTTCCGGTGATAAAATAGCGTTGGAAATAAGAAGAGTCGAAAAATGATCGGCAAAATGCGCTTTTGTTATTTCCAGTTCATCCATCCAGGCCAGAATGCCTGGTGCCGTTTGTAAACCATTGGACATAGTATGTGCCGCCCGATGTTGTCCCCACTTTAATATCCACGAATTTTGTGCCAAAAAAGCCGCTAAATATATTTGCGTAGACGGCAGCAGAAAACCCCATTAAATATACTTACCGGCGGCATCGCCAATTCTCAGGGCGATAAATCCCACAATGACGCTCAACACGATATAGAGCATCGCAGTATACGGCTCTCCTTGTTTTAGCATGGAGTTAATCTCAAATTCAAACGCAGAAAATGTCGTATATCCACCAAGAAACCCCACCACAACGAACAATCTCCACTGCGAATCGATGATGTTCCTTGCGGCAAGTATGGACATCACAAACCCTATCAAAAAACTGCCGCTTACGTTTATCACAAACGTGCCAAGCGGAAACACCCTGCCCCATCTCCCCAGTATCCACACATGAATGGCATATCTGCTTATAGCGCCGAGAAATCCGCCTATGCCTACAACTAAATAGGCGGTCATTTAAACTCCGCGAGCGTTTTTAACAGTGCCGGTTCACCCATTGCCTCTTTCGCCTCGCCGACGGTGTAAAACGAACCGGTGATTACGACCAGGCTGCCCTTTTTGTAAATTTGCCCGGCCAGCTTAATGGCCTCGCTTATCGATGGTGCAGAGTAGAGCGTATGCCTCAGTGTTGAGTGTGCCCTTGCCAGTTCAAGCAGTCTCTCCGGCCTTGCTGCCCTTTCATAGGACGGTGTACTGAGAATCACTGTGTCGGCAGCGGGCATGAGCGCTCGCAGCATCCCAGCGGTGTCCTTGTCTGCCATTGCACCAATAATCAGGATAATCGCAGGGAACGACTGAACGTATATACCTTGAAGCGTCTGTGAGAGCGCCTCCGCTGCGGCTGGATTGTGTGCGCCGTCAAGCAGCATATCTACTCCGGCATATTTAATCAACTCACACCTGCCCGGCCACTTAATGCCCCTCAGGGCAGATTCAAGGCCTTGCGTGCCGTTAAATAATATTTCAGCAGTACGGGCAGCACATGCCGCGTTTTCCACCTGATGGACGCCGGTAAACGGGATTTTCAGTGTACTAAGTCCGCCGCTGCCACAATAGTTAAACTCAATACCTGTGATGTCATGCCTTATGAGATGTGCGTCAAAGTCTACGCCGAATTGCTCCAGCCGGGCATTTTGCTCCGCTGCCTTTTGTCTGAGTACGCCAAGCGCACGAGGCGCCTGTGATGTGGTCACAACTGGTGTATCTTGTTTGATTATCCCGGCCTTTTCCCCGGCTATTTCCTCTATCGTATTACCCAGAAATTCCATATGGTCCATATCGATATTTGTTATAACCGATGCCTCCGGCTTGATTATATTTGTAGCGTCAAAACGCCCGCCCATGCCAGTTTCAAAGACAACCCAATCGACATCCTGCCTCTTGAAATACAAAAAGGCTATCGCAGTTACGAATTCAAAAAACGTAGGGTTGAGGGTGTCAGCGCCCCTTATTGCATGATTAATCTCTTCTGTCAGCTCAACAACTGTCTCAGGCAGTATCTCAACGCCGTCTACCTTAATACGCTCTGTAAATCTAACCATGTGAGGCGATGTAAAAAGCCCTGTTTTATAACCCCTCTCCATGAGAATCCCCTGAAGCATAGCGCATGTCGAGCCTTTGCCGTTAGTACCGGCAACATGGATTGACTTATAAGCAGACTGCGGCGCGCCAAGCAGATTCGATATGTGGGTTATGTTGGTGAGACCTAATTTTATCCCGTGTTTTTGGAGGCTGTATAGATAGGAGACAGCCCTTTCGTATCTGTGGTCAGGCATTTTTTGGGGCGCCCCTCAGCATCCTGATGAGCCTTGCAATGGAGGTCTTTAAATCCTTCCTGTGGACAACCTTGTCAATCAGTCCTTTTTTGAGCAGGAACTCGGCCTGTTGAAAGTCATCAGGGAGCTGCTGGTTGATAGTCTGCTGGATTACCCTTGCACCGGCAAATCCTATCAGGCTCTTTGGCTCTGCAATGATTATATCGCCAAGCATGGCAAAGCTGGCGCTGACACCGCCAAACGTGGGGTCTGTCAGGACTGTAATATATGGCAGCGGGTATTTTTTCAGGCGTCCCACCGCAGCAGAGACCTTTGCCATCTGCATCAGAGAAAAAATTCCCTCCTGCATTCGTGCCCCGCCCGAAGACGTGAACACTATAAGAGGAAGACGATGTTCAATGGCCGCCTCAGCAGCCCGTACCATCTTCTCCCCGACGGCACTGCCCATCGAGCCGCCCATGAACGAAAAATCCATCACAGCAACAACCGCCGGATTTTTATTAATCGCAGCCGTACCGGCTGTAACGGCGTCTTTCAGTCCGGCCTTTGACTGGTTCGATAGTATACGTTCCTTATATGCTATCGTGTCAGTAAAGTCAAGCGGGTCACAGGACTGAAGTTCAACAGCGATTTCGACGAAACTCCCCGCATCAGTAGTGAGGGCTATACGTTCCTTTACGCCGATTCGACTGTGGTAGTTGCACTTCGGGCAGACCTTAAGGTTTTTCTCGAACTCTTTTCTGTATACGATTTCCTTGCAGTCAGCGCACTTGACCCAGAGACCTTCGGGGATTTTTACTTTTTTTGACGGGTCACTGCTTGTGACAGCTGTCTTTTTAAACCATGCCATTGAGTTTTAGATTGCCGCCCTTAGAGATTTCACAAGAGCCCGAAAGGATTCACGTCCTTCTTCAATAGCCTTGACAATAGCGCTTCCAACTATTACCCCATCGGCAATTGCCGCTACTCTTGCCGCCTCATCACTTGTCTTTACGCCAAAGCCGACAGCAACAGGTTTATTTGAATTAGAGCGAATCTTTTCTATCTGCGCCTTGAGTGAATCATCTATAGAGATTGCAGAGCCGGTTATGCCGGTTAATGACACATAATAGATAAATCCACGCGATTGATGGCAGACCAGGTCTATTCTTTTGTCTGTCGATGTGGGGGCAAGCAGGAAAATCGTATCAGGGCCTGCCTTGTGGCACGATGCAATAAAATCAGTCTCCTCATCAGGCGGTAAATCAGGGATGATTATGCCGTCAACACCGCTGCTTAGGGCAGCACCGATGAAATTATTAAGTCCAAACTTCAGCACAGGATTAAAATATGTCATTAAGACGATGGGGATTGTGGACTTCTGCCTTATAGACTTGACCATATCGATGACCTTACGAAGCGTTACCCCTCTGCTTAGAGCGCTCATCGCGGCATGTTGTATGGTAGGGCCGTCGGCAACGGGGTCAGAAAACGGCACGCCAAGTTCGACAATATCTGCCCCCATCTCCTCAAGTTCCTGTACAATGACCGCAGTTGAAGACAGGGACGGCTCCCCGGCCATGATATATGGAATAAAGGCCTTTTTCCCGTTATCTGCCTTTTTAATCTTTATGAATCTTTCGGTAATAGCAGAGTGTGTCATAGTGCCCCCACTTCCTCAGTACGCGTCATTCTGTGCCATCGGCAGCCTATTATACCATTAAAGCATAATACGCGGTGGAGTTTTTTTGTAGTGGTTTCACGGGGTGTTCATTGCATCTGACTTCTAAGCGCCTGCTAACAGGATTTCCGTCTCCTCTCCTGTTGCCTCGTTAACCACAAGGAGATTTCCTTTGTCCTCTTTTGTAATTTGTTCGTTAGCGTTTAATAATTCTATACCATAAATTGTGCCATCAGGTGCCATATCAATGTTAATTTCATCACTTATTTTTATTGTTTCCACCTCGGCAACCTTCTTATGCAACCGGAAATAGGCAATATTATATCTTGGATCGTAGGTTATTTTCATCTTTTAAGACCCTCCTCTCATTAAAAATACCTCTTTCCATATAATAGTAAAACTAAATTACTGACGCTGTCCAGAATTTTAATCCCAGAATTTTAATCAGTGTGCCTATATATTTGTCATCGGCAGAGCACATAATACGCAGGGTAGTTTTTTTGCAGCGGGAAATTTATAGATTATATGTGCGATAATAGATTGAGTGTGTGCGATAGCTGGAAAAATTATATTTAAAGGTACAGCCATATCTGAAGGCGATATTGGCGCTATGAATGATGCAATGGCCCATCGCGGCCCTGACGGTCACGGCGTATTCATATCCCGTGACGGCAAGGTTGGCCTCGGGCACAGGCGGTTGTCTGTTATCGATCTGTCGCCGCTTGGCAGACAGCCCATGTACTGCCCCGGTCAGGGGAACAGAAGATACTGGATTGTCTATAACGGCGAGATATATAACTACAGACAGCAGCGCGCCAACCTTGAAAAAGATGGATACAGCTTTCACTCAGACACGGACACTGAGGTCATCCCCGCCCTCTATGATAAATTCGGAGTTGGCTGCCTTGAACACCTGCGCGGCATGTTCTCCTTCGCAATTTATGACGAAAAGCGGCGTACACTATTTTGTGCCCGCGACAGGGTTGGCAAAAAACCCTTTAAATATTTCCTGAATAACAATGTATTTATCTTTGCTTCAGAGCTGAAGGCCATTCTTACTCAGGACGAATACCACAGAGAACCCGACTACGAGGCCATTCACCACTATCTGACTTATCAATACGTGCCGTCTCCTTTGACCGGTTTTATGGGAATCCAAAAACTTGAACCGGCGCATTATCTGCTCATCGAAATCGACACGATGAAGATAACAAAAAAACGCTACTGGTCGCTGGACTATTCACAAAAACTGGAACAGACGCGGCGGCAGTGGGGCGCTGCGATTATGGAAAAACTCACTGAGTCTGTCGGCATTAGAATGCGCTCCGACGTCCCCCTCGGGGCACTGCTTTCGGGCGGGGTTGACTCCAGCGCCATTACCGCCCTGATGAGCCGCGTAAGCAGCAAACCAATCAGGACTTTTTCTGTAGGGTTTGAGGAAGATAAATTCAGCGAACTCAGGTATGCTAAAATAATTGCAAATAAATTCAAAACAGACCATACTGAACTCATCGTTACACCACTAAACGCCGAGGAAATCCTGCCGCATCTAGCGCATATGTACGAGGAGCCTTATGCCGACTCCAGCGCCCTACCCTCTTACTATGTCAGCAAACTTACCCGGGAACACGTCACAGTTGCCCTCAACGGCGACGGCGGCGATGAGAACTTCGCCGGTTATGACAGATATGCAGTTCACAAATTTGCCGTTAACTACGGCGCTCTCCTGCCCAATAAACTGCTTAGGCAAATCAGCAGATTTCTCTCTGGCAGGATTAAGACCACACTTGTTAACCGCCTCGAGCGCTTCATCACAACCTTGCCCGATGACGCCGCCCGCAGATATGTAAACTATATCTGCTACTTTACAAATGCAATGAAACACACACTCTACAGCGATAAATTCGCCGCGCGTATGGCTGGTAAGGATTCATATGCACTTATTGAGAATAGATTCAGAGAGGCCGGTACTCGAAATTTGCTTGACGCCGCGCTCTACACTGATTTTATGACTTATCTGCCCGATGACCTGATGGTCAAGATGGATATTGCCGCTATGGCCGTATCCCTTGAGGGGAGAAGCCCGTTTTTAGACCACGAATTCCTTGAGCTTACTGCAAAAATTCCATACAGCCTTAAACTCAAGGGGCTGAACAATAAGAAATATATACTGAAAAAGGCGCTCCTGACACTGCTTCCAAAGGCTGTTATGTATAGGCCAAAGATGGGCTTTGCTGTCCCGCTTGATGTGTGGTTCAGGACACGGCTAAAGAACTATGCCAGGGCGGTACTGCTGTCTGACAAGGCAGTTGGGCGCGGTATGTTCAAAAAAGACGCGGTGAAGGCACTTCTTGATGAGCCAAGAATAAACTGGGGCTATCACCTCTGGGCACTCCTGATGCTTGAGCTGTGGTTTCGCGAGTTTTTTGATTGACAAATCTTCTGATGACAGCAAAACGCTCTAAGGTCCTTCACCTGATAACCGGCATGGAAGTAGGCGGGGCAGAAAAGATGCTCCTGCGCATAGTCCCGCGCATGGAGGGTGCATTTGAAAACCGTGTCTGTGTAATCAAAGACAGGGGGCGGCTTGGGCCGGAACTTGAGCAGACAGGGATTCCCGTCGTTTATCTTGACCTTAAGAGCCCGTTTAATTTACAGCCAATATTAAGATTCAGAAGACTTGCCGCTGAGTTCAAACCCGATATACTTGTAACATACTTAATTCACGCAGACCTCTTTGGAAGGATATGCGGGAGGGCATTTGGCATAAAAAGGATTGTATGCTATCAGCGCGGTTCCCTCTTAAACTGGGAATTCCTGCGTACATTTGACAGGCTTACTAAGCCGCTGGTAACTAAATATATAGTTCAGACAGAGACGGCCAAAGAAGAATTAACGGCTGCCCTTAAAATATCAGGTGAAAAGATAGCAGTAATCGGCAACGCCATTGATACAACGACATTTGATTTGGATAAGGCCGCGAAAAAGAAAGAACTAGGCCTCAACCCTAACAATAAAACTATCGTATGCGTTGGCAATCTGAGAGAGGGCAAGGGACACGAATACCTGCTTGACGCCTTTGAAGAGCTATTTTCAAAACGCTTTCCTGGCATAAATCTGCTGATTGTCGGCGGCGGGCAGAAAAAGAAGCAGTTGGTTGAGCAAATCAAGCCCTTTACATCTCAGGCCAACATCCATTTCCTCGGCAGCAGAGACGATGTCCGCGAGATATTGAAAATAAGCGACCTCTTTGTCCTCCCCACGCTTTACGAAGGCATGAGTAACGCTATTATGGAGGCAATGGCGTCAAAAGTTGCCATTATAACAACAGATATTCCGGTAAATGCAGAGCTTGCAGGGGACACGGCTGTACTTGTTCCCATAAAAAACTCCGCTAAATTGGCTGAGGCAATGGAGATGCTCCTGTCAGACAATTCTCTGAGAAACGGGCTGGCACAAAGGGCATACAGTAAAATCACATCTCAATACAGCCTTGATGTAGTAGTCCAGAAATATACCACACTGCTTAAAGACATTCTCAACGCCATATGATATAATACCCTGTGAATAAGGAGGCAATCATATGCTTGAGAATATCACATGGTTTGGTCATGATTCCTTTAAGATAACAGATGGGCTTGTTGTCTACACAGACCCGTATAAGATTGAAAAGCCGGACGCGGCTGACCTTATCCTGATTACCCACAGCCACTTCGACCACTGCTCAGTGGATGACATTGTAAGAGTTAGTGGGGATAAGACCGTAATTGCTGCCCCCAAAGACTGTGCTGCAAAATTGAAGGGCAATATAAAAATCGCTGCACCTGGTGATAAATTTACCGCAGCCGGTATAGAAGTTGAGGCTGTCCCGGCGTACAATACCAATAAAGATTTTCATCCAAAGTCACACGGCTGGGTTGGATATGTCTTTACGCTTGGCGGCAGGAGATACTACATCGCTGGCGACACAGACCATATTGCTGAGATGAAAACGCTGAAGGCAATCTATGCGGCTTTTCTGCCGGTGAGCGGCGTATATGTTATGACTGCTGATGAGGCAGTACGGGCGGCTTTTGACATTGCCCCACAGTTCGCCATCCCAATGCACTATGGCGATATTGTCGGCACATTGAAAGATGCACAGAGATTTGCCGATGAGATAAAACGCCTGACCGCCTCCGGCCCTAAAATAGAAACGGTAATATTGCCGCAGCACTGAAGATATGAAAACCAGCGCTTGTAAGTTGAATCAAGATGAGATAGATGCTGTAGCAGCGTATCTGGAGCGCAGATACCCTGATCCAAAGACAGAACTCCAGTTTGGCAGCCCCTTTGAGCTGCTCACTGCAACAATTCTCTCCGCACAGTGTACAGACAAGCGTGTCAACATCGTCGTCAAGACCCTATATCGGCGCTATAGAACTGTGGAAGACTATGCCGCGGCTGACCCCGCCGTATTCGAGGAGGAGATAAAATCTACCGGGTTTTACAAGAACAAGACTAAGATGATAATCGGCGCGGCACAGGCAATTCTAAAAGATTTCAATGGTCAGGTACCCTCAACTATGGAGGAACTGGTAACGCTGCCCGGCGTGGGGCGTAAGACGGCAAGCGTTGTCCTTGCTGCGGCATTCGATGTGCCAGCCATTGCGGTTGATACACATGTGCTGAGGATTTCAAACAGGCTTGGTCTTGTGAGTTCTAAAGACCCGGAGAAAATCGAATTTGCCCTTTGCGGCATCTTTGAAAAGGCAAAGTGGATAACAGTCTCCTTTGGACTGGTTTTGTTTGGCAGGGAGATATGCGCGGCAAAAAAACCCCTCTGCTGGAAATGTGCAATATATGATATTTGCAAATGGCCGGAGAAAAAGAGCCAGCCGCCCGTTAAATGAATTCCCTCCAGTTGCCATGCGGTATTTATGACGAAACACTGCCGGAGGACTTAAGGCCGCTGCGGGAATTTTCTCAGGCGTCTGACGCCTCTTACAGCTTTGTTTATTACGGCAGCATTAACTCGACGAACGACACGGCAAAGTCAGGGGATTACCCCGCAGAGACGGTAATCATAGCCGATGCCCAGGTCAACGGCAGGGGCAGGTTCACAAGGGACTGGTACTCCCCGCCCGGCGTGAATATATCAATGAGCATAGCGCTGAGACCCGCTGATGATGTGCCCGCTGCGGCGCTTTCGTTGTTGAACACGGCTGCCTCGCTTGCAGTATCAAGGGCGCTTCGGGCTGAGACCGGCCTGGATGTCTGGCCCAAGTGGCCCAATGACGTATATATCGGCACGAGGAAAACCGGCGGCATCCTCTCCGAGTCCATAATCTTGGGCGGCAGAGTACTCAGGCTGATAATCGGTATCGGCATTAATGTAAACACACCGGGATTCCCCGCAGGACTAAAGGACAAGGCAACAAGCCTGACTCTGGAGACCGGCATGACATACAGCAGAGGACAGCTAATCGCATCAATCTTAAGGGAATTTGACCAGTGCCGCCGCTGTGCCCCGGGTCATGTGATAAGCGAGTGGACAGGCATGAGTAAGACAATTGGTTCATATGTGTATGTTGCAGGACAGTGCGGCATAGCCAGGGCGTTAAACGAAGACGGTTCGCTGGTCATAGCCCTTGAAAACGGTGAAGCTGTCACAAGCAGCGGGATTACAATTGCTCCTTGCCATTGACATAGGAAATACAAACATAAAGCTTGGACTGTTTTGCGGTGGTTCACTAATAAAATTTTCAATTGCACTAGCTGACAGTCATTTATTTGGCGAAGGATTAGGCGAACTTATCAGACAGAACGCTGCTGCTGAGAAGATTACAGCCGCCATGGTATCCTCCGTAGTGCCGTTGCTGACGGGGCAGATTTGTTCGGCTCTAAGACCATACCTTACAGGAGAGCTACACATCGTATCGCACCGCACGAACACGGGGTTAAGTTATTCACTACACCACCCCGAGCGCCTTGGGGCAGACAGGCTAGTGGCGGCAGCATGGGCGTATCATCACTTCGGCGCTCCTTCAGCGGTGATAGATTTTGGCACGGCCACAACGATAAGCGTAACAGGGCATAGTGGGGTGTTTATAGGCGGTGCAATCATCCCTGGGCTAAGGACAATGGCGAGGGCTTTTAGTGAGCATACGGCGGCGCTTCCACTTGTGGAGCTGGCTATGCCTTTGTCAGCATTGGGAAAAGACACGCGCGAGGCCATAATCTCCGGCATAGTATACGGCACGGCTGGGGCAGTATCGCGTATAATATATGAAATAGAGATGGAAATTGGCTATAATCTAAAGATTGCCATAACAGGTGGAAATATGCCGCTGATAGTACCTTGCTTAGAAAGGGTAGATGTGGCAGAGCCTGATTTGCTGCTTAAGGGTTTAAAGCAGATATATGAGAGGATGAGACAGGCTTGGATGTAGATATAGCCGTAATAGGCGGAGGCCCGGCCGGGGCAATTGCTGCAAGGCTTTTGAGCCGCGCTAAGAGGGAAACCGTCCTGATTGAGAGAAATCTGAAGAACGAAAAACCCTGCGGCGGCGGACTCCTCTCAAAGGCATTTACGGCATTTGACATACCACTTGAGCTTATCAAAAAGCGGGTAGAATCGATAAGAATCGTATCCCCAAATGGAAACACGCACGATATATCGCTTAGTACGGCATATCTTGCCATAGTTCATAGAGTGGAGTTTGACGAGGCGCTGAGAAAGCTGGCGGCATCAGAAGACACTGGGATTATAGAGGGGCGGTTTAACGACATAAGGCATATCGATGGACAATCGGTACTGACTGTAAAGACAACCGCCGGAGAGATTACAATTAAGGCACGGCATGTCATAGCGGCTGACGGCGTGAACTCAACTGTAGTAAAGAGGATGCTTAAGAGGTTCCCGCGGCGCATTTACACGGCGCATGAGATTCACAGCGCTGAGGGCGGAGCGTGTAATATGAGCCACTGCGAGTTTCGTTTTGGCTCTGTAACGCCCCCGGGATTTTACTCATGGATATTTCCACACAAAGACGGCATATCCATAGGCACAGGCTCAGAACACACGAGGGAGGTTGACGCGTATTTAGACAGGCTGGTGAGCGCTCATGGGACTAAACCGAATGGTCAGCGCAGGGGGTATTTTATACCGGTGTGGGATGGGTCATTGTACTATAAAAATGGCGTCTATTTTGTTGGTGATGCAGCGGGTATGGTCCTGCCCTTTACGTATGAGGGTATATACTATGCGATGAGGTCGGCGGAGTTTGCCGTGGCTGCTATATTGAAAAATAAACCCGGCCTTTATAGAAAACACTGGCAGGAGGCGTACAGAAAACGCTACCTTGTGATGAGGGCGCTTCAGAGATATTTTCTAAAAAACGACGGCAGAATGGAGCAGCTTGTGTCTCTGTACGGTCACACGCACATACGGGAGGCGTCGATGCGCCTGTGGACACAGGATGACACAAAGATAAATCTGATAGGGGGTTTTGCAGCCCTTATAAGAAAATATGGCAGTGTGCGAGAAGCTGATGCTTGATCGTTATATAACAATATCGATACTGCTTCACGCGCTGGTGTTTGGTCTGATATTGTATTTGATAAAGGGGCACAAGGAGCCGCTTGTTGGAGAGAGACCGCTGATGGCAAAGATAGTAACCCCGGATGTGAAGGCCCCACCGCCACCACAAGCTCCGCCCCAACAGCGCTCCGATTCACAGCCACAGCCTAGACCGCCTCAACCGCAGCCACAAGCGGCACAGAAAGTGCCGCCACCTCCCCCACAGGTTAAACCTGTCCCTCAGTCAAAACCGGTGCCGCACCCGCCGCGGCAGCCGAAAATCTATACCCCATCAAAGCCAAAGGAGACAGGCGGTATAGAGCCTACTGCCAGGCCTATCCTGCCCAAGAGTGAGCCGAGCGCTGCCGAAGCGCCGCCCCAGCAGCCCCCGTCCCAACCCTCGCCGCAAGCGCCTAAGCTATCTGGCATTGGGAGTTTTTTCGATAAAGACATAATAGGAAAACACGCGATGGCCTCTATTGCCAGAGACAGGAGTTCACCGAACTCAAAGGAAGGCAGCGGCAATTCTATATCATTCGATACCTCAGACATCAGATACGCAGCCTACATGAGACGCCTGAAGGAGGCAATAGAAAGCGCATGGCAGTACCCGGCAGACGCAGCCAGAAGGGGAATACACGGCGATTTAAACATAAGTTTTACGATTAACAAAAACGGGACACTCAAGGCGATAGATGTGATGCGCACATCAGGTCAGAGGTCGCTTGACGACGCGGCAGTAAGCTCAGTAAAAGACGCTGCACCGTTTTGGCCGCTGCCAGAGGAATGGGGAAAGGATTCCTTTACGGTAAAGGGCCACTTCGTGTACAGACTGCACGGGCAGACGCTTAATTAACAGGGGGGAGGCTGACATTCTATCATATATTAGACAAAACCGTAATGTTAGAGCTAAACTATCGATATGGAAACATTAGACTTAACGGAAATCATTAATGGAGTGGAAATCACGGGGCCTAGTCCGTTTGGAAAACACCAAAGAATAGCGGCGAATATTTTTAGACTGTTAGATAGATTTGTTGAGCCATTGGGCTCTGTATATTTTTCTCCACTTGATGTTATTTTTGAGGATGGAATTAACAGGCTCCAGCCCGATATATTATTTATCAGGAAAGAGAACATGGGTATCTTTCAGGATTGGATACGAGGCGTCCCCGATATGGTTTGCGAAATTGTCTCCTCAAGCAGCTATGAAATAGATACCGAAGTGAAAATGGCTATCTACGAGAAATACAGGGTGCCGGAGTACTGGATAGTAATGCCGGAGCCAAAAACCATTGAGATATTGACGATTGAAGGCGATAAGTATAAGCTGCATTCATTCGCAGCGATAGAAGGTTCGGTTACGTCTAAGGTTATAGAAGGGCTTCAGATTAATATCAGCGATATATTCGACTGAGCCCACAACGGTGTTGCCCAATAACGGCTACAGACTGGACGGGTGATCGCATAAATTAATTGAACATTTTTGTTTGACAATGACAGTATTGTGTAATTATAATTTGATGTAATAGGAGAGGCATAACAGTCAAACTGTGGTGATAAGAAAAGAGATAAAGAGGCTTGGTCTGCAGATATTTCTTGTAGCTGCCGTAATAGTAGTCAGTGAATACGAAAATACGGTCTTTCTTTTACTAGGTTTAACCAATAGTAAACTTCAGCAGCTACTGGATACATTAATAAAGCTCACCCTGTGGACTTCCGGCGGCTGGTTGATTTACGGGGCTATAGATATTTATCTGGTCAAAATACAGGACAAAAAACAGGGTTATGCCACTCCAAAACTCGTTAAAGACATCATTAAAGCGACAATATTCTTTGTTATTATATTAAACATATTGTCCAATGTGTTTAAGGTGCCCATATCGGGGTTGATAGCCGGGTCAAGCGTTGTTGCCGCGGTGGTCGGCTTTGCCATAACAAGAATGATTTCCGATGTATTCTCCGGGGCAGCATTGAGCATTGAGAGGGCATACAGTGTAGGGGATTGGCTTGAGATAGAGGCCCCTTCAAGAAAGAAAAGATATATAACCGGAGAAGTGGTAGAAATTAACTGGCGTGCTACTCATTTGCATACAAAAGCAGATGAACTAGTAGTTATTCCAAACAGTGAAATGGCGCGCATGAGAATTATCAACTTCAGCAAACCGGAAAGACATTACCGGGCTGAGGTTCAGCTCCACGTAGGGCATACCGTGCCATCGGACAGAATAAAGCGTATACTTCTGGCCGCAGTCAGAGGAACACCCGAAATAATGACGAAACCAGCTCCAAAGATAACTCTTCTGCGATTTGACAGCGAGGGAGTGCTGTGGTCGGCGAGATTCTGGGTAAGTGATTTCACTCACAACCGCAAGGTGGTCAAGGCTGCCCATGAGAGCGTATTGCGGCATTTTCAAATTGCTGGTATAGACTTCTCCTACCCCACGGTGGAGATGAGGAATTTCACATCATTTAGCTCAGGGCTTGAGAAAACACCTGTGAAAGAAAAGCTGCTGAAGCGTATTGAGTTTTTTGAATTTTTCAACGACGCTCAACTGGCAGTCATAGAATCGAAAATGATAAAGAGGAGTTTTAAGGCAAAGGATACGATTATTAAACAGGGCGATGAGGGCTCCTCGTTGTACATCCTGTTTGAGGGACTGATTCATATATTTGTAAAAGACCAGGGTGAAAAGGAAATCTTTGTAGCTCAGGTGGAACCAGGCCAGTATTTTGGGGAGATGTCGCTCTTAACCGGGCAGCCGCGCAGCGCCACTGCCAGGGCGGTAACAGAAATTGAGTGTTTTGAGATTTCCAAGGATATTCTCAGTAATCTCTTTGCGCAGACCCCAGAATTGATGGAAAAGATAAGCAAGGTAATGGCAAAAAGAAGCGAAATGCTTGCAAGACTAAGCCAAGTTGAAAATGAGACAAAACCTCCAGAGGAAAAGGCAAATCTGGCGAAAAAAATCTTACAGCAGATGAAATACTTTTTCTACGCAGACGAGGATAGCTCTATCAGCGAATCTATTAAGTAAACAGTGTTGGCCCCATTGTACCAGAAGGTGATTTAACAAGTCTGACAGTCTTATTCTTAGCATTGTACTTTTCAATAATATCACCATTTTGACCGCTGCCAGAGGAATGGGGAAAATATCTCTTTGTATGATGACGTTAGAAGGAGTTTTAATACAGCTTGCCGTAAGCCCGGTATTAAGGAAGCCACCGAGAGGATTCGAACCCCCGACCGGCTGATTACAAATCAGCTGCTCTACCGACTGAGCTACGGTGGCATTGACCGCTACTAAAGGTAACATTTAATGATAATTTCTGTCAAGTGAATCATTACCAGGGCAGCAATTCTCGGTGAAGGCAAGAAAGACACTGTTTATACGTATAGTGTATTAATAAGTGAAAACGATGTGGAGTCAAGGAGACCGTAAG
>LNQR01000119.1 GCA_001541255.1 Candidatus Magnetominusculus xianensis
CAACGGCTGAATAATGGGAGCCGGATGAGCGGAGAGGTTCATGTCCGGTTCTGCGAGGGGCTGGGGGTGCAATTCCCCGGTCTACTCACCGACACAAAAAACCAGAGGGTCTTTTCAAATGCCGAAGGTCTTGATATAGCTCCAGAATTTGGAATCATGCAAGAAGAACATGGACAGTTTAAGGAACTCCCCTTGCTAATCAAATCGATTTATCAACTCTGTGACAGAGTAAAGAATGGGTTAGTGGAAGAAATATCTGACAAAGACGAACTTGATAAAGAAGGCCATAATAACAATGAAGATATTGTGAGTTGTACTTTAGTTGAAGATAACTCAGGACATTTATTGTCATTGAGGGCCTTCTCAGTTTCACAAGTGCCAGATGGTGGCGCACCGTTACTCATCATGGTTTTGATAGAGCGAATTGCACGAAAGCACAGTGTCGATTTAAAAAAGGCTGGTATGGCTTTCAATCTCAGTAAAAGGGAATCAGAGGTGCTAGAACTTGTGTGTTTTGGGAGTTCAAACAAAGAAATAGCTGACAAACTATTCATCAGCAAACATACAGTGTAAGGATCACCTCAAGAACATTATGGGAAAGATTGGTGCATCCAAATAAATGCGAGATTATATCGCGTTTGGCATTCCCACCATCTGAATAACAGATTTGTTTTGCTCAATGCCTCATCGTACACATCCGGTCTGTAAATAAAAATCCCCCTTTTGGGGGATTGACTACTATTTTTTTATATGAGATGATAGAGCATGAAATCTGACATAGATGATAGAACATATGACAGAAAGGCGTATAACAATACTGTTGAGTTTAGGACATTAGATGATGCGTGTCTGACACAAAAAACGGCAGCGAGTTTTAACATAGGCAGTGGAGGTATCGGCCTGGTTTTGGACCAACTGCTTGTTAAAGGCAAGGTAGTGCAGCTTTTTATCCACGTTAGAGATGGTGTAACCGTGCCTGTCTATGCAGAAATAGTATGGTCAAAAAGCTGTGAGGGGGGATATGAGGCTGGACTGAGATTTTTCACATAGTTATGAGGATTACATAAATGGCTGTATGCGTTGCTTTATAATATTTTATAACATTATCAGTAGAGGAGGTGATTTGGTTAACAAAGCAATATCAAAGCTGTTTTCAGAAAGGCTGTTTCAGTCTTACAAGGGTATTTATAAGGGAGGATATGCGATGAATTATATCTTTGATTTTTTAAGATCGTTCAAGTCAGGTTCGTTCAAGCCACAGGGGAAGGCTATTGTGTGCTGTTTTATCATGTTTTACGCTATGATGTTCTTACTTTCAGGAATCTTAATGCCAACCGAAGCGGCAGCGGAAACTTATTCTTTCGTTACGAAATGGGGTAGCTATGGTACGGGGGATGGTCAGTTTAATAACCCTTATCGCATAGCAATAGATGGCAGCGGGTATGTTTATGTTGCCGACCTGATGAACAGCCGAATCCAGAAATTTACGAGTGATGGTGCTTTCGTTATAAAATGGGGCAGCTTCGGCACAGGTGACGGACAGTTTGGTGGCCCTAGTGGTATAGCAGTAGACAGTAACGGGTACGTTTATGCTGTCGATGGGAATAATGGCCGAGTCCAGAAATTTACGAGCGATGGGACTTTTGTTGCAAAATGGGGTACCCCTGGTACAGGGGACGGACAGTTTGATGGCCCTGATGGTATAGCAGTAGACAGCAGCGGGTATGTTTATGTTGTCGATGGGTATAATCACCGAGTCCAGAAATTTACGAGCGATGGTGCTTTTGTTGCAAAATGGGGTACCCCTGGTACAAGGGACGAGCAGTTATATTACCCTAGCTCTATTGCAATAGATAGCAACGGATATGTTTATATTATCGCATACAATAATCACCGAGTCCAGAAGTTTACGAGCGACGGTACCTTTGTTACGAAATGGGGCAGCTTCGGCACAGGTGACGGACAGTTTAATGGCCCCACTGGTGTAGCCGTAGACAGCAGCGGGTATGTTTATGTTGTTGATCTATGGAATGACCGGGTGCAGAAATTTACGAGCGATGGTATCTTTGTTACGAAATGGGGCAGCCCTGGTACAGGGGACGGACAGTTTTATCATGCTATTGGTATAGCAGTTGACCGAATGGGGTATGTTTTTGTTGGTGATTTCTATAGTTACCGAATCCAGAAATTCCAATCATCCAATATGCCCACTACCTATACATTAACGGTTACGAAACCCGGCACTGGCTCGGGCACGCTAACACCGTCAAGCGGGACTCTCACGTGGAGCGGCAGCACCGGCACGGCATCCTACTCGCCGGGCACATCAGTGACGCTAACAGCAACGGCAGATAAGCGACGTTTGCATCGAACAACGAAATTGCTGCTACTGCAGCAATTAATGCAGTATATAATCAATATCCTGCATTCTTTGGAACAAAATCCGGAGGTGTAACCACAGGAGCGGACACGAGCGGCACGTACTATCTCCAACAGTTTACGAATGACACAGCCATTTTGGCCTATGGAGATGGGTATATGTATTACAATTACAACAGTAGTTGGCACAATATGTGTATGACCTGGAAATCGATTTCTTACACCCTGACTGTAACCAAATCCGGGAGCGGCACGGTAACAAGCTCACCAACTGGAATGAGCTGCGGTTCTACAGTCTCCTCATATGATATCTACACATCCGTAACACTAACGGCAACTGCGGATGCGGGTTATACATTTTCAAACTGGACCGGGTGTGATTCACTAAACGGTGCTCAATGTACTGTTACGATGTTCTCGAACAAATCTGTAACGGCAGTGTTTACAAACATATGTACGGTAACATCATCAGCAGGGGTCGGCGGAACGATAAGCCCGTCTATTCAGACGACCTCTTGTGGCAATACAGCGGCATTTACTGTAACGCCAAACACAGGATATACGGCGTCGGTAAACAGCACTTGCGGCGGCTACTTATCCGGTAGCACGTTTACAACAGGTACCTTAACATCTGATTGCGCTGTATCGGCAACATTTACGCAATCCACTAGCAAACTCCCGCCGACTATAAGCGAGGACGTGAAATCCAGGGATATAACTAGTACCTCAGCAGTAGTAACAGGCAAGGTCAATCCCAAAAACAGCTTGACCACCGTTTATGCGCTATACGGTACTGACATGGGGAGTTTGATATCTAAAAGTTCGCAGACGACCCTAACCGGCGTTGGACAACAGGAAGTATCGTTTACGCTGGAGTCGTTATCTCCAAACACGACATATTACTTCAAACTGGCAGCCGAAAATGCCAGCGGAAAGGTGGAATCAAAAGTGTTTTCGCTGACGACCCCAAAAGACTAGGATTTAGAGCACGATATGTGGCAGTT
This sequence comes from Candidatus Magnetominusculus xianensis, assembly GCA_001541255.1. Taxonomy (GTDB): domain Bacteria; phylum Nitrospirota; class Thermodesulfovibrionia; order Thermodesulfovibrionales; family Magnetobacteriaceae; genus Magnetominusculus; species Magnetominusculus xianensis. The sequence goes on from LNQR01000119.1 coordinate 3,384, forward strand.
ATGGGGACACTATACTTGAACGTGTCCTCATAACCGTCAATCAATCATGGTTTTTTTAAGATTTTTATGGGTGGCATAATAGAACTGACTTGAAGAATGAGGGCTCTGCCCTCAAACTCCCGGCAGGGAACTTGTCCCCTGCACCCCATCACATATGAGTCTGTTAATAATCATTAGCACAACAAACGGTGAGAATCTATCAGTGTCATTTTACGAAGCAAAAAGCCCTTAATAAATCCAAACGGGTCTCCATTAATTACTCTGACAACTGTAACCGGTTGATCCTTTATAATGTCATCAAATACCCTGATGACGCTGCAAAAGTTATATTTCATCACAAAGTCAGCCGTAGACATAACCCGGGCTGCCCACTTTGGAACACTGATGAGATGGTCGTATATGAGAATTTCTCCGTTTGGCTTGAGTACCCTGACGATTTCTGCGAATGCCTTTTGCGGGTCATATACGCACGTAAGGAAAAGATCGAGTATTGCCTTGTCAAATGTATTGGAGGGGAAGTCCATGTGTTCAGCATCCATGATGTGCAGGGTGATTTCCTGTTTTTTATTCCGAATTTTATTTCTCGCAATTGCAAGCATTACCTCGCTTATATCAACGCCATCAATTGAAACACCGTGTGGAACATATGGCAAATCATAACCGCTGCCAACGCCCGGAATTATCACCCTGTCACCCGGCTGAAAACTGAGCATAGCGATTGCCTTTTTCCTCCAGCTCTTAAGCGGCAGCATCATCATTGGATAGAAAAAAGGAATAAACGTATTAAATGACACCTGTTTAATGATATTTTTGATTTTAAACCCCATGCTTCAACAGTAACACATGTAAAGCGTAAAAGACAAACACAGGGACACAGTAAACACTGATATTACTACACGAAGCACACTCAGGGGGCGGTGTACAGCCAATCTGTACAAATTACTGCCGCTTGCTCAGGTCATTACACTCGTCTGAGTCGATGGTTGTCTTAAGATTTGATTTAATCGTCTCATAGACGCACCCGCTTATTTTACTGCCCCAGTGCTCACCATCTCTTGGCGATAAGGCTGCAGGTATTTCAGCGGCATGCTTCGTCAGGCATGATTTAACAGCTTGTGCTGCCTCATCATTACAGCCGGTCTGGTTAAGGTTGAAGCATTTTCTGAAATATTGATTTTCTGCACACATGATGCCAGGCAACACTACCGACATCTGCCCTATCCAGTTCTCCTTTGCAAGCGCATTTCCTGCCTGCGCTGTAGTTGCCGCTGGAAACATTAAGACTGAGACATATAAAAATGTTAGCAGAGCTTTTACCAACGAGCGTTCACTCACCAGAAGTCTGCTTATTGATGTATATAGTAAATCCATATCCTTGTATTTATCAGACAGCTTAATCTCAGTTGTCTGTTGCTCGAATATTTAGCGTCATATGTAAACACATATGTCTTACCTGTATCGATTCCGCTTTTAGTTGGGGAGTCACCATCTACAAGAGTTATCGTTTCTAATTTATCTTTTCTGGTATCAACTAGCTTCCTGCCGCCTTTTACGGCGACCGTAAGCTCCTTGATGCCAACTTCACAGGCTTTTTTAAACCAATCGCTTATCCCTGATGCATCTGAAATCCCCTGAATCAAATCTCTTGGTAGATTACCAACTATTCCTGTTCCGCCACAATACTTTGTATTGCCCTTCATAGCCTTAATATTATTCTCATGTACACAAAAACGAGCCCTATGGTTACAAAAATATGGGCCGTCGATAAGACATCCATCTAAAATCCTCTCTTCACCATTTTTTAGAACGAGAATTACGCTATCAGCAACATCCTCACTTTCGGCGTATATAGTTTCTACGCTAAACGCGAATACACATACGGCGGCTATAATTATTATAAGTTTCCTTACCATACTGTCCTTATTATATTTACATTAGATAATATTGTCAAGAACCCTTGCGCTTCCCTCTCAGGGCTGTGCAAAAGTGATTACGGCTGCTCCGTATGCCAAACATGAATTTGTTATTAAATCGCTGATTTCAAATTGCAAAGACCGTCAACGCAGGCGTCTGAACTCTTAATTGCCTTATTAATCATGGTTCGGCTGTATACACCAAACGCGCCGTAAAATAAATCCAGCCTACTCATGCGCCGCAATATATAATCCAATGAGTAAAAATCTCTCATCGCCCTAAGCGTCTCAAAGTGAAGGTCATGGGCGGCAATCATCGCCGGTTTATAGACCACATGGTGAATGTCATATTTGGCCCAGTCAGTATGCAGTAGTCTGTCCTGCGCTTTAAATTCGTCATATATCTTTGTGCCCGGAAGCGGGGTCAATATCATATACTGCACTGAGTCAAGCCCCATCGATGTGGCGAAGTCTGTAGTGCGTTTTATTGTATCAACTGTATCGGTGTCTGCTCCGAAGACGAACATGCCGTGGATTTTAATATCGTGTGCTTTTATCTTCTTTATGCTTGTTATATTGTCCTCTAATGTCTGTTTCTTTTCGTATTCCTTTAAGGATTCTGGATTTATGGACTCAAAGCCGATACATACCGTAGGTTTACCGGTGTCTGCGATGATTTTAAGGAGTTCGGGGTCTTTGGCGATATCTGGGCGCACCATTGCTGACCAGCGGGGTTTTAGACCTATCTCGTTCATGCCCTGGAGGATTAGCTTTGTCCTCTTTCTATTGGCGGCAAAGTTATCATCAACGAAGAAGATAGGGGAGTTTGAGAGCTTGACCCTGATTTTTAGTTCACCCATCACGGACTCAACCGACCTGAAGCGGTATTTCCTGCCAAACATGGGCGACACGAGGCAAAACCGACAGTTAAACGCACAGCCGCGCGACGTGGCAACAGGCAGGATATTAGAATTCTTCCACCTGTGAACGAGTTTGAAATCAGGAAGCGGCAGCGTGTCAAGGTCTTTGACGAACTCACCCTGCGGGTTGTGGACTATATCTCCGGCGAGATTTCTGTAAGTCAGACCTCCGATTGATTCTACTGGGGGCAGGCCGGTTTCTATATACTCGACAAGTGCGGGAAGGGCAATATCCCCCTCACCGCGAACAACGAAGTCCGCGTGTCCCATGGCCTCATCGGGCATAAACGTCGTGTGAGCGCCTCCGATTACGACAATAACGCCAAGTTTTCTCAGGCGGTCAGCAATTGCATAGGCGTAGTGAACGGTTGAGGTTATAGTGGATATACACACAATGTCTGATTTCTCAACAAACTTCCAGTCTGGCCGTGCAATGTCCTCAATATATACCCTGACGTTATGGCCTTGGTTCTTGAGAATAGTTGACAGTAACACCGCCCCAACTCGTGGGATAGGAAAACGTCTGAAGATATTTGAATCCGGCGATCTTATCTCAATAAAAGAAATGTTTTTCATGTAGTGTTCTCCATAAGTTGGAACTGGCAAGCTGCTGCCAACCTGCATTAATCGAATATATCCTTAATGTTGACCTGAAGCCCCTCTATAATTTTAGATGTAACGATACCTTCTATCTCCGCAATTGAGTGTGTCTTATATCTATCGTTTTCAATGGTGAGTATCTCGATTGTCTTAAACTCAGGTAGGACTATCCAATACTCAGGTACCCTGTATCTCTCATATACTGCCCTCTTTAAAGCAGTGTCCCTCGCGTATGTGCCTTGTGAAATTATCTCGCAAACCATGTCCGGTACACCGCGCACCCAGTCCTGAACAATAGCCATATTTTCTGTCCTGATAAACAATATGTCTGGTTGAAGTCGGTTCACTCCTTCTTCAAAGATTATATCCAACGGAGAATAATAGACTTGGCCTAATTTCTTTGCTTTAACATAATGACGAATTATTTCATTCAGATTACCGCTAATCCTCTGATGACTTCCAAATGGACTAGGCCCCATACTCTCCTCTCCATTGATGATTTCGGTCAGGTCTATGTCTCTATAAACCGTTTCCACAGCACCATTATACCATAAGGCTTATAGTTTGGTCGAACACATGACGCATCCCAAGTGCCTGTTTCTGATTTTGGGGCATTGGTAATTAACCGCCAGATTAGACTATAATAGCCGTTGCACTGAGAGTGTGCTTACGTGAGACGACATAGAACATTAACAAAGGAAGGTAAAGATGATGTCTGATTTTCACAACGGGTCGCTGACCCAAAAAAAGCCTTATGCTATCACCCGCGGCAAGGTCATTTTCGATTTTTCCCTGATGTACTGCGACACTCCGTCAAAGCTGCTCCAGAGCGAGCTGTTTACTATGATTATCAATGGGTTTATTAAACGCATTGAGACAAAACAAAGCAGGGTCTTTACCTTTTTACAAGAGTGTGTCCCATTGAGAAGGCGTGAATCGCTTACAAAATACATGACTGACTTGTTTCGCCTGCTTGCCAGCCACACGGCTGCTGAAATCATAGTCATGAACAGCCAATACTACGATGTGCTGTCAGACAAGGAATACCTGCTTGAGTTCATCGAAGAGCTGTATAACTACTGGCGGCGCTTCGAGAGATATATGTATATCGAGGCCCCTAAGCGCTCACATTACACACAGCAAAGCATTCACCACGCCCAGTTCATCAAGCTCCATGTCGAATTAAAGACAATCGTCCTGGAAACATACAGACACGTCAGGGAAAATCTGCTTGGGTTTAACCCGCGCGTCTACCGGCAGCTGCCAGCAGGGGCAAACATGGGCATACTGCTTGAGAAAATCGACTGGAAATACCCCGAAGGTCTCAACTTCGTTAAAGATGTCGCCTTTATTCGGCTTGCCATTATGGAATCTCCGCTGATTTTATACCCGAAGATGAACAAACGCAAGGGGGCGTTTAAGGAAGTATTCAACCTGAAGGAAGACATGCTGCTGCTTATCCCTGAGCAGTGGATGTGCTATCCGGCAAAGATTGGGACGCTTACGGCATTTATATATTTTCACAGGGATTTCATATCACAGGGGCTGTCGCTGTGTAATCTCTTTGAGATTGCCGACTACGAGGACATTGATGACAAATCCCCTGATATTATGCTGTTTGTCGGCCTTAAGAATATGGATTTTGCAGGTGAGACGGTCTTTTATGAAGACAGAAAGACCGGCACTCTCATAGGAATGATAAGATATGGAGAGGACATAGACTATTTCGGATATTTCAAGAAGATGCCGCTTACACTTCATAACATAGTGATGCTGGAGCGTGGGCGTCTGCCGCTGCACGGGGCAATGACATCTCTGACTATCAAATCCGGCACAAATGCCGGTGTTGTAATCGTCGGGGACAGCGGGGCTGGAAAGTCCGAGACGCTTGAGGCGCTCAGGACTCTGGCCGATGAGCATATTCGTGACCTAAAGTTTATCTTTGACGATATGGGGTCTTTAAACTTCAGCGATGAAAAGGGAATCACCGGCTACGGTACAGAGATAGGTGCATTTGTCAGGCTTGACGACCTTCAGCCCGGCTATGCCTATGAGGAGATAGACCGAAGTATCTTCATGAACCCTGATAAAACAAATGCCCGTCTCATCATCCCAATAACTACATACTACGATATTACACGCGGCTACAAGGTTGACATCGTTCTCTACGCCAATAACTATGAACCAGTGGACGAGACACATCCAGTTATAGAGTTCTTTGACACACCGGAGAAGGCCCTGACGGTTTTTAGAAATGGCGCCAGATACGCTAAAGGCACGACAGATGAAAAGGGCATTGTCAACACATACTTCGCCAATCCCTTTGGTGCCCCGCAGCGCAGAGATGTCCACGAGGAACTCGCAACCGCGTATTTTAACAAGATGTTTGAGCTGGGCATCAAGGTAGGTCAGATAAGGACACAGCTTGGTGTTGAGGGCTTCGGGCAGGAAGGCCCGCGCGCAGCGGCGATGGAACTGTTTGAGGTTATTAAGGGGTTGAGAAACTAAGGAATGAAAAATACGTTAAGCAACTTAACACTTGATTAAGTTCAATAAATATAACTTGACAAAGCTCTTATAAAGTGTTATAGTTAGACAGTGACGATTCGTCGCTGGTCGCTTTGGGCGGCTTAACAAATGCGTGCGAATACTGAGGCTGATATGTCTTCACCTGGGAATAGTGGGGTAAAAGATCATTATGCAACACTGGGCGTAAGCAAGAGCGCTACACATGATGAGATAAAAAAGGCATACCGGAAGCTGGCAAGGAAATGTCATCCCGACCTGAATCCCGGGAGCAAGGAATGTGAGGCGAAGTCCAGGGAGATAAATGAGGCATATGACGTTATAGGTGACGAAAAAAAGCGTAAGGAATACGACGAGGCAAGGGCTAATCCGTTTGGCTCTGAAAACGGCTTTGAGTATTTCAGAAACGGCGCTAACGCCAGGCCATTTAATAGCGGTTTTGGCGGTAAAAAATACACGGCGAACTATGATTTCGGGGGATTCGGAGACGTATTTTCTGAGCTATTCAAATTCAACGCCAGACCAGATACCCAAAGAGACAACAGAGGCGACGACCTGACTGCAGAGTTGACACTGACACTTGACGAGGCATACACAGGCGTAACTAAGTCACTTACTATAAAGCGCGACGCGCTCTGCATAAACTGTGCAGGCAACGGGGTAAAGGGCGCCAGAGCATGCCATGTATGCAACGGCATGGGCACAGTTGCAGCCACAGATTCGATGAAAGTTAAAATTCCGCCGGGCGTAAACACCGGCAGCAAGGTAAGACTCAAGGGCAAGGGCGCTATGGGAGCAGGCGCTGCAGGAGATGTAGTCATAGAGATACAAGTCAAACCGCATCCTGTATTTAAGAGAAAGGACAATGATTTATATATAGACCTGCCGGTAACGTTTGTTGAGGCCGCACTTGGGGCAAAAATAGAGATACCATCTCTTAACGGCACATCTGTAATGACCCTTCCTGAGGGGACTCAAAGCGGCAGGATATTCAAACTCAAGGGCAAGGGGATGCCGCTTCCTAAGGGCGCTGGCAGCGGTGATTTATATGTCGAGGTGCAGGTGGCAGTCCCGGCAAGGCTGACACAAAAGCAGAGAGAGCAGATAATCGCCCTTGATGATTTATATAAGGAAGACGTAAGAGAACACCTGAAAAATTTGACAAGGGAACAGAGCCATGGCTAAGAACGATGACAGCAGACGACCCCTTTATGTAATCAGCGTAGTGGCGGAGATGTTTGACCTGCATCCCCAGACCCTGAGGCTCTATGAGCGGGAAGGGTTTATAGCACCGGCACGGCAAAATAACCAGCGCAAGTACTCGGATGAAGACATAAAGCAGTTGGAGTTTATTGTTGATCTCACAAGAAAACTAGGCGTAAACAAGGCAGGGCTTGAGATAATCATGGAAATGCGGGGCAGACTTGAGGCCATGCGTAAAGAAATAGAGGGCATCATGGACTACCTTGAGGAAGATACAAAGAGCTATTTCCAGGGCAGACTACAGCAAATACTTATTGGAAAACATGAGCCGCCCCCAAATGACAATGGAGGTGGCAGCAGATGATGGATAATCTTACGATAAAAAGCCGCGAGGCCCTCAGAGACGCCCAGACAATTGCCGGCAGCAGGGGCAATCAGGAGCTGCAGCCCGAACACATGCTCCTTGCCCTGACAGCGGACAAAGACGGAACTCCATCGCAGATTCTTGCAAAGGCAGGCGCTAATGTCGAAAGATTAAAGGCCGAGCTGGAGGCTGCCGTCTCCAGATTTCCACGTGTATCAGGGGCACAGCCCATTGGACACCTATACCTGTCTCCAAAACTGAAGGATGTATTTGACGAGGCAGGAGCAAGGGCCAAGCACATGAACGACGAATATGTCAGCGTCGAACACCTGCTCTTAGGGCTGATTCTTAAAGGCGGCGGTGCGTCCAAACTCCTGAAGGGCCATGGCATAGACAGCGATGCGCTGCTTGCGGCTATGATGGAATTCAGAGGTACGCAGCGCGTCACTGATGAAAGCCCGGAGGAAAAATACCAGGCGCTAAAGAAATATGGCAGGGACCTCAGCGCCCTTGCCGCTAAGGGAAAGCTTGACCCCGTAATAGGAAGAGACGAGGAAATCAGAAGGGTAATCCAGGTGCTTGCCCGAAGGACAAAGAACAACCCGGTGATAATCGGAGAACCAGGGGTTGGTAAGACAGCCATAGCCGAAGGGCTTGCCGGGCGTATTGTAGCAGGGGATGTGCCGGAGACGCTGAAAGACAAGACCGTAGTGGCGCTTGATTTAGGGGCGCTTGTGGCGGGGGCAAAGTACAGGGGTGAGTTTGAAGACAGACTGAAGGCAGTAATCAAGGAGGTAGAGGGTTCTGCGGGGAAGGTAATCCTGTTTATAGACGAGCTGCATACGCTTGTTGGGGCGGGGGCTGCCGAGGGTTCAATGGATGCCTCTAATATGCTTAAGCCTGCCCTTGCACGCGGGGAACTCAGATGCGTTGGCGCTACCACGCTTGATGAATACAGGAAATATATAGAGAAAGACGCCGCGTTAGAGAGACGTTTTCAGCCGGTTTATATAAAAGAGCCTACTGTGCAGGATACTATATCGATTCTGAGGGGGCTGAAAGAGCGCTATGAGATTCACCATGGGATAAAATTCAGAGACTCTGCCCTGGTAGCCGCCGTTGTCCTGTCAAACCGCTATATATCGGACAGATTCCTGCCGGACAAGGCAATTGATTTAATAGACGAGGCGGCCTCGAAGCTGCGCATGGAGATGGACAGTATGCCTGCGGAACTCGACGAACTGGAGAGGCGTGTAAGGCAGCTTGAGATAGAGCGTCAGGCAATGCTCAGAGAAGACACAGAAGACTCAGCCCTTCAGCTTGAGAAAATAGACAAGACTGTAGTCGAACTTATCGACAAACGAGATGAGCTGCGCTCCCTATGGATGGGGGAAAAGGAAATCCTCTCCACAATCAGAAAGATAAAAGAGGAGATAGAAGACGCAAAGACAGAGGCCGAAAATGCCGAACGTGAGGGCAATCTAGCCCGAGCAGCGGAGCTGAAATATGGCCGCATTATAGAGCTTTCTAAATCACTGGAAGACCAAACCCGCCGTCTTGAGCACTGGCACGCTAACAGCAAAATGCTTACAGACGTGGTAACAGAGGAGGATATCGCATGGGTGGTGTCGAGATGGACTGGAATTCCTATGCTGAGAATGCTTGAGACAGAGGTGGAAAAGCTCCTCCACATGGAGGACAGGCTGCGGCTCAGGGTGGTGGGACAGCCCGACGCAGTACAAATGGTCTCTAATGCGGTGAGAAGGGCAAGGGCTGGCATTCAGGACCCGAACCGCCCAATAGGTTCATTCATATTCTTAGGGCCTACCGGTGTAGGGAAGACCGAACTTGCAAGGGCGCTCTCTGAGTTCCTGTTCGACGACGAAAACGCCATGAGACGTATTGATATGTCAGAGTATCAGGAAAAACACACGGTGTCGCGTCTTATTGGTGCCCCCCCGGGTTATGTCGGCTATGACGAGGGCGGGCAGCTTACTGAGGCCATTAGGAGACGCCCCTACAGCGTTGTCCTGTTTGATGAAATCGAAAAGGCACATCCAGAAGTATTTAATGTTTTGTTACAGATGCTCGATGATGGAAGGCTGACAGACGGTCACGGCAGGACAGTGGACTTTAGAAACACTGTCATAATTATGACATCAAACGTAGGAAGTTCGTATATCCAGGAACACTTGCAAGCCAGAGACTTCCCTGACTTAAATAATTCACGCATCAGCGGCGTTAAGGACAAGGTCATGGCAGAACTGCGGTCAATCTTCAGGCCGGAGTTTCTTAACAGGGTGGATGAGATAATAATATTCAACCCACTGACTAAAGAACTGATAAAACGCATTGTGGACATTCAGCTCTACAGAATGAGGCGGTACCTGAAGGACAAACGCATAGACATAGTGCTTTCAGACAGGGCAAAAGAGGCAGTCGCAGACATCGGCTACGACCCTGTCTATGGCGCAAGACCGTTGAAAAGGGCGCTGCAAACAGAAATATTAAACCCGCTGGCACTAAAGATAATCGAAAAGTCAGTAAAAGAAGGAGACACAATACAGGTGGACTATGAATATGGTAAAATGGTATTTACAGTAGCAGAAGCGGCAGAGCTGGCGTGAAATACTAATGAAGTTAGCCGTTGAGGAATGTTATAATAATAAATAGGGCACAGCTTTAGGGAGCGGAATGGAAGGTATAATGGAAATAAAGTTTGCAGGGGAGAAGATTCTCCCTGAGACCATTCGGGCAAGAGATTTAGCCGAACTCGTTTCTAAGGTCGAAGAGTCTTTGACCGCAATAATAGTCAAGGACAATGCAGATGTCAATCCTGATGACATTGTTATCGGTTTAGTCAATATCGAAAAAGGCAGTACAATACTCACCTTTGAGTCCTCCAGAGCAGACCTGGCCTTAAATGCTTTCACTGTGCTATCTGATGCAATAGCTACGGGTGATTACTACAAAATTCCATCAAATTCTGTCAAAGGAATCAAATCTGTATATGATTTTATAAAGAAAGGAGATTGTGTGGCAGAGTTCAGGACTCAATCTGGCAGCGTAAAACCATTAGCTTTTATTTCCCCGCAAACTGAGATAATATTTCCAACGGCTACTCAACTCTCAGGAAAAACAGTAATCTATGGCAAGGTAATTCGTGCAGGCGGGAAAACTCCAATAATTGGGATAGAACTTATCGACAATAGAATAATTTATTGTGATGTAAGCGAATCAATAGCAAAAGTAATAGCACGCAGGCTTTATTGTTGGGTAGGATTCTCGGGAATAGCAAAGTGGAATGCCGATGATTATTCAATTGAATCTTTTAATATTGAAGAGATTATAGACTATGAAGATATGCCAATTACTAAAAGCATATCAAAACTATCTTTAATAGCAGGAAGATATTTTCAGGATGATATAGATGTTGTTAAAATTATTTCAGAGATGCGCAGCTGACAATGAAATATATTTGCTTAGATACCCATATTCTTATATGGGGTATGAGTGGAAAGTCGGCAGAGAGCCAGGATATAATGGTTTCAAAAGCTAAACGATTTATTAAATGGCTTGCAGATGATAAAGATATAAGAATACTATTACCAATAAATGTAGTTGCAGAATTTCTTTGTTTCATTCCCTGTGAGGAGCATAATAAGATACTATCGGTGTTCAATGAATCTTTTATTATTGCACCATTTGATGTAGCCGCAGCAAGCTGCTTTGCAAAAATATATCATAAGAAACTTAAAGATGGGACAATTGAGCAAATGAAGCAGGATGAAATCACAAAGGTAAGGGTAAAGTTTGATTGTCAGATTGTATCCATTGCCCTAACTCATAATGTACCGATTATTTATAGCCACGACGAAAAACTATCAAAATATTTTTGTGACTATATTAAAGTTGAGGAAATGCCTGATATCCCACAACAGGAATTATTAAATTAATCGGGGGCGCATGAGATTCATGGCAGACGAGAAAAAATTGTGTGATCAGTTATCTGACAAGCCCCCGGATATTTTCTTTAGAATATCCACTGACGGTCAGATACTATTTATATCTGACTGCGTGGAGAGGTTAACGGGCTTCAGCCCCGATGATATAAAATCATGCACGTTTTGGGAACTATTTGCTGGCACAGGGCACACGGCAGCAATGCCGCAGATAATATTCGCTATGCTCAATGAAAAGGGAAGGGCAGAGGGTATTGAGATGCTTATAAAAACACGTGATAACAGCCCATTCATGGCGTCTCTGCACGCGTACTATTTTAGGGAAAATGACGCCTTAACCATAGAAGGCTCTCTAAGAGATATTTCAAACCTGCCGCATTTCCCTGATGATTCCGAAAAAATAACGGCAGCACATCAATCGGCTGCGGCTATGGCACACGAGATAAATAACCTGTTGACAAGCGCCTCTTTGTCTGCTCAGTTAATTGAGCAAAAACTAAGTAAATCCACAGCCCCGGAGGCTGTTACACAAAAACTTGCGCGCTTGCAGAAAAACATAGACAAGGCCGCCTTGATAGCAAAAAATCTTATGTCGATAACCAGGACATACAACAGTGAGTTTACGCCTAATCAACAGGACAGGTATATCGGATGATGACTTATCAAGGGTATTTAATCTTACAACAAAGGAGGGCGTCACATTGAAAAAAATCCTCATTGCCGACGACAACACAGAACTAAGAGAGAGCATCGCCGAGGTAATGGCAGATGCAGGGTATCACACGGAATTTGCCGCTAACGGCAAAGAGGCCGCAGCAAAGGCTGCAGAGATAGATTTTGACATCGTACTCTTAGATATGCTTATGCCAGTCATGAAGGGGGCAGAGGCGCTTTTGGAGATAAAAAAGACAAGGCCGTCGGCCAAGGTAATCGTCATGACAGCGTTTTCAAGCATAGAAAATGCTGTTGAGATAATTAAAAAAGGGGCGTCGGACTATATTGTAAAACCATTTAAAATTGATCAACTGCTTACCATAGTACGCCGTGAGATTGAAGAGGCCGGCTTTGAAAAAGACACTGTAAATATCGACCTTGACCGCCTGTTTAACTGTCTGTCCAACCCCATAAGGCGTAATATAATAAAATTCCTTCACCGCAGCAAAGAGATGCGTTTTATGGAACTAAACAGAGAACTCAAAATGGATGACCACACCAAACTCGTCTTTCACCTAAAAATCCTCAAAGAGGCCGGTATCTCTACCCAGGATAAAAGCAAAAACTACATGCTGACGCATGAAGGTATGCGGGTGTTTCAGAGTCTAACGCTTATTGAGAATTATCTTGTTCCATAAACGATAGAATATGGTATCTCTGGGTATGTGAATAATTATTCACATATATCAGGTTTTGCAGAATAAGATTTATCTTGTAATGGGCTTTTATCATATTATATAGTAAATACAGGGACATGGTTATGAAGGTATATAATAAAGAGAGAGTGGCATTAAGAAAGGGGGCAGTTTATTTTCTTCCTTCCCTAAAAAAGCGCCTATGTACATTTGTATGGTGGCTTGCCTTAGAAACTTCCTCCCCTGTTTCGATAGGGGTAAGCCGCCACCCGTAAACTGCCCTCCCCCCCCCTAAAAAAATTAAAAAGGTCTGTCTTATCTTCAGGGGGTAAGACAGCCCTTTTTTTTTATTTATTATGGAAAATTAATACTTGACAAAGACTGAACGAGTGTATATAATAGAAATATGAAGAAACAGACGGATAAACAGACAAAGCTGACGGAAAAACAGGCAAGGGTGCTGGAGTTCATAAAAGACCACTTGTCGGTAAAGGGCTATCCCCCCACAATAAGGGAGATTTGCAAGGGTTTTGGGTACTCAAGTCCCCTCTCAGCCAAACAGCATGTGGACACGTTGATACGCAAAGGGTATCTGAGAAAGGATGATGCCAAGCAGCGTGCCATAGAAGTTACGGGCATGAGAAAGCTAAATACGGTGAGATTACCGGTAGTCGGACGGGTTAGGGCTGGAGAGCCGGTACTTGCCGTAGAGGACATAGAGGACTACATTACGCTTGACAAGGGATATCTGAATATCGAAAGCGGATTTGCCCTTCGCGTGACCGGGCATAGCATGATAGAGGCAGGCATCGGAGATGGCGACATAGTGTTTGTAGATGCTGCCCGTGCAGTCGGAGATGGCGACATAGCGATTGTCCTTGTGGGGGATGACGAGGCCACGATAAAGAGATTTTATCGTAAGGGTGCTCACGTAATGCTTGTACCGGAGAACAAGGACATGCAGCCCATGCTGTTAAATGCCTCAGATGTGAGTGTGCTGGGGCGGGTAATGGGCGTGATGAGAAGATTTTCCGACTAATCTGACAGGTACAGCGATGGAGCGCTTAGGCGAAAAGATCGCGGTTGCTGCCTCATTTGGGCTGAGGGAGCGTTTCAGACCTGTCAAGTGGTCAAGCAAGTGCGTTTGCCCTGCTGATTGGGAATCATTATGGGCAGAGGGCATTTATTGCGGCAGTCACTTTTTCTATGCTTACGCTGGTATTGAAACACGGGCCGTATGGCCGTTCGTTGTGAATCCCAATAACCGGCAGCGGATATGAGTCAACTATGCCGCTGCTGAGGTCACGCTCACATGCAACTGCCACAATAGCGTGCGGACGCACGTCCATGACTATTTTCCTTGCCACTGAGCCGCCTGTAGCCATGTACAGCTCCAGTTTTTTATCTTCTGAGACGCCAATCAGGTCCTTTACGCCACACCTGCCGCAGCGCTTGCAGTTATATATGTTGTTTGTTATCCTTATGTCACACTTATCGATTTGCAGGCAGTGCGGGAGCATCAGGAGTATCCTTTGAGTCTTTATGCCCTGTTTTAGTACGAGGCTGTTGTTTAAATTGATGACGTGGCGCTGAAAACTCTCCTTCTTATCTTTAAAAAAGGCACCCAGAAGCATCAGCATAGGATAATATATCTTCAGCACAATGCCGCGTAACCATTTAGCCCACATGCTCAAGCGCCTCCTTTGCATTGACCTTGCCGCGCAGATATTCCCTGTATGACATCGGCTTTTTCCCCTCCGGCTGGAGTTCTTCAATCGATACGACACCAGTGAGCGCGGCTATTAAAAGGCCGTCACGGTCTTTTCTGACAACGTCACCGGGCCTATAGCTGGATTTGTCATTGCTTTGGACAGCACCCCTGATGATTTTGATGCGCTGACCATTAATAAACGTAAAGGCGCCGGGCACCGGGCACAGCCCCCTGATCAGATTAACAATCTCAGCGGCAGGCCTTGCCCACAGTATTTGGCAGTCATTCTTGCTGATGGGGGCGGCATATGAGGGGACGCCCTCTTGCGCTGCGGCCTTAAGCGTACCATGCCCTATCCCCTTGAGTGTCTCGATAAGTAGTGCAGCGCCCATTGCGGCAAGCCTCTGTGTTAGAGTCTGAGCCGTGTCGCTTTCTTCTATGACGGTCTTTTTGATTAGAAACACCGCCCCTGTGTCAACCCCCTCGTCCATCAGCATTGTAGTAACCCCTGTTTCACGTTCACCGGCAATAATTGCCCGCTGAATCGGGGCAGCCCCCCTGTAAGCAGGCAATACCGAGGCATGGACGTTGATGCAACCCAAAGGAGGGAGCAGCAGCAGCTCTGCAGGCAGAATCTTCCCATAAGCCGTAACAACTGCCACATCCGGGGCGCAGTCCCGAATCTCACTGATAAACTCCGGCGTTCGTACCGAATGTGGCTGGAGTACTCTCAGCGATGACGACACGGCCAGCGCCTTGACAGCAGAAGGCAGCGCTCGTCTGCCCGCATCGGGCTTCGTAACAACGGCCTTAATGTTGTATCCAGCCTTTAGTAACGCCTCGAGGGTGCATACTGAAAACTCCGGCGTCCCAAAAAAAACAATATTCAAGTCCTATCCCTTTTACGTGTAACCGCCCGTATTGCCAGGCAGTCAGGTAGAGTTTATTTTTCGGATTGCTGCATCTTCCATGCTTAGTTTATCCAGCAGCAGTATCCCGTTTAAATGGTCAATCTCATGCTGCAGCGCCCTGCACAGCAGCCGCGCGGCCTCAATCTCGACAGGTTTACCGTCTCTGTCAAGCCCCCGGACAAAGACCAGCGCCCGGCGCTCTACAGTTGTGGTGAACTCCGGTATGCTCAGGCACCCCTCTGTTGACAAAATATCCCCTTCAGAGTACACAATCTCTGGATTAATAATTACCAAAGTACTGGGCTTTGTGTCGTCTTTCAAAGATGTATCCAGTATGATGAGCCTTTTTGATACCCCGACCTGCGGTGCAGCAAGCCCTATTCCTGCGGCGTCGTACATGGTCTCTATCATGTCGTCAATCAGTCTTTGCGTACTGCCGTCAATGTTTTTAAACGGCGAGGCAGTCTGCTTTAGTACCTTTGCAGGATACGTTTTAATTTTCAGTAAAGGCATATCTAATATTATAACACTATTTTTTTTGAAAATTGTATAATTGAAAGTTCAATCTAATAAAACACACACTGGGAGACGGCATTGGAGATAATAAGAGGACTGGAGAATTTAACGAAGGCATATCATAATGCCATCATAACGCTGGGGAACTTCGACGGTGTACACGCCGGTCACAGAAGGATATTAGAGCGTGTAAAGGCAGCCTCACAAAGCGCTGGCGGCACGTCGATAGTGATAACCTTCGACCCGCATCCCGTTAAGGTAGTGAACCCGCAAAAGGGATTAAAAATACTTACGCCATTTGATATAAAGGCCGAACTGATAGGGAAGACAGGCATGGATGTACTGCTCTGCATAGATTTTAACAAGGAGTTCTCATCAATTGCCCCTGATTATTTTATCGAAGAGATACTGGTTAAGCGCCTTCAGGCGGCACACATCATAGTAGGACATAATTACAGGTTTGGCAAGGGCAAGAAAGGTTCAACAGAGGTGCTGAGGCGCAGGGCTGCCAAATTCGGCTTCAAGTTTAATGTGGTCAGAAACGTTACAAGCTGTGGAAATGTGGTAAGCAGCAGCTCAATAAGACACCTGCTCACCCGCGGTGATGTCGTAGAGGCGCGTAAACTTCTGGGCAGGCCGTATTTCATTCAGTCGCAGGTGATAACCGGCACGGGCAGGGGTAAAACCCTGCTTCAAACGCCTACTGCTAATCTCTCCCTGCCGGATGAACTGGTGCCAAAGGCCGGAGTGTACGTAGTCAGGGCTGCCGTTGACGGCGTTCTTTACGACGCAGTTGCAAACATTGGCAACAACCCCACATTCGGAGGCATCCACACAGCATACGAGGTTCACCTCTTTGACTATGACAAATACCTGGTCGGCAACACCATACGCGTGTACTTCTTAAAGCGGCTTCGCGATGAGAAGACCTTCCCATCGGCAGAAGACCTTAAGACGCAGATACAAAAGGACATCTCGACGGCCAAGAAGATTCTGGCCGAGACGCCCGTATAGCCCATAATAGATTAGTGCCTGCTTAGAGTTCAGGGCCGGTCATTGCCTCTGGCCGCATGTGCTTGTCGAATTCCCCGCCGTTGAGATACCCCAGCGCAAGACACGCCTCCCGGAGCGTCATATTATCTTCAAGCGCCTTATAGGCAACTTTTGCACACTTATCATAGCCTATCACCGGAGCCAGGGCAGTGACAAGCATAAGTGAGCGTTCAACGTGGGATTTTACACGCCCCTCGTCAACCTTAAGACCCCTGACGAGAAATTCCTCAAAACTCCGGCACGCCCCCGCAAGTGTGTTCACAGAGTGCAGCAGATTAAATATCATAATTGGCTTAAACACGTTCAGCTCAAAATTCCCCTGAGACCCTGCGATGCCGACTGCGGCGTCGTTGCCCATCACCGCAACGCAGACCATAGTCATTGCCTCGCACTGTGTTGGGTTGACCTTGCCAGGCATAATTGAAGAGCCGGGTTCATTGGCCGGGAGGATGAGTTCCCCAAGCCCGCAGCGAGGGCCGCTGCCAAGCCATCTGATATCGTTAGCGATTTTCATCAGAGCGGTTGCAAGGGTGCGCGTTGCCCCGCTTGCCGATACGATAGCGTCATGAGAGGCCAGGGCAGCAAACTTATTCGGCGCTGACACAAAGGGAAGCCCTGTCAATTTTGCAATGTGTGATGCAACGGCCTCGGCGAACTTCGGATGTGTGTTGATGCCCGTGCCAACAGCCGTCCCGCCGATGGCAAGTTCATAGAGCGTTGGCAGTGTGTTATCTATATAATTAAGGCAAAGTCCCAGTTGTGCGACATATCCGGAGAACTCCTGCCCGACGGTCAGCGGCACGGCATCCTGAAGATGTGTGCGGCCTATTTTGACGATGTGTGAGAATTCTGCGGCCTTTGTGTCCAGCGCATCGCGGAGCGTTTTTATGGCTGGAATAAGCATTTTTGTTATGGCAGTGGCTGCGGCTATGTGCATTGCCGCGGGAAACGTATCGTTTGAGGACTGGGACATATTGACGTGGTCGTTGGGATGGATGGGGTTTTTGCTGCCCATGCGCCCGCTGACAAGTTCAATGGCACGGTTTGAGATAACCTCATTTACGTTCATGTTGGTCTGCGTACCGCTTCCGGTCTGCCACACACTGAGCGGGAAATGTGCGTTGAGCTTCTCCTCGATAATCTCCTCGGCGGCCCGGACTATTAAGCCTGCTTTGTCATGCGGCAGAAGCCCAAGTTCGAGGTTTGTCAAAGCGGCGGCCTTTTTGACAATCCCAAAGGCGTGGATAACTTCGATGGGCATTGGGTCATCACCAATGGAGAAATATATGAGTGAACGCTGCGTCTGAGCGCCCCAGTAGCGGTCTGCGGGGACGGCAATTTCTCCCATGCTGTCGGACTCGATGCGCGTATTGGTAGCACTGCCGACGGGTATATCTTTCATACGTGTTTCTCCTTCTTTACGATTACTTACTGACGTAGTATATTATTGTAAATATTGCGTCAATAGCAATACGTTTTACTTTGACGGTGGATTTAGGTTATGCTATATGGAACTTAAATGTGTTGAGTGTGTGTGCTTAGGGAATTATTCATAAAAAAATTTGCAGTGATAGACGAATTACGGGTTGAACTCCATGAGGGTCTTAACGTATTAACCGGGGAGACCGGGGCGGGGAAATCCATAGTCGTTGACGCGTTAGGGCTTATTCTTGGGCAGCGCGGGCAGTCTAACTTTATTAAAACAGGTGCAAAGGAAACGGTAGTTGAGGCCATATTCGACGCTGTCTCAGTTGCGTCGACAGAGGCACTGGGGATAGATGTCTCAGAGGAATTGATAATTCGGCGTGTGGTGTCTTCCACAGGGAAAAATCGTTCCTTTATCAATGATTCCTCTGTGGGGATTGCAACTGTCACTGAAATTGGCTCAACGCTTGTGGATATACACAGTCAGCACGAAAACCAGAGCCTGATGTCAAAGTCCAGACAGATGCGTTTACTGGATTCATTTGGCAGGACAGAGGATGCCGTGAAGGACTACTCAATCACTCTGGGCAGGTACCGCGCCATGTTGGATGAACGGGCGCGCCTTGCGCAAAACATCAGCAACAGGGACAAGCGCATAGAAATCCTTCGATTTCAGATAGACGAAATCACAGCAGCCGACCTCGACGCAAAAGAAGCAGAGACGCTGTCAAAGGAGCGGGCTGTGCTTGCGAATCTGACAACGCTGAAAGAGTTGAGCGAAGGCGCCTACGAAGTGCTGCACAAAAGAGATGGGGCAATGGAGGACCAATCTGCCGTTGTCGTTGATTCCCTTGAGAAGCTGACAAAGATAGACGAAAGCGCCTCTGAGATTCTCTCGATGGCAAAGGAGACTCAATCCTATATAAAAGAACTCTCCGTGATGCTTCGCCGCTACAAGGACAACATAGACTTTGTCCCTGAGCGCCTGGACACAATTGAAACACGACTTGAGGCAATAAGAAAATTAGAAAGAAAATACGGCGAGACAGTAGAGGTCATCCTGAACTACAGAGACAGCGCAGTTGCAGAACTCGATGAGCTGACGGCGGTAAATGAAAAACTCGATTCTATCGAAGCCGAAATAGCATCGGCAAGGAAACGCCTTGAGGCAGCGGCAGAAGATATTTCGAAGCAGAGGGCGGTAACGGCCAGACGCCTTGAGTCTGAGATAGCCAGCACACTGAAAGTGCTTGCCATGCCGAAGGCACGTCTTGAGATATCCCTTACACTCAATAGAAACGAAGACGGCTCCCTGAAGTTACTAAACGATGGAGCAGACACTGTGGAGTTTCTGTTTACGGCCAACCCTGGCGAGCCTCTGAAACAATTGCAAAAGATAGCCTCCGGGGGTGAGTTATCAAGGGTGATGCTTGCCCTTAAGAGTGCCTTCGCAGAATATGATGATATACCGGTGCTGGTGTTTGACGAGGTTGACGCAGGAATCGGTGGTGAGACGGCAGAGCGAGTAGCCGATAAGTTAAAAGAACTATCAAAAAGGCGTCAGGTGCTATGTGTAACGCATCTTCCACAGATAGCCTCAAGGGCTGACAACCACCTGATGATACACAAGCATGTGAGCGACGATGCGGTAGCAATAACTGTGGAGACCCTCTACGGTCAGGACAGGCAAGTGGAGCTTGCCCGGATGTTAAGCGGCAGCATAACCGACATATCACTGGAGCACGCCCGTGAACTTCTAAAAAAAGGCGGAGATGTTTGATGAAAGGAAAGATTGAGATAAACAAGGAATTGTGTAAGGGCTGTACGTTTTGTGTAACTGCGTGTCCGAAGAAAATAATCAGCATGAGCGCAGAGTTTAACAACTCTGGATACTTTCCGGCGATCGTCGAGACAATGGAAGAGTGTACGGGCTGCGCCATGTGTGCCGAGATGTGCCCAGAAATAGCTATAGAAGTATGGCGGGAAGAGTAGAGCGGCCTGCGCAGCACGACGTAAGCGCCAGCTCTAACGTTTTCTATGCCTTCAACGAGATTGCGCTATTTCTTTCCTCCGGCTCTGCCCCTTAGTTTATCGAATCCCATTATCCCCTTTAGCCAGTGGTTTTGAGTTATCTTTCAGAAAATCTTCAATCTCCACAACGCGTTCCTCTTCGTGCAGGACTGCACCTCTGAGTGTTTTATAGCGTTTAAGCTGTGCCTTTGTAAAGGAGGCAGATATGTTGTCAAGCCTTGCAAGGCCGTGTTCAAGGCGTTTTGAGAGTGTGAGGAGTTTATTGTACTTGTCCTTGTCTGCCCTGATGGAAAAGTCTCCGGGGACTTTCCACTTGTCTTTAAGGAAAAGCCATGAGGCGAAGTCCTCAAGTTTTGCGCCGTCCATGAGTTCTATTGGTGTAGTGTTTTGTATTGATTCAACTCTTAAACTCTCAGAATCGGCAATTATACTGTGCTGACCGTTAAAAGGATATGCGCCGTAGTTGTCAAAAAACTCCCATGTGGATTGAGATACCTGTTTATCCAAATGGCAGGAGCTGCACTTTCTAGCTTTGCCGAATGGATGAGCGGCCTGGTCAAGCTGGAGCCAGAGCAGGTGTTTGTTATTAGCTGAGAGATTGTCAAATGTGCCGTGAATATAGTATGCATCGTGAGTCTCACCCTTTGGCCAGTGGAACATCAGGGCGGGGGATGGAGGTACGTCTTCTTTGATGTTGCCCACGCTGTGCGGCCAGATTTTATACGGGCGCCATACACCCTTCTGGTCTTTGACAATTATTGGAGGGGACTGAATGCCGTAGTAAAGCGAGTACTTTTTAAATGGATTGGGTATACCGGCAACAGTGCCAGGTCCCCATATGGTTATCTGATAGCCCCTGAGTTCGCTTATGTGGCATGAGGGACAGTCGAGTGTTTTATGAGCGCTGCGTGCATGAGCGGCTTCGATTTCCAGATGGCAGTCCTGACACGTCGCCTTTCGTTCCATATCCCCCATGCCCTTTTCCCCTGTGGGGTGGCAGTCGACACAGTGAATACCCTTGTCGTAGTGAACGTCAGGTGTCATATCGGGGGGGACGGAGTAGTCACCGCCGATATAGGTCTCACCGCGCCGCGACTGCATAGCCCCGGGGTGGCAGATACTTGTGCCCCTGCCGGAGCCGGAGCATGTCTCTGACTTTGGGGTCTTTGTAAATGAATGAACACCGCCCTTTTGGGTTGGCGTGTAGTGACAGTCAAGGCAGCCTGCGTGGCAGACGTTACAGAATTTTTGTTTATCTTCGGCCTGTTTATGGGTAAACGAGGTATTTAGATTTTTAACGATGTCTGATGTGTTTTCATATGAAAACCCGGCGCCTGTTAGTTCCCCTGTGGCTGGCAGGTCGGCAAACGAAGGGCCGCAGTTGTGCGGCCCATAGGGTTGCGTCCATGTCCTCATATAGCGCTGGCGGTAGTTAATTCCCATTATGGTTTTTTTGAACTGGTGGAGTTCCTGCGGGTGACAGTTGGACTTTCCACAGGTCTTTTTTGCAATGTCGGGGTCGAAGTTAAACGTTTCGAGATTTCTGTCGTGCCAGAGCAGGTTTCTCACCTCATCGGGTACGGTAAGCTGACCGTCTTGAGTAGATTTCGGGAGCAGCTCATAGATTTTATTGTCTCCTGAGGGCAGAATCGGGCCATTAAAGATTTCCTTCCTGTTAAGAATTGTGCCGTCTTCGCTGATCAAAATGGCCTTAAGCATACCCTTATGTGCTGTATCTTTATCATTTGACCTGCCGTTGCCAAGATGGCAGTCACGGCATTCGATATCTGGGTGTTTACTTTGTTTTTCAACGGCCTCTTTTGTGATATAAAAATGTGGAACGTCCTGGGTCTCCATGAGTTTTTTATCCCCATGGCACCGGACACACCCCGCCGATGTATTATGCATAGAGCGATACGCAAGGGGAACAATGACAGCTAAACCAAGCAAAACAGCCAAGGCTATGAACCGCGGCGTCAATCCCTCACCGACAGAAAACACAGGGCGTAGAAAACTAAGTTTAGACATGGCTGATGATTCTAAATTTTCGGCAGTAGTTTGGTCAACATAAGCGGAGTTTGCGCTACTGGCGGCACGAGGCTGAACCGACGTTACACGAGGTTATTGGCTTACCGTTTTTGTCTCTGAGGGTTATGCTCCAACTGTCGCCTTCAGGCTCAATCGTTGCAAAACCGAAGGTGGATACACTTTTTACATTTTTCAAGGTCTTAAGACCAACCCTATAGCCCTGCAGTTTGGCCGATATTGCGGGGTAGAGCAGTGTACCGCTGTTACCGATGACAAACTGTGGCGGTGTGCCTGGTTCGTTATAGCTGAACATGTCAAAGACATGGAGGTGCCCGGAGACGACCATCTCATACTTTGACAACAAGGCGCTCCACTCTGCAGATCTGAAGGCAGTTTGAAGCGTATGGTTTAGCGTGAAGAGCTTGTCCTCAGTTTTATTTTCAATATTTGGGTCTTCGGTAACTGCCCATATCGGTCTGTGCGTTAGAAACCAGCGGTGTTTTGAGTCAGTGTTTTCATATGTCTTAAGGTATGAGGCATATCTGCTGGATTTAACCTTTGAGTATGTGTCGTCGTTTGCGCTTGTGGAGTCGAGAACACTCAGCGTGAGTGTGTCGAGGACGACGTTATAAGGCTCAGAGAAATTCTCACAATTCTCTGAGAATGGAAATGGGTCAAGCAGCCGAAACCATCCCATTGGGTTTAAGGCGCAGTTTTCTCTGTCACCTCTTAGAAATATCCATGGGGCAGCAGGCAGCAGATTTTGTGCTGGCAGGAGCAGGTCGGCCTCCCAGGTATCCCAGTTGTCGCCGTAGGGGCTCCTGCGGCAGCCATCTGACTCATATGGGCAGAGGGAATCTCTGTACGTATAATCCCCCATATGGATTATTAAATCGGGTTTATATCTGGCAGCCGACTCGGCAATATCAGGAAATACCCATGCGGAGCTGTTGTTACATGCCTGTAGCTCATCATCCGAAATCCTGCAGCCCGTGTCTCCGATTATCAAAACGCGGGAAGGTGATTTCTTAAGCAATGGCAGCGGTGTGGATTCAATAGACACAGTCTTTGCCTCAGCCGGGATGTCCGTCTCACACACCGTAACCTCCCATTCTCCCTTCTCTTTCACAACTCGGATACGCATGGGTACAGGTTTTGAGTCGATGACGGCGTCAGGGCAAACAGCCCCCTTTGTTACAGCCCTTGCAGTGATACTTCCGTTTGGGCCAAGCTCTACCCATTTATATATAACAGGCGCCGCATGTGGCGGCTCAACAGCCCTCCCGCCGCACTGAACCAGAAACGGCAGGATAAATATCCAGCAGAGCAGACTTCTCAAAAAACGATTTTTCACGGTGTACGGCTATAATAATAAAAACACGGAAATAAATCAAGCATTTATTCACGGCCTCCCCAATACGTCAGCCACAGTTTGAATCCTTGACAATGATTAAAACAGTTATATATTATACTCACTGGAGAGTGTCACGATGATGATAGCAATAGGGTGTGACCATGCTGGTGTCGAACTTAAAGCTCAACTAAGTATGCTGCTGAAAAGCGAAGGCATCGAGGTGAAAGATGTCGGAACTAATAGCGGGGCATCTGTGGATTATCCTGACTATGGCTCTAAGGCAGCCGCGGCTGTGTCGAAGGGGCAGGTTGACAGGGCAATCCTTATATGCGGCACTGGGATAGGCATGTCAATAGTGGCAAACAAGTATAGAAACGTCAGAGCAGCCCTATGCCACGACGTATATACGGCACGGATGAGCAGAGAACACAACAATGCTAACGTGCTGGTTATTGGCAGCAGACTAACCACACCTGAGGCAGCCACAGAAATACTAAAGACATGGCTTCACACGAACTACGAAGGCGGCAGGCACGAAGAGAGGCTGAAAAAAATCTCAAAAATAGAGGAATCCTTTGAATCCAATGAATCCAAAACTTGACGCAATAAAACAGTCTGACCCTGAAACCTACGATGCCATAATGGGTGAGCTGCAAAGAGAACAAAACAAACTGATCCTAATAGCGTCGGAAAACTATGCCTCCCCCGCAGTAATGGAGGCCCAGGGCTCGGTGTTTACGAACAAGTATGCCGAGGGCTACACAAACAAAAGATACTACGGCGGCTGTGAATATGTTGACATTGTCGAGTCTCTGGCGATAAATAGGGCAAAGGAGATCTTTGCGGCAGAGCATGTCAACGTCCAGGCACACTCCGGTTCACAGGCTAACATGTCGGTGTTTTTCTCTGCACTAAGGCCCGGGGATAAGATATTAGGCATGGACCTGCGCCACGGAGGACATTTAACGCACGGTGCGACAGTGAATTTCTCTGGAATGATTTACGAAAACGTGTTTTACGGTGTTGACAAGGAGACTGGCTACATAGACTACGAGGTTGTCAGAGAACAGGCCATTAAACACATGCCAAAGATGATAGTGGCCGGTGCCAGCGCCTACTCGAGGACAATAGACTTTAAACGATTCTCCGCAATTGCGGCTGAGGTAAACGCGACGCTGTTAGCGGACATAGCGCATATAGCCGGATTGGTTGCGGCGGGCCTTCATCCATCTCCCGTACCATACGCAGACTTTGTCACATCTTCAACGCATAAGACACTGAGAGGCCCTCGCGGCGGAATGATAATGTGCAAAGAAAAGTATGCCAAATCAATAGACAAGGCGGTATTTCCAGGTGTACAGGGCGGCCCGCTGATGCATGTCATAGCGGCAAAGGCAGTGGCCTTTAAAGAGGTGCTTACTGATGGGTTTAAGGCTTATCAGGAGCAAATAATAAAAAACGCACAGCGCCTCAGCAATGAGTTAAAACTCAGGGGATATAAAATAATATCAGGCGGCACTGATACGCATTTAATGCTGATTGACCTTAGGACTAAGAATATAACCGGCAGAGAGGCAGAAGAGGCGCTGGGCCTGGCAGACATCACAGTAAATAAGAATTCAATCCCCTATGACGATAAACCTGCAACCGTAACAAGCGGCATCAGGCTGGGGACCCCTGCGTTGACAACCCGTGGCTTCACAGAGGGAGACATGGCGGTGGTGGCAGACATAATTGACAAAGTAATTACCGGTCATGGACAGCCCAATGACTCTGCAAACGTGGAAGCCCAGCGGCAGCGCGTCAAGGAGCTATGCCAAAAGAAACCAATATATGTGTAACCGTCCGGCGGAATATTTGACATAAACCAAAGGCAATAGTTATAATAGCAGTGGAGAAGTTGGGGAGTCGTCTAATGGCAGGACAGCAGACTCTGGATTTGCCTGTAGGGGTTCGAGTCCTCTCTCCCCAGTACGTGGTCCCATCGTCTAGTGGCCCAGGACGTGGCCCTCTCAAGGCTGAAACACGGGTTCGACTCCCGTTGGGACCACCAACCTGCCTTGTGCAGTATCCCCTAAACGCTCCCCCTAAACTCTCATTGATACTTTGGCTTGTCTCTATCAATTTGGGCAATTTGGGCAATTTGGTCAGCTTGACAAACAAATGTTTCATTGATTAGTATATCGACACAGAGTGTTGCATTAAATATCTGCCGATCGTTTGCACGATTGGAATAATAAAATGGAGGATCTTATGGCGGTAAGTTACAAGGACTTGGGGCTTGTCAACACAAAAGAGGGATTTCAGAGGGCAGTAAAAGGCGGCTATGCCATACCCGCTTATAATTTTAACAACATGGAGCAGTTGCAGGCAATTGTAATTGGCTGCTCTGACAGCAAATCGCCCGTAATACTCCAGGTATCAAGCGGAGCCAGAAAATACGCAAACCAGACACTGTTAAGATTTATGGCCATGGGTGCCGTTCAAATGATGAAAGACATGGGTGGAAATATCCCTATCACGCTTCACCTTGACCACGGCGACAGCTTTGACCTTTGCAAATCTTGTATTGACACAGGGTTTTCATCTGTTATGATAGATGGCTCTCATCTGCCGTATGAAGAGAATGTTGCCCTTTCCAAGAAGGTTGTCGAGTATGCCCACGCGCATGACGTAACGGTTGAGGGTGAGCTTGGGGTGCTTGCCGGAATCGAAGACGATGTCTCTCACGAAGTCAGCCATTATACAAAGCCGGAAGAGGTTGAGGATTTCGTAAAAAAGACTGGCGTAGACAGTCTTGCTATATCAATAGGCACATCACACGGTGCATATAAGTTTAAGGTAAAGCCCGGTGAAGAGCCGCCGCCTTTAAGATTTGACATCCTTGAAGAGGTAGAAAGAAGAATACCGGGATTCCCTATAGTCCTTCACGGGGCGTCCTCAGTTGTGCCTCAGTATGTAGAGATGATTAACAAATACGGCGGCAAGATGGATGACGCAGTCGGTGTATCTGAGCAGCAACTGCGCAAGGCAGCATCTTCAGCCGTGTGTAAAATAAACATAGACACAGACGGCAGAATGGCAGTCACAGCCGTAATCAGAAAGATATTTGCCGAAACCCCGAAGGAATTCGACCCGCGCAAGTACCTTGGCCCGGCCCGTGATGAGCTCATAAAGATGATCAAGTACAAGAATGAAAACGTCCTGGGAAGCGCCGGAAAGGCAGTGTACTAAAAAGCAGGAACTACTGACCATGCTGGTCATATTAAAAGATATTTAGAACAGTGGAGGGTGCAGCACCCTCCACTTATGTTAATGTACAGGGATGTTAAAGGCTTCCTGATATGCAAACAATCCCACAGAAATGTTTTTCACCTTTGGACTGAAGTTGTAAATGACGACAGGCATATGTTATATTGAAAGTCTATGATTGGACGGTATGTACACACGGATGTGTGACTGGATTTTATTGGTACTGCACACACAATGATTAAAAGGTTGATTGATATTGCAGGTAGTTTGCTGCTGCTTATGATATTCTCACCGTATATGTTGATTGTTGCAGCAATGATTGTTATAGACTCAGAAGGCGGTGTGTTTTTCTCACACCGGCGCTGCGGAAGATACGGTGTGGAATTCACGATGTATAAGTTTCGTACAATGGTAAAAAATGCCGACAGCATCAAAGAGGAGCTTGTCAACGAGGTCGATGGCCCTGTGTTTAAGGTAAAAAATGACCCCAGGATAACCCGCGTCGGCAAATTTTTACGTAAATGGAGCATTGACGAGTTCCCCCAGTTAATCAATGTCCTCAAAGGTGATATGTCACTCGTTGGCCCGCGTCCTTTGGAGAACAAAGAAATGGTAGGCGACGAGAATTGGAAAACAGTCAGACTCAGTATTAAACCAGGTCTCACCGGACTTTGGCAGGTAATGGGCAGAGACACATGCAAATTCACCGACTGGGTAAACTATGATATCGAATATGTCAAACATCAATCCCTGTTCCTTGACATAAAGATATTATTGCTGACCATAGGGGCAGTTCTCAGGAGAAAGGGGTCTTGCTGAATATTAACGAATGTAAATCCATAGACGAGGCCCTTCAGCATAACTGGGTAAGCAATCCCGCTAAGACATTTATCATCTACAAGGCGCAGACCCTCACCTATGGAGATGTCTATCAGCTCGTCAACGGTCTGTCAGCCTTCCTGCGTGCCTCCGGCGTAAAGAAGGACGACAAGGTCTGCATGGTACTGCCGCGTGTGCCTGAGCTTATCATTACATTTTTAGCCGCAGCGCGCATTGGGGCACTTGTCGTTCCGGTGAACTTCACACTTGGGAAAATCGAGACAGCATCTTTCATTCGTTCTGTTAAACCAGCGGCAACTGTAATTCATGAAAAACTGTTGAGCAGCGTTGACCTTGATTGCCTCGCCACCGCCTGCAAGACAGTGATAATTGCCGAAATTGCCGAAAAAAAAAGAAGTCATCCAGCAAATTTTATACCCTGGCACAGCGCCTGCTGCCCATCCAACAATGTAACGGCGGCTGAGGCACAGCCACTGGCTTATCTAAACTACACGACCGGCTCAACATCTACGCCTAAAGGCGCCCTGGCCACACACGAAAACATCTATGTCAATACCGCATCTGCCGTCAACGCCATGGGCTTTACAGCGGACGACGTGCATCTGTGCATGTTTTCGTCCTTCGCCCATCCGCATGAACTGTTTGTGCGCGCCCTCTACACCGGGGCGTCTATTGCCCTTTTAGAAGAAATCAATCCGAAGACTATGGCCGCTGCCATATGCTCTGCAAAGGTTACGGCTATGATGGGCATTGCCCCGCTTTATGATATGCTCTCATCACATGCGAATAATATTAAACTAGATACACTGCGAATCGCCGAAAGCGGCGGTATGTATACAAGACCGGATGTATCAGAAAGATTTTTTAACACCTTCGGCATCCCCATTTTGTCCGTATGGGGAAGCACCGAGACCACAGGCATTGCCATAGCCAATACGCCGTCGTTCTATCGGATGGACGGCTCGATGGGCCGTCCCTGCCCCTATTACGAAGTAAAAGTGGTTGACGAAGACGGTAGAGAGACGCAGACAGGCCAAACCGGTGAACTGCTATTCAGAGGGAACGCCGTAATCTCTGGATACATAGAAGGCAGTGAGTTCCCGCTCACCGGCGGCTGGTACCAGAGCGGGGACCTCGGCTGGCGGGACAGCGAGGGTTTTTTCTACTTTACAGACAGAAAGAGTGGACTTCTGAAGGTTGCCGGCCTGAAGGTGTATCCACTGCAGGTGGAGCTTTGCTTGCTTGAACACCCGGCGATTAAAGAGGCCGCAGTCATCGGTATCGAAGACAAACTAAGGGGCGATATTCCTGCCGCCTTTGTAGTATTAAAAGAAAACGACACCGTGACCGTAGACGAAATCTTACGCTATTGCAATAAAAACATGGCTCATTATATGATACCAAGGAAGATGAAAATCGTGGAAGAGCTTCCCAAGATAGGAAGCGGGAAGATAGATAAAAAGCAGTTGAAGCAAGCGGCAGCGAAAATCCTGTCACAGGTTGACTTAAGATGAAGGCTTTTGTTGCTGATGGGCAGTGGGCGCCAAAAGACGGCTATACACCAACCAAAGAGGAAACCACAAGGAAAAGGGCTGTAATTGGCAGCAGCGTATGGCGTAACCCGACCTTTGAGCTAAAAAGCCTGCCTACGCCAAACATCACTGACGATGAACTCCTGATAGCGGTAAAAAGATGCGGCATCTGCGGCTCAGACACCCACTTGTATGAAACCACCCCGGACGGCTACATCCAGTTCTCCGGGCCGGTGAGCCTGCCCCAGACAATTGGTCATGAGTACTCAGGGGTAGTTGTAAAAAAAGGCCGCAGCGTCAGGAACTTCAAAGAAGGCGACATGGTGGCCGTTGAAAGCATTCACTGGTGCGGGATATGTACGCCCTGCAGGAGTGGGGCATTTAACCAGTGCGAAAATGTCGAGCTTATTGGGATAACCGCCCCGGGAGCGCTTGCTGAGTTCATCGCTGCCAAGGAGCGCCACTGCTGGAACATAAACAGCCTCAGACGTATTTATTCGGAAGACGACATTTATGACCTCGGCGCGCTGGTAGAGCCGGTTGGCTGCGCCTATAACGGTATTTTTATTGGAGGCGGCGGGATTAAACCCGGCATGGCAGCAGCAGTGTTCGGAGTCGGCCCGATTGGTCTTGCCGCGGTGGCACTGTCACGGCTCGCAGGGGCTAATGTTATAGTAGCATTCGATATAGAAAATAAGAGGCTCGACATAGCCAAGTCCCTGGGTGCGGATTACGTATTTAATGTTAATGATTTGAAAAAAGATGGAATATCGCCAAGGCAAAAGATAATGGAGCTGACAGACGGCTATGGCGCAGAGCTGCAAGTAGAAGCGGCAGGCGCAGCGCGCCTCACAGTGCCGGAGATGGAGAACTCTCTTGCCGTCAACGGCAAGTTAATCTACCTTGGACGCTCTGCAACCAGCGCCGAAGTGATGCTTGACTGCCTGGTCACGGGCGCTAACAGCATAATCGGCGTCAGAGGACACTCCGGCTACGGCATATATAACAACATCATACGGTTGCTTTCAACCGGCAGGCTTCAGATTAAAGGCATGATTACATCATATTATGATTTCAGCGAAACACTTACAGCGCTTGAGAAATCTGTTGAAAGACAAGACGCAAAGTGTATGATACGAATAGGATGATATTTTAACGTGGAATTATTGAGATTTCTCGCAGTCCTAAGGCGAAGGAAGAGATTTGTAATACTCTCTGTTGCCGTCACCTTTTTCACCGTTGTGGGGATAACCTTATTGATTACCCCGTGGTATGACTCAACGGCCAAGATACTCCTAAGAAAACCTCCGGTAAACTTTTTTTTAAATTCGGCAGTAGGCGTAACCGGCGAGCAATTCTCATCGGCTACGTCGAGTACCGACAGGGCAGACTATCTGGCAATCACCGCCCTCAGACCAAATGCCGAGCAGGTAATAGAAAAGTTGGACCTGAAATGGGAGCGCGTCCGGTACAGGATTATGAAGGCCATACCATTTTCAAAACCTATTTTAAAGTCCCTCGGTGTTGATGTTGAATCAACGAAAAAACCGATTACGGCTGAGAGGCTGCTTGAGTCCTCCCTCATGGCAAAACTGTTCCCACGCCCAAATATAAAGATAGAGCAGTACGAAGATACCGATATTTATAATGTAACGGCAAAGTCCTCAGACCCGGAAGAGGCAAAAAGCATAGCAAACGCAATGGCCGCAGCCATAGTTGACTCTGAAATCAAGCGTCTCAGGGGTAACTACGGCGAAGTCCGTGCCTTCATCGACGGCAATATTAACAAGATACGCCAAAACTATGTAAAAAGTCTGCAAGCCGTAAAGGACTTTCAACTCAAAGAAAAGGCCGCCTCTCTCGACAATCAGGCCCAGTATGCCATTGAGCAGATGCAGAAGATGAAAAGCAGTAAGTACAGCAACGACCTCGCTATATCAAAGACCAAATCGGCTATCTTTCTCCTGGAATCAAAGATTAAAAGCATGTCCTCACGCTCACAGGATATAACCAGCATCGGCCAAAACGATATCCTCACGGCCTATAAGAAGCAGTTTGCAACCCTGTATCTCAGCCTGTCCGAGGCAAAATCCAAGTATACGGCTAATCATCCGATTATACAGGATTATGAAAATCAAATCGTTCGAACAAAGGAATTGATGCAGGCTGAGTATGAAAAGATGATGACCCCTGACCTGCTGAGTATTGATACAGTATATACCGAAAACAGAAAAAAACTCCTTGAGTACTATATCGAACTCAGCACTTATGAAGCCCAGAGCACCATATTCCCTATAGTAATAAAAAAATACGAAGAGGAACTTAACTCCCTGCCTGATAAGTACTTCACGCACAACTTTCTTGACCAGGACACCACGGCCACAAAGACCGTCTACACCAACTTTCTGACTCACAGCTATCGTGTTGAGCTGGCCGAGAACATCGCCCTGTCCAATATCACAGTTGTCGAAGAGGCCATTGTTCACGAAGGCGGCAAGCACAAGCACCCAAAGCTGCCGCTTAATGCCGTCGCAGCCCTTGTCATGGGGCTGACCATTGGCATAATTGGCGCGTTTTTTATGGAATATGTCGACGGCACAATCAAGGTACCAGAGGATATTAAATCATATAAAAATCTGCCTGTCCTGGGTGTTATTACAAAGTTGAGCGGCTCTGCAAGGACACTTCACCCGCAGCACTCCGGCTCTTTTCAGACTATCGCTAACAGCATAAGCATCTTCATGGGCAAGCACGCCCCGAAAACTTTTGCCATATCAAGTGCATCAGCATCTGAAGGAAAGACATTCACGATTATAAACCTTGCGGCAGCGCTTGCCTCATCGGGGAAAAAGACGCTGCTTATTGACGGTAATATGCGCTTTCCATCGCTTCACAGCTTCTTTGACTGTCCTCAGACGCCGGGGCTTACTGATATAGCTGCCAATATATCAGCCGGCAAGACGCTTGCAAGCCTCATAATGGAGACCTCTACGCCAGGATTATTTGTAATTGCCGCAGGCAGCTCAGCGGAGCTTTCCCCTGCTGTGGGATCTGCTTCAGCGTTTAAAGAGCAGATGCATGAGCTAGCAAGCCGGTTCGATTTCATTTTAATCGATACCCCGCCTCTGTTGTCCTCTGATGACGCCATA
This sequence comes from Candidatus Magnetominusculus xianensis, assembly GCA_001541255.1. Lineage (GTDB taxonomy): Bacteria > Nitrospirota > Thermodesulfovibrionia > Thermodesulfovibrionales > Magnetobacteriaceae > Magnetominusculus > Magnetominusculus xianensis. The sequence goes on from LNQR01000119.1 coordinate 36,023, forward strand.
CTGCTTGGCAGCGCAGCCGGGGCTATGATACTTGTCGTAGAGAGCGGTGTAGTAACTCATGATATATTAAAAGACGCCGTCTCAAATATCACAATAACCGGCACAAAACTCTCAGGCGTGATACTAAACAAGACGGTCGCAAAACTCAGCGAGAACATGTGGAGCACATACAGGTATTTTCCATCTTCCGAGGCCTGATAAATTACTACTGAGCCAATTGCAAAATGCTGTAGCTCTTTATACCTGCAACATCCTGGATTCCCGCTTTCCAGACTGTGTCATAATAGCACCCCCCTTTCTTTTGAGGGGTGGGCGTAGCGGCTAGGCAGCTGGGGTATTTT
>LNQR01000120.1 GCA_001541255.1 Candidatus Magnetominusculus xianensis
TATTAAATATATCACATTACTGTTGCTTGCGGTTTCCTTTCTTCCACTGCTTGGCCTCAGGAGGGAAGGCAAGTGGAATTTAGAAGTTATCGGAACCCTCGCTTTTATGCTGCCAGGCATTGGGATGAGCTTTGTATATGGTGATTATGGATTCTTTTACCAGAGAAACGAACCATATATAGTCCCTATATATATATCAGCGTTTGCGGCATATATGACACTGAAAAAAGATACACGTGACACGCCTAACACAGAGTACATCTTCCGGTCACTGCTTATTGCAAGCACTATCTCCCTGTCATTGTTTACCACAGCTCACTTTCCGTGGGTAGTAAATTATACCGCCCCAAAAATGATAACTAAAGACTATTACGGCATTGAAAGTTTTAAGACATTAGTCAATGAACAAAAGAAAAATGAGAAAAGGAGGGATTTGTTAGAAAAAATTGCTGAATATATCCCACTAGGTGCATCTGTAGCCTGTTATGTCAACTCTGACATTAGGGCATTTCTGGCAAACCGCCAGAGTGTATGGTTCTTTCCTAACTATCCGCCTGGAGTTGAATACTTTGTCATAGAAGGGCCTAAAGCACCTATCTCTCCAGAAAATATGAACAATTTCAGGATAGCGTACAACCTATTCATTGACCGAGAAAATTACCAAATTCTGTATTACTCATTAGACAAAACTTCTGTAATTATAAAAAATCTCCACCCATCCCCTATTCCAAGAAATGAAGCAATTCTGGGTTGGAAAATCCTTACCAATACCTTGTTAATGAAAGGCTGCAATAGATAATGTAAAATCACTCAGTTTGGTGACACCTGGGGGTAGAAGGGCATATTCGTTACCGAAATATGATAATATAACAAATGTTTTTATTAACAGACATACCACTTCAGCTCCTTGTGGCATTCACCGTAGATATATGCGTGGGTGACCCACGCTGGATTCCCCATCCCGTAAGATTTATTGGCAGGTTGATTGAGTTTTTAGAGAGGCGGTTAAGAAATCTGGGAAATCCGGGAAATCCGGCAAGGACGCCGCTCTTTAATTTAATCACAGGTGCAGTTGCCGTTGTCATCACAGTTGCTTTCACTTATGTGGCCGCATATCTGTTTACCGGTTTTTTTTTACTGCCGCTTAGGCAGTACATGCTTTTTGATAAGTTCTCGCTCTATGATATTGCACTAGGTACAGCGGGTTCTCTGGTGCTGGCCCAAAACGGGCTTATCACATCGGTTCTACTGGTCAGAGACCGGCTTGAAGGCGCAGACGAAGAGGGGGCAAGGGCAGCGTTGTCCCTAATCGTAGGCAGAGACACGAAGACACTCACACAAGAAGGTATCGTGCGGGCCGCCATAGAGACCGCCGCTGAGAATACCTCAGACGCCATAATCGCCCCGTTGTTTTACTTTGCCATCGGAGGGCTGCCCCTGGCGCTGGCTTATAAGGCAGTGAATACACTGGATTCGATGATGGGCTATAAAAATGAAAAATATCTGTATTTTGGACGCGCCGCTGCCAGGCTTGATGATATAGCTAACTATATCCCTGCACGCCTGACCGGTATGTTCATGGTGGCTGCGGTATTTGCAATTACTATTGCAAAATTGTTACGCTATGGCGCGAAGGGGAAACGGCAGATGTGCAAAGACACAGAAAATATATGTGATTCTTCACAGGTTGGACATGGACGATTTGTGCCATTGTGGAAGAGCCTTCTGACCATGTTAAGAGACGGCAGAAAACATTCAAGCCCGAATGCAGGGATTCCTGAGGCAGCAATGGCCGGGGCGCTTGGCGTGAGACTCGGAGGTCCTTCGTACTACGGCGGTGCGCTGGTTGAAAAGCCCTATATCGGCAGGGCAGATGAACCGCTCAATGCATCGAAAATTTCTGCTGCCGCAGCAATAACCGCAGTATCTTCTCTTGTCGGATTTGCGGCTCTTACCACCCTTGCATACATGATCAGATACGCTCAGTGGAGCATTGTGTAATGCAGGCCGCTGCCCTGAAATCAGCATTTGTAAGGGCGCTGCCGGTATTTATATTACTAGTGCTTGGAGCGTCTGCCGCCGACGCTGCGAACTCCATCTCAGGCAATATTTTTACCGAAGCAGATAACGCATTTACTGTCTTACTGGTCGATAAACAGGCCAGTGAACTCCACATAGCAGAGGTTAATAACAAGGTGCCGCAGATTACAAAAAGCTATGCAGCCCTGCATGGCAGAAACAGCGGCGACAAGCTCAAAGAAGGTGACAACAAAACCCCTGAAGGATTTTACTATATCACAGGCTATGTACCACCGGACAAACTCGATAGCACCCTCTATGGCGACGGTGCCTTCACGTTGAACTATCCTAATGTAATGGATAAGTATAAGGGTAAAACCGGCCACGGCATTTGGATACATGGCCGCGGTGCTGACAGAAATAACGAAAAAACACAGGGCTGCGTCTCCCTGTCAAACAGAGACCTTACAAGCATTAAACCGCTCCTTTTACCAGGGACACCTGTAATCATATCTGACACCATCGAGTTCCTTAGCCCCGAAGACTACTCAAAAAACAAGAAAAAGCACATGGATTTCTTTAAACGATTCATCTCATCATGGGAAAATAGCGATTTCAAAGGGTTTGCAAGCTACTTCAGCGCTAACTTCAGGGCCTATGACGGCCTCTCTGCAGAGAACTATTTAAATAAAAAGAAACAACTCATGCTCACAAATCCAAAAAGAAAGGTCTTCGTCTCAGACGTGAACATTTTTAAGGAAAACGCCAATAAACTAATGTACTCCTTCAACCAGCTCTACTGCTCTGACAACATCATGTCCTACGGCAGCAAGAAGCTCTACCTAATGGTCGAAAAAGCGGACAACTTCAGGATAATTGCCGAGGAGTTTACAGAGCTCGAACTGGAGCCGTTTCTTGAAAAAAGCGTTATCTCCACTGTCAATAACTGGAAAACCGTGTGGCAGGCCAGAGACATAGAAAAATACATATCATACTACAGCAGCTCATTCAGGTCTGACGATATGGACATAAAACAGTGGAAGGCACACAAAGAGGGGCTTTTCCAAAACACAAAGACGATCAAAGTCAATCTCACAGACATAAAACTAAAGGCTGTCTCATCGGGGAAGATAGTGGTTTCATTTATTCAGGAATACACATCCGGGGCAGTTGCAGACAGGGGTATAAAGACACTGGTGCTGACTGGCTGTCCGGGGGATTACAAGATAATAGAAGAGGTGTGGCGTCCGGCCTTAACAGGCACCTGAGGGGAAAACCCTTTAACAGGGCGGGAAAGTGAGTGTCGGCCTGCACAAGCAGTGTCATTGTGGCACGATAAAGTCGATGGATTTCATATGCAGTGTCAATATGGCACTATTGTTTTAACCTGATTTGGAGAGGCGCGTGGAGCTAAACGTATTGGTTGTAGAAGAGCGGGATATGCCGGTATGGGAGAAGGCCAGAAATTATTTAAAGAGAAAAAAAATCAAGTTATTTTCAGCGTCTACCCTGAGAGAGGCCTATAAAATATTAAACAGAGAACCCATTAATATCGTGCTTTCCGACTTTAATTTGAAGAATATCAACAGCCTCAATTTCCTTAATAAAATAAAGACAATCAGGCCGGATGTCGAGATAATTTTTCTTTCCGAACGCGTGCCGCTTTCAAAGGCGATCGAGGCGATGAAGGCCGGTGCATATGATTTCTATGAGTTTCCCATTAACATGAAACTCCTGATGACGGTAATCGAAAAGGCCGCAGAGAAACAGACCCTGTACATAGAGAAGATGAAACTAGAGAAGAAGTTTAAAGAGCGCGTAAACTATGGAAACATCATTGGCCGCAGTAAGGCCATGCAGTATGTCATAGATATAGTGGCCTCTGTTGCATCAAAAAACGTAAATATATTGTTGACCGGCGAAACAGGCACAGGTAAGGAGATGATAGCTAATGCAATTCACTACAGCAGCAGCCGCAGCGCAAAGCCCTATGTTAAGGTCAACTGTGCCGTGTTCAATGAAGGGATTTTGGAGTCCGAGCTGTTTGGACACGAAAAGGGCGCCTTTACGGGCGCTGCGGCCAGGAGACAGGGGCGGTTTGAGCTGGCAAACGGTGGCACAATATTTCTTGATGAAATTGCCGACCTGCCGCTTGGCACACAGATCAAGCTCCTGAGAATCCTGCAGGAGAAGGAATTTGAGCGTGTCGGCGGCAACGAAACCATAAAGGTTGACGTAAGGGTCATTGCAGCCACAAACAGGGACCTCAAAAAACTCATTGACGAGGGCAGGTTCAGAGATGATTTGTACTATCGCCTTAATGTGGTCAAAATCGAACTGCCCGCGCTCAGAGAAAGAAAAGAGGATTTTCCACTGCTAGCCAGCTATTTTATTAACAAGTTAAATGAAGAAAAGGGCTATAAAATCAAGGGGATATCGAAGGAAGCGATGCAAACGCTCCTGAGCTACCAGTGGCCCGGGAATGTCAGAGAACTTGAAAACGCCCTTGAGTCCGCCATGGCGCTGGCAAAAAAGGATTTTATAGAGGCCAGTTATCTGCCTGCATTTCTGCTCATGTCAGAACCTGAACACAGCGACTACTATCGAATCTCCCACAATCTCACACTCTCTGAAGTCGAACGTGAACTCATACGCCTTACCCTTGATAAAACAAATGGAAACAAGACTGCCGCTGCCAGGGCGCTTGGCATTGGGCTTAGGAGCCTGCACAGAAAAATAAAAGTAATCAGGGCAGTGCCGCCGTGAGCCGCCGCACTATGTGCCATGTACGTTTGTGGCACATAGTGCCATTATGGCATTGTGATATATGTCATAAAACACGCGCTCCGGCGTAAAACACGGTACAAAGGGGCTTAAAGTTGTGGGCTGGGCGGTTTCAAGAGCTGGCATGAATATTGCCTATATCACTCGTGCGCAGTAACTCCTCCATTCTGGAGGAGCAATATACGTAATACATGCGGAGACAGATGAAAAACACTACGCTAACGCAGGAGGAAGAACCTCCGAGCTTGCAAGGCACACAGCTATTCGACTATGACTGTAAGCCCTCTAACTCGATTGTCCGTAAGTTGTGGCCCTCCGTAACTGCCGATGACTGGAATGACTGGTACTGGCAGTTGTCAAACAGACTCAGGTCGGTATATGCACTTTCGGCATTATTCGATTTAAAACCCCAGCATATAACGAAGTATAAGCAGTTAATAGATAAGTACCACTACTCAATAACCCCGTACTACCTGTCTTTGATTGATTGGACAGACCCGAATGACCCGATAAGGCAGCAGTGTATCCCCGACTTTAAGGAGATTGACTATGTAAGCGTGGGTGATAAGGACCCTCTTGCTGAGGAAGATGACACTCAGGTTGCCGGTCTTGTACACAGGTACCCGGACAGGGTGCTGATGCTGGTTACAAACTCATGTGCCGTGTACTGCCGTCATTGCACGAGGAAGAGGATATGGCAGGATGGAGAATCAATAAGGAGTAAAAAAGAGTTACTTGCGATGGTGAACTACGTAAGGGGTGTGCCGGAGGTAAGAGAGGTAGTCATATCTGGCGGCGACCCGCTGACTTTGAACATAGAGACATTGGACTGGTTTTTAGGGGAGTTAAGGACAGTTTCACACCTTGAGGTGATAAGAATAGGGACGAGAATCCCTGTCGTACTACCGATGAGGATAACCGATGAGCTTGCAGGTATGTTATCAAGACACAGGCCGCTCTGGATAAACACGCAATTTAACCACCCGCGCGAGGTAACGCCGGAGGCACAGGAGGCCTGCGATAAGATTCTCAGGGCTGGAATACCGGTGTCCAATCAATCTGTCTTACTAAAGGGCATAAATGACTCTGTGGAGACGATGAAGGCACTGTGTCACGCGCTTCAGAGGATTATGGTCAGGCCGTATTACCTGTACCAGTGCGACCCTGTGAAGGCAGCCGAACATTTCAGGACGAGCATCTGGAAGGGGATAGAGATAATTGAGCAGATGCGCGGTTTTACCGGTGGGCTTTGTGTCCCGACGTTTGTGGTGGACGCCCCTGGGGGCGGCGGTAAGATACCACTTCAACCGTTTTATCTGCTTTCGGCAGCCGAGGACGAGGTAACTTTGAGAAACTACGAGGGGATGATTATCAGGTATCACAATCCCATAGACAAAGCCCCGCGCCCGGCGCGTCCGGCCAAAAACGGCAAGGTCCCCGTTGACGCGGCACGCTATAAGAGAAGAAAAGAAAAGACCCTGTTTTCAGAAAGACCGCAATGAACATCGGCCTGACGTTTGACCTCAGAAAGACATACGAGGCGATGGGCTTTTCTAAAGAGGAGACCGCAGAGTTCGACTCTGAGGAGACGATAGACTACCTTGAAGAGGCCATTAAAAATGCCGGGCACAGGGTATCACGCATTGGCAATATCAGAGACCTCGTTGAGAACCTTGCTGCCGGTGCAAGATGGGACCTTGTGTTTAATATCTCAGAGGGCATGTATGGAAGGAGCAGAGAGGCACAGATTCCTGCCCTGCTTGAGGCCTATGGCATTGACTATACCTTCAGCGACCCGCTGACGCTTGCCCTGTCTTTAGACAAGGCAATGGCAAAGGCCGTAGTGCGCGCATCAGGGGCGCCGACGCCGGACTACATAGTTGTGGATTCGATGGATTTCACAGCCCTCCCGCCCTTAAGAGGCTTTCCAGTGTTTGTAAAACCCCTGTCTGAAGGCACGGGCAAGGGGATTGATACTGCATCTGTTGTCCGCGGCGAGTCTGATTTCAAAGAGCGCTGCGAGTTTATTCTGAAGACATACAGACAGCCAGCCATTGTGGAGGAGTATCTACCCGGCAGGGAATTCACTGTGGGCATCATAGGCACGGGCAAAAACGCACGGGCGGTGGGGACACTGGAGGTAAAACTCCTTGACAATGCCGAGCCGTTGGTGTATTCATATGCCAACAAAGAATTCTGCGAAGAGAGGGTCAAATATATTCTCTGCCGTGACGAGGCACTTGTCAAAAATGCCTCAGAGATAGCGTTAACGGCTTATAGGTCATTAGGCTGCCGCGACGCGGGCAGGGTTGATTTAAAATGCGACGAGGCAGGACGTCTTTCATTTATAGAGATAAACCCGCTGGCCGGGCTTCACCCGTCACACTCGGATTTACCTATACTATGCGCCCTCAACGGCATTGGATACGATGAGCTGATTTCGCTGATTATTCACTCCGCCATAGAGCGGTGTATTGAGCCAGGTGCCAACGAATGGTGGAAGGGAAACTGTGAAAATAGCAATCGTTCATGAACCAATCATCGAGGGAAGACCGGACTCTGAGGACCTGATTGAGGAGGTCTCAGTCGTAACCGGTGCACTGGATGAACTTGGGTTTACACATGAGACAATTGCCATTGACGGCGGTCTGATGGGGCTTCAGGACATGCTTGTACGGCTTTCTGAGTTTTCTCCTGATGTGGTATTCAATTTAGTTGAAAGTCACCAACTGGGGCAGCGTCTATTTCCTGCCGTTTGTGGAGTTATCGAGCTTGCCGGATTTCCATTTACGGGCTGCCCGTATGATGCCATGCTGACAACGACAAATAAGATTACCGCCAAATCTATGATGAGGGCTGCCGGAATTCCGACGCCTGAGTGGTATGTTTATGACGGTCAGGCTCCAGTTCTTAACCCTGACACTACATACATTGTTAAGCCTTCGTGTGAGGACGCATCAGTCGGCATTGATGATGAGTCAGTATTTGCTAGTCTATCAGATAGCCATGATAAGCTCCTGGCCTCACTGCCTGAGACCTTCGCCAAACACAGACAACCGCTTCTGATAGAGGAATTTATCAAAGGGAGAGAGATAAACGTCTCTGTCATAGAACACAGGGGCGGCGAGTTAGAGGTCTTTCCGGCTGCTGAGATATTATTTCAGGATTGGCCGGAGGATAAACCGGCAATAGTAGGGTTTAATGCAAAATGGCTGCCAGAGTCCTTCGAGTACACTAACACGCCGCGGCAGTTTAACCCGGAAGGTATCAGCGCTGGTGCGCTCAAAGAAACGGCGCTGCGCTGCTGGCGGCTCTTTGGTCTGAGGGGATATGCACGCATTGATATGCGTGTATCAGGGCAGATATATGTCATCGAGGTAAACGCAAATCCCTGCATAGCGCATGAATCGGGATACCTGTCGGCAGCAGCAGAGGCCGGATACAGCGAGACAGATGTTATCAGGATGATAATCGGGGCGTCGCTGTGAATATCCATGCCGGTCAGTCAATTAAATTAAGGACATCTGCCATGCACTCTGATATTGACTCTGTACGGCAAATACTTGATTCAACCGGAGTATTTCACCCGCGTGAAGTTGCAGTGGCGCTGGAGCTGCTTGATGATAATCTTGCAAAGAAGGGACAAAGCGAGTACAATTTTATATTCGCAGACATTGTAAATACTATTCAGCAAGCCGCCATTGGCTACATATGCTACGGCCCTATAACGATGACAGAGTCAGGGTATGACATTTACTGGATTGCCGTGCGAAGAGATATGCAGCGCTCTGGGGCGGCCAGTCTTTTAATAGAAGAGGCTCAGAGGCGCATTACTGAGGCGGGCGGGAAATTCGTTTACATAGAAACCTCAACAAAAGATATATACAAACCCGCTCGTGAGTTTTACATAAAACACGGGTTTCTCTGCACAGCCACCGTGCCGCACTACTACGCTGAAAACGATAACAAGGCCGTGTTTATGAAGATTGTACGCTGACAAGACACTCTGCCATGAAACACTTATCGTCCTTCGACAGGCTCAGGGTGATTCCTGCTGTTCATGCTAAAATGCAGGCATATGCTCCTGTCTATTGTTCAGTGTTAACGAAAATATCAATAAATAAATCTGTCTCCATTATCAGTTTCTCTCACTATATTTGGATAATGGTCACTGTCCCCAGTTCCAGTTCAGAGTTAATTCTCGCTCACTATAAACTTGTGTTATAATATAAAAATGGAACGTAATGAAGCCATAAGACGATTAAAACAGCACGAAGCTGACCTTAAGCAGCTTGGAGTTGAGCATCTTTTCATCTTTGGTTCAACCGCACGGGACGAAGCTAATGACGGTTCCGATGTTGACCTTTTTTTTGACTATGAAAAAGGAAAGTTCGGCCTTTTTGAACTTATGGATGTTAAGGAATACGCGGCTCATATTCTTGGTTGCAAGACTGATATTATGACGCGTGATAGCCTGCACAAGACGTTAAGGCAACAAATCGAAGCTGCATCAGTTTGCGTATTCTGATATGACGGCGCCTTCGCTTATTCCACGCCTAACGGACATCGTTGAAGCGATTGAACATATTTATGAGGCGTTAGGTCCCATTTCATCCGATGCGTTTGAAACTGATTGGCAACGTCAGTGGATTGTTGAACGTGGCATTTTAATTATCTCAGAGGCCAGCCGCCGCCTGCCGGATGAATTGAAGGCACGGCATTCAGATATTCCTTGGCCGAAAGTGGCGGGTATCGGAAATATCATTCGTCATAACTACGAAAATATCTCTTCACCTCTCATGTGGAAGCTGGTTAAAGACGAACTTCCCATTATGGAAAAAGTTTGTCGGGAAGAGTTGGCAGCAGAAAAAGCGCGTTTAAAGATATAGATATTTTTTAACGCCATGACTGAGGATTAAGCTGACAATAGGGATAGGAAGGTGCGCAATAGGGGAAAATAGCCGCTGTCAGGATGATAAGGTTATTTCGAGTTTATTACGAGCACTAGGCGGCTTACGTATAGCTGTAGCTGAATACAGGGTAAGGCGCTTTCTCTACCTGTTCGCTTACGACTTCCCAGCACTCGGAACTCGACAGGAGCTTGTTAATAAACTTTACATTCATCGTATGACCGGACTTGTCCGCTACGATGTGTCCCTCTATGGGAAGGCCAATCAGTGAGAAATCCCCTATGCTGTCGAGAATTTTATGCCTGACACACTCGTCCTTAAACCTAAGCCCAGACTCGTTGATAACGGCAGTTTCGCTGAAAATCAGGGCATTGTCAAGCGAACCGCCCTTGGCAAGCCCGTTAGCCCTGTAATACTCAACATCCTTTAGAAATCCAAATGTCCTCGCAGGGGCAATTTCGTTAATAAACGACCCTCTGTCAATATCATATGACAGTAACTGCTCACCAAGAAAGTGGTTTTTAAAGAATAATCTAAAGGTTATCTTTCTTCCATCGTAGGGATATGCTGCCACTTTGCCGTGACTGTCTTCCAGGACAACCGGCTGAAGGATTTTTATATAAGGCATCATCTTCTTTTGCTTTCTTATGCCGGTTTCCGATATCAGTTTAGCAATTTCCAAGGAGCTGCCATCAAGTATGGGAATCTCAGGGCCTTCTACCTCAATTGTAATATTTGTGATGCCCATAGCAGATATTACGGCTAAGAGATGTTCGACAGTCCGAACTTTTAATCTTTCATTGCCAATAGTAGTGGCATATGTGGTATCTAATACAGTATTTATATTGGCTGTGAGCGATGCCTTCTTGCACGGCCTGTAAAAAACGATGCCGGTATCAACAGGGGCAGGATGGAGTGTCACCTTACAGTAAGTGCCGGTGTGAAGCCCGACGCCCTCAAAGTACACACAGTCTTTTATAGTCCGCTGCATTCTCATACTCGTTATTGAATATTGCAAATTATGTGCCAGCTATAAACCCGCATAGAATCAAGAGATTACAGTGATAATCTGTAGAAAAAAAGTTGGCATTGTGGCGTAAAAGACACAGCTAAACTTCACCGCCCACTACAATGTCCGGTATCCTTAATGTCGGCAGCGCATCTGACACAGGCACACCCTGGCTGTCCTTACCACATGTCCCTATTGCAAACCCAATGTCTGAGCCTATCATGTCGATGGATTTCAGGACTTCCGGGCCATTGCCACAGAGCGTTGCCCCCTTGACAGGCTCAGTGATTTGTCCATCTTTAATTAAATAGCCCTCCTGCACGTCAAATACAAAGTCACCTGTGACGGTATTCACCTGCCCGCCCCCCATCTTTCTGACAAACAGACCATCGTGTGTGGCTCTGAGAACCTCGCCCGGGTCAGCCTTGCCCGGGGCAAGGAATGTATTAGTCATTCTTGGAATGGGACGGCTGCGGTAGGATTCTCTTCTACCGTTGCCGCTTGACTTAACGCCGTCTTTAATTGCATTGAGTTTGTCGTACATATAAGCGGTAAGGATTCCGTTTTCAACGAGGCAGTTTTTTTGCGCCTCAGTACCTTCGTCATCCACCCTGTATGAGCCACGCTTTCCCTGCAGGGTTGAATCGTCTATGACTGTGACGGCAGGTGAGGCTACCTGTGCACCGAGTTTGTTTGAATAAACAGACAGGCCCTGCCCCGCTAAGTCGGCCTCGAGACCGTGCCCTATGGCCTCGTGTATCATCGTGCCTCCGGCCTCAGAGGATATGACAACGGGCATACGTCCACCCTTGATGCGCCTTGCCCCAAGCATTAAAATTGCCCTCTTTGCGGCCTTTAGGGCGAGCGCTTCAACAGGGTTTTCATTCGGGGTTTCGTCAAACAGCTCAAAGCCGGTAAAACCTCCAAGACTCTCATACCCTGTCTGAATGACGCCGCTGTCTTCGGCAATGACAGATACGGCAAAAAGACTCTGCACTCGCTCGTCATCGACAAGCACCCCGTCGGAGTTGGCTATTGTTACCGATTGCACAAAATCACTGTACGTTACGCTCACCTGGCGAATCCTCCGGTCAAGCGCCCTTGCCGTTTTATTTGCCTCGCGGATGAGCTTTATTTTGTCTGCTATTGGGGTATTATTTGGCATTTGCTTAATAATAAAGTCTGTTTTGGGCCTGATTTTCTCAAGATTGAATGTGGCGTGTACGGAGTTGGTCTTTACTGCCCTGCTTAGGGAGTATGCAGTCTCAATGAGTGTGTCTTTTATAAGGTCATTTGTATAGGCATAGGCGCTTTTGTTGTCATAGACAACTCTGATGCCAATGCCGCGTTCTATACCGGTTGAGATTTTTTCAATTTTATCGTCCTCCATTTGAATTACAAGCGGGGTCATGTTCTCAAGGAATATATCTCCGTAGTCGCCTCCTGCTGACGTCGCGGTTTTAAGCAGGCTGCTGAAAATTTCTTTTGTTAGCATGTAACGCTCCTTTGCATTTTTTTTGTGATATAGTATACAATCATTATACTATATAGAGGGTGGTTTTAGGAAAAGGACAGGACAATGCCGGAGATAGGGATAATAGGAGGAAGCGGCGTTTACCGGATGTCGTCGGTGGAGCTGGTTAAGAATGTGGCTGTTGACACCCCTTATGGCGCCCCGTCTGATGCCTACAAGATATTAATGATTTCTGGCGTAGAAGCTGTTTTTTTAGCCCGGCATGGCGGTGGTCACACCATATCTCCCCATAAGGTCAACTACCGTGCTAATATCTGGGGCTTTAAGGCCCTCGGCGTAAAGAGGCTGCTGTCGCTTGGGGCGGTGGGCGGTATAAATCCAGTCTTAAAACCGGGTTCCATAGTAGTTGCCGATCAGATAATCGACATGACAACCGGCAGGGTATCAACGTTTTATGATAAAGACGAGGTATACCACATTGACTTCAGCGAACCGTTTTGCCCTGAACTCAGGTCGGCATTCATAGAGGCGGCTGGGGTAATAAACCTGCCGGTGCTGACACGGGGCGCATATATCTGTACAAACGGGCCTCGATTTGAAACAAGGGCAGAGATAAGGTACTATTCTACTATAGGGGCAGATATGGTCGGGATGACGGCAATGCCAGAGGCCGTCCTTGCCAGAGAGTCCGAGATATGCTATGGTACAATTGCTACTGTAACAAACCATGCCGCAGGAATAAGCACAGAGAAATTGACTACAACCGAGGTAATAGAGACGGTAAATAAATCGTCGGCAAATCTAAACGCCCTGCTTCTAAAGACAATTCCCCTGATAAAGCCTGAAAGGGCATGTCCATGCAAGGATGCACTTAAAGATGCGAAAATATGATGCAAAAGTTCCCGGGAGACGCTGACAGCGCTGGTATATGAAAACATAAGATGCCAAGTGAGGTGCAGAAACTAATGTTGAAAAAAATGAACTTTGGAACAAAAGTAATTATAGTAGTGGCGTTAAGCTTTATTTTCAGCTATACAGTCAATGTTTTCTTAATTAAAGGCATTATAGAAAAAGACGCATTAAATGCCTTAGTAATGAAGGCAAAGGCAATAACAGCAGAGGCCGAGAGCGCCAGGAACTTTGTCGCTGACTTAAGGGTAAAAAACGCATTCAACGACACAAAGATGCTGGCAGAATTGAAAGAAAAAATTGCCGGTGCGACAACCCCTGAAGCAATAATTGAAAGGGCTCGGACAACGGCTTATTATTATACTATCCCTGTGGTTGCCGGTTGGACAGTTGCCGCGTCAAAGGCGCCGGACGCCGGTTATGATTTTAAGGCAGTAAGAGTTCAGGCACGCAATAAAAACAACGAGGCAACACCGGTAGAGAGGACGATGCTTCAGAAAATGGAGTCAGAAAAAAAAGACGACTACTGGATGATAGACAAAGAGGCTAACGTACTCAGATATATGAAGGCAGTGGTCATGCGCTCTGAGTGCATGATATGTCACGGCGTAGAAAGCGATTACCCTGAGGGCAAGGGCTATGACCCACTGGGAATAAAGATGGAGGGCTGGAAGGCCGGTGAGCAGCACGGAGGGTTTGAGATAATCGCTGATTTAAAACCGATGCAGGAGACCGTGTCAAGTTCGTTAAAGCAGACAATCCTCTTTGGTGCGATAATAACGGTGGTTGTTGTAATAATAATATACACGTTGATTAAACGCCTTGCGATAAATCCTGTTAAACATATAAGGGAGCTGCTTGGCAAAGTGGCAGAGGGAGACCTAACAGTAAAGGCAGAGGCGTCTACGGAAGACGACATAGGTATGCTTGCTAACAGCCTGAACAAAATGGTTGCATCCTTCGATGCAATGATACATAATATTGCAGCCTCATCGGGCAATGTGGTTTCCTCTGTGGATGTATTAAGAGTAAGTGCAGAGAAAACAGCAGCCGGAGTTCAGAACCAATCAGGTCAGGCCGCCCGGATAGCTAGTGCGGCAGAGGAAATGAGACATACCATAACCGACATAGCAAGGAATGCCTCTGTAGCCACCGATACATCGGAACAGGCAATGACAACCGCAAACACGGGAATGGATATAGCCACCGGAGCTGTAAATACGGTAAATCAAGTCTCTGCCTCAACAAAGGAACTTGCCGAACTAATAGAGAGACTAAACAACAGGGTATCAGAAATAGGAGATATAGTAACGGTAATTAAGGAAATAGCCGACCAGACAAACCTGCTTGCCCTCAATGCCGCAATAGAAGCAGCCAGAGCGGGCGAACAAGGCAGGGGGTTTGCAGTTGTTGCTGATGAGGTAAGAAAACTTGCTGAAAAGACCATTAAGGCCACAACGGAAATCTCAGAAAAAATAGTAGCCGTGCAGTCTGAGTCTGACCAGACGACAAAATCCATGGATTATGCCACGCAAGAGGTAACAAAGGCCGCGGTTTACATAAATAACGTTGGTGAATCGCTTACTTCGATAGTTGGAGCGGTGCAGAAAGTCCGCGACCAGATAGTACATATAGCCACAGCGGTTGACAAGCAGTCGGCAGTCTCTGAAGATGTAGCAAAGAACATTGAAAAGACATTGGGCATAGCAAGGGAAATAGAGACAATGTCTGATGAGGTAATGAGAGAGGTAAACGGGCTTTCATCTGTGGCTTCGGAGCTGAGGGGTTCGACCTCAGGGTTCAGGACAGTGAAAAACATACAAGGCCGCAGCTTTAACCAAAAAAGGATAGGATAAAACCGCAGGATTGCTGATGTGCCTGCACAGCTTGTCACAGGACAAACTAGTGCCGCTGGGGAAATCCTCGCGGCATTTTTTTGTCGGCCCAAATAAACCCAAATAAACTATTAATTTTCTATTGACAAAACGATATAAGTAAGGTTACTATTTCTATCCATGTGGGATATGATTCCCTGTGATTTTTTACTTTCAGGAGGGTAGGGAATTGCATGCTTTAGGTACTCATCTTTTAGTGGAGTTAAGGGATTGTAAGCCAGGCTGTATTTCTAATGTAAAGCAGGTGACCGACGCGATGGTCGGCGCAGCAAAGGCAGCAAACGCAACTATAGTAGATGTGTCCTTTCACGAGTTCAACCCGTTTGGCATCAGCGGTATGGTAATTATTGCCGAATCTCATTTATCCATCCACACGTGGCCGGAGTATAATTATGCCGCCGTGGATATTTTTACCTGTGGCGATGTAATAAACCCGGGGGATGCTGCCAGATATTTAATCGAACGCTTTGAGTCATCAAATCCTTCTATTGTAGAGATTAAGAGGGGTTTAATTTCTACAAAAGACGTAAAACTTCCTCATAAAGTGTATGAACATGACTATGAGTGTGTTACATGACCGCTGCGACTGCTGCAAATAGTTGCTCCCCGGCGCTTGCAGCAGATAAATTGCGATAGATAAATTGCAGCTTGCACATACAAATTAATAAATGTTACAGAACTGTACTATTTATAAGGAGGTGAGCTTTATGCGAAAAATAACGGTTATGCTGTTTCTTCTTACCTTTGTTATGACACACAGCCTGGCATTTGCCGATGCTGACGATAATAAATGGATTGCCCAGTGCATTAAGGACAACAAGAAGGAAGGCGCAAAGGAAGAGGTAGTCTTTCTGTATTGTGAATGTATGAACAGTAAAATGGATTCAAATGAAACACAGTCCATCACCCAGTGGGAAAAATCACACCCTAAAGAGATGAAGGAATGTGAAAAGAAGGCCGGCTGGAAGTAGTTGAACGTTACACACTGGTCATATCCTGGAGTTATCTCGTAAACCACAGGATATGACCGGTCTTACAGATGTAGCTGCTTGGGCTGCTATATATACACGCGCGATTTGCATATCTCCTCTGTCCGCTGGGGATTATGCCTGAGTACATACCGGATGCCATTACCCTTTAGCTCGGCTAACCCATGATCGAATCTGGATTATGCCATTATTTATCAGCCTCTCTATCTGTAGTTTCATTATTGCCGTTATGTAATGAAATCCTGCTGTCTGTAAATCCTCAATCTGCTTATTCTTTATCATCCAGTTATCAATTCTGGCACCGACAAACGTTACCTCTTCTGCCCCAAAACGCTCTGTAGCTTTCTTTAACTGATCAAGGTTGTTATACAAACCATCCTCATCAAACGTCTTAAGTATCAACACATCACAGCGGCATGTCTCGATGCAAGAGCACTGCCGACAATCTTGAACCCTCAGATGAAATCGCTCTACGTACCACTTTATCATTCAAAAATATATTATGTCATTGTGGTTGGGTTTTTGATGGAAGAGTACCAGTCATAACACGGGCAATCACGTTCCAGTATATCTTGGCGTCAAATCGCTCCATTGTTTTCCATACGCACCGAAACAGATTGAATCCTCTTTTTAGATTTGATACCACCGCATCAATGGCACTTCTCCACTTCTTCAGTCGAGTTTCAGTGTTTTTACTCATTCATCCGTTACCATGTCCCACGGCGTTATTCTATAATTGTTGTAAATTCGCTCTATCACTCCATTGTAGAGCGTCGAATCAGAAGGATTGCCATCCGGTACCTGACCTCAGGTTGCTGCTGTCAGTTGCAAGGTTCACCTTATGGCTAAATTCTACATCACGACTGCCCTTAACAATGATGTTCGTGTGGGTTTCATACTATAGCGAGTGTCAAAATAAAATTCCGAAAGATGTTGTATTCATGACTTGTCCTGGATTGTTTGTGAGGTCAAGAATAGCCTCATCAAGGCGTGCAATGAGCTTTTCAACATTACGGCAATGGACGTTATTAAACCAGCGTTGCTTCAGGAGTAACCATATATTTTCAATTGGGTTAAAGTCAGGTGAGTAAGGCGGAAGATATACAGGTTCAAAG
>LNQR01000121.1 GCA_001541255.1 Candidatus Magnetominusculus xianensis
ATTGGAAGGCTTGTATCGCTTGCCCTCAGGTGTAATATAAGCCCGGATGAGATTATCACGCAACTGAAGGGTATCTCCTGCCATCTGCCGGGATGGGCTAACGGCGGCAAGATTTCCTCGTGTGCCGACGCCATAGCAAAGGCCCTTGAGTGGTACTGCCACGGCGAGGTGAACCGCGGTAATTATAAAGACGCCGGTCAGCCCAGCATGGCCGACATAATGGTAGGGGCGTGCCCTGAGTGCGGCGGCGCGGTTGAACACGAAGGCGGCTGCTCAGTCTGCCACGACTGCGGCTTTACAAAGTGTCAGTGAGCGGGCACTGATATTAAACTGATATTAAGAGGAAGGCAAAAGTTAATTTACTTAAACTTTGACAAGAGAATCCTATTTGTCTAAAGTTGTGTTATGATTGGTTAACATTTTATCAGTTTTTTGTACGATTTATGTCAATGAGTTGAATACTATAGAAGAAGAATACAGAGGAAATTGAATATGCAGGCAAAAGAAACCAAACTCCAGGATATATTAGAAGGGACAAAACAATACGTTATTCCTCTTTTTCAGCGCACTTATAGCTGGACGAATAAAGAGTGGGAGATTTTATGGAAGGACTTAATTGAACTATGCGAAGCTGAAAACCCACGAACTCATTTTATTGGTTCAATCGTAACTATGCCGACTGTTTCAGTGCCAGAAGGCATCGCAAAATATTTGCTTATTGATGGCCAGCAACGTTTAACGACAATCTTTATTCTGCTAACTCTCTTGCGTGACAAGGCACAAAAGTTGCGAAGAGAAGATTTCGCCGATGAAATCAATAATACTCTGCTTGTCAATCCTTATAAAAGAGATAATGACTTTTACAAATTAATGCCAACACAACTTGATAGAGACATATACAAGAACATCATTAATGCAAATACAAATGAAAAAGAGAGCAAACTTACGGAGGCATATAATTATTTTGAAAAGAAACTGCGACAAGTGTCGATAGAATACGACATAATAAAGAAAATAATTACCAGCTATTTTTCAGTTGTCAGCATTGTGCTCGACACAGATGATAACCCATATTTAGTTTTTGAAAGCTTGAATGCTAAAGGTAGACCATTAACACAGGCGGACCTGATTCGCAATTATTTCTTTATGCGTATTCACATAGATGAACAAGATGCAATTTATTCCAAATATTGGGAGCCTATGCAAACTGCATTAAATGATAGCCTCACTGAATATATAAGGCACTACCTTATGAGAGATGGGAGCATCATAAAGAAAGATGACGTTTATTATGATCTCAAAGGAAAAGTATCATCTATCAACGCAATTGATTATTTAATGGAGCTAAAAAAATATTCTGTGTACTATCAACGCCTTCTCGATCCTGCACATGAGCCAGATTGTGATTTACAGAAGTGTTTTCGCAGGTTAAATAGAATAGGGGTCACAACGGCTTATCCATTGCTTTTGAACCTTTATGGTGATTATTCAGTAAACAAAATGAACACGGCCGATTTTATTACAATTCTGAAAACAATCGAAAATTATCTTATCCGACGGTTTGTCTGCAATGTACCTACAAATCAACTTAATAAAATCTTCCCCACAGTTTATCCGCTATTAAACACAAAGCATCAAGCTAACCTTGCGGAAGGCATCATGGAAATATTGCAAAAGAAAAGTTATCCAAGTGACACCGAGTTTTATACGCGGTTCAGAGAAACAAAGTTTTATGGAGCTGGAGATAGGCAGATAAAAACCAAACTCATTCTTGAGGCTATTGAAGAGGATTTTGCCCACAAAGAGGCCTTGCCGTATGATAATTTAACGATAGAACATGTGATGCCTCAAACTTTGTCAGAATGGTGGCAGAATCATCTTGGTGAGGACTGGGAAGAGACTCACGAACTATTTTTGCATACCATAGGCAATCTGACATTGACTGGTTACAATGAAGAGATGTCAAATGACGATTTTACTACGAAGAAGAAGACGTATAACTACAGCCATTTGGAGCTAAATAAATATTTCTCTTCAATCGCATCTTGGAGACGTACTGACATTGAAAAAAGAGCGGAAACATTAGCAAAAAAAGCTCTTGAGGTTTGGAAATACTTCGGTCAAGACGCAACCGAGATATCAGACTTGAAACAAGTTACGGGTACGTCACCAACAGGCCTTAAAATCTTGGGACAGCAGTTTCAAGTTCAATCATGGCGTGATGTTTTGGAAAGAACCCTCAATACAATTGCTGATCTCGAACCCGATAAGTTTGACGTTATTGCTCAGAACTTCCCACGCTATCTCAATAAGGATAAAAATAAACTTAGGGCAATACGGCAACTACAAAATAGTTTTTATATCGAGGTCAATCTGTCAGCTCTAAGCATAAAAAAGTTTTGCTCTCAAGCGATGGAAACCATAGAACTTACATCTGATGACTGGGAAGTATTCGTATAATCCTAAAACTTAATTTAGTCTCCACAACAGACAAAATGTACCATTTTGCCTAAATTCCCGCCGATGAATGCTTATAACCCGCATTGTTATTGAGGTGGGTAAGGCCAAAATAAGACAAAACAATAAAGGTCAGGAAAATCTTGCTATTGGTGTACTTTCTATAGCGCTCTCTTTTGAGAGATTTGTTGATGAGCGGAGGACAACTGCAAGAGATACCAGTTATCTTCAACCGTACTTCGCTTGGTGCTAAACCGCTCAGAGACTGGCTGCGCGGCTTGCTATGTGACAACAGACACACAATAGGGTTTGACATTGCAACTGTGCATGTTGATTGGCCTGCCGTTGTGTCGTTGTTTGGGCGGCGGATTGTGGGAATTGCGCAGTGTTCTGCCAAGTCGGCGAATCGCGCAGATTTTGTTTTACGAAGACATTTTTACTTTGGCTTGACAGGGGAAACCCAAGCTCCGACATAGGAATTTGCACCTATCGCATAAATGGTTAGAGACGGCTCAAGGGACGGACAGGTGCTTGCAGTTGCCCAATATGGAAACGCCGAGACCGGCTCAGGAAGTGGTACCGGAAATGGCTCGGGAAGTAGAAGCTGTACATCTGGTTCTATTCAAACGGTCCAGGCGGTTCAATCGCCTCAATCTCTCTCGAACATAAAAATTGTACCTAAAAAGCGTCCCAAGGTCATAAAAGGTACAACAGAAGCGACGCTTACCGGCTGTGGCAACCTCTACGTCACTGTTAATGAAGATGAAAACGGGATGCCCTTTGAGGTGTTTAATCACATAGGAAAGGCCGGTGGCTGTGCCGCAAGCCAATCAGAGGCAATTGGAAGGCTTGTATCGCTTGCCCTCAGGTGTAATATAAGCCCGGATGAGATTATCACGCAA
>LNQR01000122.1 GCA_001541255.1 Candidatus Magnetominusculus xianensis
ATATTTCGTTTTCATCGTATCCTTGGACCTCCATCTTTCTGCTCTTACTGTAACTTAACATGTTGTCCAGTTTTTGGGGTCCATTATAGTCTGTTGATGGGTACAGGGCAGCCCTACAAAAATATATGTCTGTCACCAAGACAGGCAAGCTATTGAGAGAGTTTGAAAATCTATATGAAACCTTGCATATCGGCGGTTATTACAGAGGATTGTTTAGAGGCGTCCCGCTGGTCAAAGAAGCTATGAAGGAAGCCGACACCTTTATCAAGAAAATATTGCCCTAAGCCTGCCCAGATATGAAGAACATTAGACAAAAGAATCCTTTTTGTCTATTTTTCTTTTTTTCCTGTATGTTAGAATAATAATTATGTACAAAAACCACGCTTCACAATCAACCTTTATACCATGAAGCGGCGAAAACAATGAATACAGGTCGACAGAAAGAAATACACAGGACTCCCTGGCCAGTGGATTTTCCTGATATTGAATCCATACGACCGTAGAAGAGCGTGATGCGCACCCATGCTATAAGGCCGCTAAAGCTGGCGATTCTGTAGCAGCCTATGAGCTTGTTAGGGATACCATTTCAGATTTGGCAGTAGCGCTGTTACGGGCGCAGATTGGGGAGCGCAAGCCCCTTTTAATTGCCGTAGGAGCTATTGAGCAGGAAGGTTTTAACGCTATCCCAAGCGTAATGGCGCAAAAAATTGCGTTCAGGCTCAATCTGGATGTTGAAGACTCCTCTATAGTGCAGTCAAACAGGGTTGGACATACCCGTGCCAGAGCGGCGCACCGGATGGTAACACCGGCGATATTTACGGGGAAGGTGCATAAGGAAGCTGATTATGTTATAATAGATGACCATGTAGGATTGGGTGGAACTATTGCCAACCTTCGTGGGTTTATTGAGGACAACGGCGGGCATGTTATAGCCATATCTACCTTAACGGAAAGCCGGGACAGCCGGAAATTGGCATTGAGGCCGGAGACACTTGAAGCACTGGAGAGAAAATATGGACAAGAACTTGACGAGTTTTGGCGTGGCAGCTTCGGACATGGAATCGCAACCCTTACCGAGGCCGAAGGGGGCAATCTCTTACGTCAATCATCCTTTGACGTCATCCGAACTCGCTTGGCTAAGGCAGCAGATGAAGCACGCGGGCGAGGTTTTCCGGCAGTTGAAATCAACAGAGGCGAAGCCGGACAGTCCATAGTATTAACACTATAGTAGAGTTGCTGAAGACATAAGGCAGTCTACTTTAATAAAATGCACTTCTTTTTGGGTTGCAGGGATAACTATTGTAAATATAATATTCTAAACGTAATGAAAATTCTATACTCCCACGTCCAAACAACCAATACCCTTGTTTAAGCTCCTAATATGTATAACCTTAGACAAAATGTATCATTTTGTCTATTCTTTCTCCGATGACCGCCTGTAAACCCGCATTTTTATTGAGGGCGGGCAAAGCCAACATTAGACAAAACGATGGAGCTTACGTCGGCATATTAGCATGAACAGTAGGAATCACCCTAAGCCTGTCGAAAGATGCCTCCGCATTACCTCTTTGACAAGGCAATTAAAAACCTGATTATATGCACAAGGCCATCCATGACAGGGGCTATCTCCCTCTGCAGGCCGCTGCTTATTCCTTCAGTTATCCTTTCAGATACGTTAGGGGAGAGTGTACCGGGCGGTGCCAGAGCTGGTCGGACTATCTTGTCGATTTTCCCGTGCAGGCCGACTATTTTATCTGTTACAAACCCAAGAAACTCAAGTGTCTGTGACTTGACAGCATTGTTTTCCTTTTCCACAAGCGCCTTTATTTCTCTTATCTCACTGCTGAATTCACTTCGTATGCTATCTATGTAACTTCTCGAAAAATCAGCGCCGGAAGCGGTAGGCTCAACCTTCAGTGTTGTGATAACGGCCTTTAACGACGAGATTTCACCCCTGAGTGGTGCGAGGGCAGCGTCTATTTTTGCGCTTATTGAGTCGCCCGCAGTTTGTTTTATCTCCTGAATTAACACTCTCTTAGTGTCATCGTCGATAGCAGTCGTTGTTTTCATATGTTCAAATGTGTTTTTCAGTGTGATTGAGAGGCTCTCAACTGCACCGCCTATATTGTTGAGTTTGCTGCCAATGGCATTGATATCAAGATATGGAATTGTAGATTTAACAGAGGCTATCTCATCTTTTACGGACATGGATGCACTTCTTATGTCATCTTTCAATGCCCCCTCGAGGCGTCCCTTAAAGTCAGACAGCATGGTGTTCAGCGTGGAGTTTATCTCCTTTTTCAGCTCGGTGGCAGTTGATTCCCCTGCCTTTTTAAAATCGAGAGCACCGGCAGCTATAGAACTGAGTATTTCGAGTTCTCCAGATTTGCCATCAAGCAGCGCTGTGAACCCTTTTTTTAATGTCTCGGCAAAATTGACCAGGAGTTCTTTAACATCACCACCGGTGTCCTGGGTTGCAACTGTGGCCTTAACCGCTGCTATATTATTAACCCGTTGTTTTAAACGCGTAAGCATCTGCTGGAAATCATCGCTTCCCTCTATTTCTGCCATCGCTGCATCTCCTTATATTTGTGAGTATGGACTGTTTATTTTGTAATTTCGGCAAATTGCTCAAGCAGTATGTCCTCAGTAAAGGGGTCATCAAGCGGAAGCCCCATGTCTTTCCACTGCCTCATACAATCCTCCGGCTGCATGTTTCCATCAGCCGCCCGTGAAACTATATCATAGAAATAACTATATCTTACCTCATAGCCTTCGTATATGAACCACTGCACAGTGGGGGCGTTAAATACTTTATTCACTTCGCTGGTAGCCTCGTCAACAAGGATGTGCAGTCTGCCCCTTTGAAAATATGCGCCTCCCGGATATGACAGAAGGAGCTTGTCCTGTCTTTTTACGATATTGTCATAAAACCTGTTTCTCTCGACAACGTCAACAAGGGCAGAGCCGACCCTGTGCAGGTCATCTATGATAAGGTGCACTACGTCTGCCTTGTCGAACAACTGGTGTGATGCCGCCGCGTCAAATGAGGCGTCATCGTTTCCAAGCACATAGAAGGTCAGGGTGTCCGAAAATTCCCCTTCTACTGTGAGGCCTTCTGTGAATGTGTCTGCCCCCGGGGGGTTAATAACATATGGCGGCTTAAGGGCACGCATACGGCCAATGGCCTCAGAATCAAGCCGCAGCAGCTTATTTATAAAATTAATCTGCGACTCAAAGTTCTGGTCTATCAGAATGACAGACTTCTGCTTCTTCGTGGAAAACCCGGACAATTTCCTAAGATAATAGTTATGGAACAACGCCTCATAGTAGCGGCTTGAAAGCTGCAAAAACAAATTGATAAACCCGGCTCTTTCCTTTTTATAGACCGCCTTTTTCCCCCAGGATACGGGAAACTTCTGCTCTATGAATTCCATATTGCACAAGACAGAGACCTCCTTGACGCCCTGATGGAGTTCCCTGCTGAAGGCGGTCAGTCTCCTGAACTGCTCCTCATTGTAGTCGCCGCCTTTTTCCATGTTTTTTATATCGTCATCAACAGCGGCAACCTTTTTTGAGAGCGGCTCGACAAAAGAAAACTCTACAGTCTTGTCCCACCAGTCCAGGTGTCCAGCCAGGGGGACTAAAAATCCCTCGATAGATGCCCTAAGGTCTTCGATAAATTTGGTTTTATCTATATATTCCACGGTGAGGTCCTTGCCGGAGCCAAGCATGGACTTCCCTGAGGCACTCTTTTTTTGCACATTTGGCAGATAAAAACTCTTCACCGAGCCGCTTTGAATATCTGTCCGCCGAACATCGAGGCCGACATCGTCAAAGTATTCCTTGAACTTCCCCTTAGCGTTGTCCAGATTATCAAGCATACTGTTTTTGATAGAGTGCATTTTTTCGCTGATTGCATCGGCTTTGACGATGAATTCGGTATCGTTTTTAGGGTTAAATTCATAGCGGAATGAATATGTCCTCGCCAGTTCGTGTTGAAATTCGCCGAACATGGCAGCCGGGTCTATCTTCTTTTTCCATATGGAGACTATCTGGTTTTTGGTGTTCAATATTCTTTCGTTGTATTTTTTTAGTTTTTCGAGGGTCTTCATAAGCCGCTCTATGCTGGTTTTCTTGTCTGCCTCTTCTTTTACTGCGCTTATCAGGAGGGTTATCAGGGCATTGACGCTGTCTACGATTTTCTTGAGGTTTTTTACGGTATATTCGTACTGCAGTTGTTTAGTGACACTTCTGATAACGTGTACCAGCTCTTCAAACCCTGACTCTGCCCATGCCTCCTTGTCACCGTTTTTAAAATAACGGGCGGCTGAGATGGTCTCAACCTGAACAATAGGGGCGTCTTTCAGCCTTGCATATGGGCTTATGAGTTTCTCAAACTCCTCCCTATACTTTTCGAGGCGTTTTTCAACCGATTCACTTGATTCACTGGCGGTTTCCGCGAAATTGCTGTCAACGACCGCGTTCTTACAGGTCTGTACGAAGACAATCCTCTGGTCTGCGTCCATTATCTTATTAAGTATCTTCCTGTCTGCCTCCTTCATCGGGCTGCGAATCGAGGACAGATAGATTATTAAATCCGCCTGCGGCAAAAACTCACGCAAGGTGAGGTCCTCGTGTTCCTTGTGCCCGTAGGCGTCAAGGCCCGGTGTGTCGGCAAGCTCTATGTCCTCATCAATAATAAACGAAGGCAGTCCGATTTTGAGATACTTAACCCCAAATTTATTGCCGGGATTTTCGTCCTCTGAGGTATATTTCCAGATGGACGGGCCAAGTACGTCTTTACCGGTTTTCTTTTCAGACCTGCCATCTTCATATATTATTTCAAGCTGCTGTTCCTTTGATTTTGAGCAAAACACTATCATATTGGTAGTTGCCTTGCTCTGCTCTTTTAAGATTTTTGTCCCCGTGCCAAGCAGGATATTCATCACAGAGGACTTCCCTGAGCTTGTAATCCCAACAAGGCCGCTTTTTATCGTATGCACGCCGAAGTCCTTGATATTTGCCTCGAGGTTTTTGATTCTATTGGCAAACTGATCGTGTCCAAGCAACTTGAGCCTGGCGATTATGCCGGAGATATGCTCAAGGAATTTTTTTATTTTTTGCTCTTCAGATTCCACTTTATCTCACCTATAATGTGTCTTAGCTAAAACCATTTAGCCTGTTTAATCTTTCTTCGATTTCCTTTTTAGTGTCGAGAGCACGAACAGCCATAGCCTCTGTGTTTCTAAGCTCCCCTTCAAGCATCATCCTGAGAATCTCTGAATGGTCTTTGTTTGCCAGCGATATGACTGAGGCGTCAATTTGTTTTATATTTGCTGCCATTGCATCCATCGCCGCCTTTAGCGAGTTGATCTGCTCTTTGTTGTTTTCACCAAGCGAGGCCTTTATTTCTGAGACAATGGAGGTAAGACCGCCCTCTACGGATTTGGCAAGGGCGTCGATTTGGTCGGTGTTGACTGAGCTGAGTTTTTGCTTTATCTCAACCAGACCTGCCTCGATTGAATTGATTGCGGAATCGTTAGCCAGTAAGTGGTCTTTGAAGACAAGCAAGTTGTCGCTGATGGAGTTGACAATGTCCTTGCTGACACTGTCAAACATTGTAAAGAGTTTTGTCTCTAACTGAGCGGTCGTTTTTTTCACAACGCCGATTAACTGGTCAGATATAGCGTCAGAGATGTGTTCTGCCAATGCAGACAATATATTTTTTGTTACAACATCAACATAGTAATCATTGTCCAATGGTGTCCCTCCTGCCTTCCATTTGAGCTGGTTCTAATTGAACCCCCTGTAAATGTTAATAAAAGAAGCATAGAGAAGTCAAATAATATTTCATAACTGGTCAATCTTTTGCTTGACAAATTATATTTTAGTGTTTATAATGACTGCTATATGGAAGAAATCAAGAAAGATAACTCGGTAAAGGCATCAACAGCAGCCGTCAGTGAGGATACCACGCTTAAGTCCTCGTTTCTGCGCCACCTGAAGTATACGCTGGCAAAGGACGAATACACGGCAACCGATAGGGACAGATATAAGGCGCTATCCCTTGCAGTGCGGGACAGGCTCGTCGAGAAATGGATAAAAACCCAGCAGGCGTACTACAACAAGGATGTAAAAAGGGTGTATTATCTTTCCCTGGAGTTTTTAATCGGCAGGTCACTGGGCAATGTCCTTGTCAATCTAGACATATACGAAGAGGCTCGGAAGGAATTGCTGGCAGTTGGTCTTGAGCTTGAGCAGCTCAGAGAGCTTGAGTGGGACCCGGGGCTTGGTAACGGCGGGTTGGGAAGGCTTGCCGCGTGCTTTCTGGATTCTCTTGCTACGCTTGGAATCCCGTCATATGGGTATGGAATCCGCTATGAATACGGTATATTTTTCCAAAAGATACGTAACGGTCATCAGGTAGAAACACCAGATAACTGGCTGCGCTACGGCAACCCGTGGGAAATAGAGAGGCCGGAATATCTTTTTATCGTTAAATTCTATGGAAAAGTTAATAAATATACTGACAAACATGGGAGATTTATTTGCAGTTGGATAGATACGCAGGATGTTGTAGCGCTGGGTTATGACACAGCCATTCCCGGCTATCATAATAACACGGTCAATACGATGCGTCTTTGGGGGGCTAAGTCCACCCGCGATTTTGACCTCGGCTATTTCCAGCACGGTGATTATGAAAGGGCAGTGTCGGACAAGGTGCTTACAGAGACTATTTCCAAGGTACTCTACCCGAACGACAATGTGTTTGAGGGTAAAGAGCTGCGTCTGAAGCAGGAGTATTTTTTCGTATCAGCCACGCTTCAGGACATTATGCGGCGTTTTAAGAAAAACAGGCAGCAGCCAATAGAATATCGGGATTTTCCCAATAAGACGGTCATTCAGCTCAACGACACACACCCGTCCATTGCAATTGCAGAGCTGATGAGGATATTTATTGATATAGAGGGATTGGATTGGGATGTCGCATGGGAGATAACCACTGAGACCTTTGGCTACACCAACCATACTATTCTTCCTGAGGCCCTTGAACGGTGGTCTGTACCTCTTTTTGAACGCGTACTGCCGCGGCATTTAGAGATTATATATGAGATTAACTACAGGTTCCTTAAAGGGGTTGAGGAGAGATTTCCAGGCGATGGCGGTAAGTTAAGCCGCATGTCAATCATCGAAGAAGGAGATGAGAAAAAGGTACGCATGGCGAATCTTTCAATCGTAGGCAGCCGCTCTGTTAACGGTGTTAGTGCCCTACACTCAGAGATAATAAAAAATGAATTGTTCAAAGATTTCTACGACTACTGGCCAAAAAAATTCAACAACAAGACAAACGGCATCACTCAGCGCAGGTGGCTCAGGCTCTGCAATCCCGCGTTGTCTGAACTGATAACCCAACACATAGGCGATGCCTGGGTGGTTGATCTTAATGAACTGAAAAAACTGATACCGTTTGCCGATAATATTGATTTTCAGAAGAAATGGCGCGCCATAAAGCAAGACAACAAACGACTGCTGGCACATTGTCTAAAAGAGAAAAAGGGAGTGGCGTTGAACGTAGACTCTATATTTGACTGCCATTTCAAGCGGATGCACGAATACAAGCGGCAGCTGCTCAATGCCATTCATGCCGTTGTCCTCTATAACAGGATAAAGGCCGCCGCTAAAAGCGGTAATAAATCTGCATTAAAAAATATTGTACCCAGAACGGTAATATTCGGAGGCAAGGCTGCCCCCGGTTATTTCATGGCAAAACTTATAATAAAACTGATAAACTCTATCGCCGAAGTGGTTAATAGCGACCCCGAGGTCAGTGACCTACTGAAGTTGTTTTTTATGGAAAACTACTCTGTCTCTTTATCAGAGATGATACTTCCGGCAGCCGAGTTGTCAGAGCAGATTTCAACTGCAGGCACTGAGGCCTCTGGAACAGGCAATATGAAGTTTGCCCTCAACGGCGCTCTAACCATAGGGACACTCGACGGCGCTAACATAGAGCTGAAAGAAAACATCGGGGCAGACAATATTTTTATCTTCGGACTGACAGCAGACAAGGTAAATGAACTAAAACAGCGCGGCTATAATCCTCGTGAATATTATGAACGAAATGCCGAGCTAAAGCAGGCCGTCGATATGATAGACAATGGTTTCTTCTCGAAAAACGATGCGAATCTCTTCAAACCTATTATAGAGTCATTGCTCAACCATGGTGATCAATATCTGTTAATGGCAGACTTTGAGTCATATGCAAAGTGCCAGGAGCGTGTTGCAGAACTTTATAAGGACCAGGCCCTGTGGACAAAGATGTCCATCTTAAATGTAGCAAACATGGGGTTTTTCTCAAGTGACCGGACAATAAAAGAGTATGCAGATGACATCTGGCTGGTTAAACCCGTAGACGTATAATCCATGTTTCACTAAAATCTTACTGCCAAAAGCAACCAACGCCAGAGGAATGTTTCCAATAATGTAAAGGTGTTATGTCTGTTTTATAGTAATGTGTTACAAGCTTTTTCTATGCTGGACTCCCTAAAACCGATATAAAGAAACTGAAAAAGGGTAAATGCCCCCCGTGCTAGATGGTATTAAATACACCTGCAAGGTCAAGCAGGAGGGCGATATACCAGGGCAAACACACTATTGTATTTTTATGTCTGTCACTCCAGCGAAAGCTGGAATCCAGTCTTTCAAGGATGAAAAAAGACAGCATCTTTGCGCCCATGTTCGGTAGTCATGTGATGCGAAAAAGGCCGAGGCAACGTGTCTAATGGTAAGGAGGCATGTTTTGGTCTGCCGCAAAGCGGCCTGCTCCAACACTAATCCGGGGGGAATCGGGCAGGAGGCCAATCACTTGTCTCCTGCCCGATTTCACTAATTAATATCTCTCAAAATCTCTGTCATCGGTGTGGCCTTTGCTGTCATCTAAATCTATCATCGTGCCTTTGGTTGATGCGGGTGCTGGGGTGTGTGCCTTCGGTCTTGGGGCAGCGGCCTTGTGTGCTAATGCCATAGGTTTACGCCTGGGTTTTACCTGAGATGAGCCTTCTGCGCCTGTCTTAAAGAATGCAATCGCACTTTGCAGATGTTCAGACTGAGTTGATAGTTCCTCGCTGGTGGATGCTACCTCTTCAGCGGCTGAGGCGTTTTGCTGAATGACCTTATCTAATTGCTGAACAGCCTTGTTTATCTGCTCTGCGCCGGTGTTTTGTTCGTTGCTCGCCGCGGTTATCTCCTGTACCAGGTCTGCGGTTTTTCTGATATCAGGGACTAATTTATTGAGCATCGCACCGGCCTGCTCTGCTATGTTTACGCTTGAGGCTGACAGCTCGCCTATCTCTCCTGCGGCCTTTTGACTCCTCTCAGCAAGTTTTCTTACCTCTGAGGCTACAACAGCAAAACCCTTTCCATGTTCACCAGCACGTGCAGCCTCGATTGCCGCATTTAGTGCCAGCAGATTCGTCTGCCTCGATATTTCTTCTATGATTGAAATCTTGTTTGCTATCTCTTTCATAGCACTAACGGCCTCTGTGACTGCCTTGCCGCCTTCAAGGGCATCTTTTGCAGCAGATGTTGCAATTGCCTCTGTCTGTTTTGAGTTGTCAGTAGTGTGCCTGATGTTCGATGTCATCTCTTCCATAGCAGATGATGTTTCCTCAATCGATGCCGCCTGCTCTGTGGCGCCTTCTGATAACTGTTGAGCGCCGGATGATAGCTCATTACTTCCTGCCGCTACGTTGTCAGCTGATGAGCGTACTCTGGATACTATTTCTGTTAATTTTTCAACCATTATGTTCATGCTGTTGGCAAGCATCCCTATATCATCCTGTGTTTTTACCTCTGCCTTAACAGTAAGGTCTCCCTCTGACACCCTGCCTATCAACTCCCTTATGTCTTTCACGGGATTAATTGCAAGGCGTTTTATCAGTAAATATATTATTGTCATAGCAACAGCAGTTATTATCGTCCCAAAGAGTATCGTCTGTTTCAGAGAAGATGACACCACTGTCTGCATGGGTTTTAAATCGGCAATTATCTCAAACCCTCCCCGCTGCTCACCAGCCTTCCAGCCCTCCATTTTAAGTCCTATCGGGTCATATCCCTTACCAGCAGGATAATCACTCTCTACACCGTGACACAGCATACATTCAGGGCCTAAGACCACAGCCCTCATGTATCTGAGCGCGTTGGCCTCTTTGTCTATCATCCATATATCTTGTTGTTTTTCTGAGTCCATCTTTTCAAGCATGGTTTTCTCTACAGGCGTTGCCTCATTATTTTTGTTTCTGGCCTGAACTCTAACTGCCTTGAAGTCATAACCGGCATCGGCAGACTTTGCAGCGGCAATTTTCCAGCCCGCAACCACAGGAATTGTATTGTAGTAATCCGCTTTCCTGACCTTTTCTATTATGTCTTCATGGGTAGTCGCGCCAACAAGTTTTGCCTTCAAGTCAGCCATTAACCGTGGTTCGTCAAATGATTTATCTGACCTTAAGGCAGCGACATAATTTCTGGCGCTTTCTGCTTGAATGGTTATCGCCTTTGCCTTCATAACTAAGGCATTTAGTGCGTCTTTTTCTATAATACCTTTTATGAAATAAAAATTAATCACATAGCTGACAACAAAGCTTACTGCCACTACAAACAATACCTTTGTTCCAAAATTGATTTTACTCATAACTTTCACCCGACTCCTTATGCATATTTGTAAACATATTGCCCTCCTCCACGAAACAGTAAGTATTATACCCTTTATTCAAATCAATTACAACATAATAGTGACAATTCTCACTATGCTTGTGGGCATAATGTTTTTTCATATAAAAAGGGGCGTCTTACATGGACGCCCCTTATCTAATCATGCAAATTCTATGTCAGGCCATTGAACTTTATCAAATCATTAATATCTCTCAAAGTCGCTGTCATCGGTGTGGCCTTTGTTGTCATCTAAATCTATCATTGCGCCTTTGGATGATGTGGGTGCGGGCGCTGGGGTGTGTGCCTTTGGTCTTGGGGCGGCGGCCTTGTGTGCTAATGCCATAGGTTTACGCTTGGGTTTTACCTGAAAAGAGCCTTCTGCACCAGTCCTAAAGAATGCGATCGTGGCTTGCAGCTGCTCGGACTGCGACGAAAGTTCCTCGCTGGTTGAGGCCATCTCTTCGGCGGCTGATGCGTTTTGCTGAATGACCTGGTCTAATTGCTGAATAGCCTTGTTTATCTGCTCTGCGCCGGTGTTTTGCTCGTTACTGGCTGCGGTTATCTCCTGCACTAAATCTGCTGTCTTTCTTATATCCGGGACTAATTTATTGAGCATTGTGCCGGCCTGCTCTGCTATGTTTACGCTTGAGGCTGAGAGTTCGCTTATCTCACCTGCGGCCTTTTGACTGCGTTCTGCCAGTTTTCTTACTTCAGATGCCACAACTGCAAATCCCTTGCCGTGTTCACCGGCCCTTGCCGCCTCGATTGCCGCGTTTAATGCTAAGAGATTCGTCTGTCTTGCGATTTCCTCTATTATCGAAATCTTACTGGCTATCTCCTTCATAGCGACAACTGCCTCTGTGACTGCCTTACCGCCGTCGAGGGCGTCTTTTGCAGCAGATGTTGCAATTGCCTCAGTTTGCCTGGAGTTGTCAGTGGTTTGCTTGATATTTGATGTCATCTGCTCCATCGAAGACGATGTCTCCTCTACTGAAGCTGCCTGCTGTGTTGCGCCTTCTGAGAGCTGCTGGGCGCCCGATGATAGCTCATTGCTGCCTGCCGCTACGTTGTCGGAGGCTGTACGTACGCTGGCTACGACCTCTTTTAATTTCTCGACCATAGACCTCATTGCCAACAGTATTCCAGTCTCAGACTTCTTGCCGCTGTCAAATCTCATAGTCAAATCCCCATCAGCTACACTCTGGGCTATTCCAGCGATATAATGCGGCTCACCGCCAAGCTGTTTTAATAAACTCATAGTTATCCACATGGCTATTACTATAGACAGAACTATGGCTGCGACTGATATAGTTATGATTAACGTGCGGGAGTTTTTATATGCTTCGTCGGCGTCTTTGGCAGTTTTATCCAGAAGTTCTTCCTGAAGTTTTATCATCTTATCTATAGCTTCGAAATAGCTGAGCTGCTGTGCCCTTAGCTTTGTTAACAGAAGTTCCTTTGCCTCATCCTGTTTGCCTTCTGCTGCAAGTTTCAGGAACTCATCCTGACCGGTAACATATGCTGCCCTTGCATCAGTTATAGCCTTTAATGCTGCCTTGCCGGAGTCAGTTTTAATCATCGGCGTAAGTTTTTCTAAATAGGCGCCAATCTTTTTCCTGGATTCCTGAACCCGGTCCAGCTCTTTCTGTATCTGTTCCTTTTTTTCCATTATCAGCATATTACGCATAGAGCGCGCAATCTGGTTGATCTCGCTGTCAATTTCAGTAAGAATTGCTATCTTTGGATACTTATCCTTGACTACATCGTCCAGCTCATGGTTAAGATTCCCCAGGCTGCTTACACCCACAACCGCTACCACCAAAAGCAGAACGACAACGATACCAAACGCCAGCCCTAACCTCGTACCTGTTTTCATGTTTTGAAGCATTACTTCCTCCTGTTAAAGTATGTTTATATTACAGCCATTATTCTACAATTACATATCGGCAATATTCTATAGTTCTATAGATAATATTTGCAGTGACAAAAAATAGTTGTACAGCGTTTGGATTAATCTAAGCGCCCAATTTTTTCACTATTATTGACGCGTTTTGCCCGCCGAATCCGAAGGAGTTTGAAATGGCCGCACGCACAGTCTTTGAGCGCTTGACAAGCGGTACGTAGTCAAGCGGGCATTTGGGGTCGGGATTTGTCAGGTTTATTGTGGGGTGTATCTCGTCGTTTGCTACGCTCAGGACGGTAAATATGAACTCCGGGCCGCCTGAGGCCGCTAGCAGGTGCCCTATCATGGACTTGCTTGAGCTGATGGCAACGGCTCGTTCTTTAAAGACCTTGGTAATGGCTGCGGTCTCAGCCTCGTCGTTAAGTTTAGTGCTTGTACCGTGTGCGTTGATGTAGTCTATGGCGTCTGTCCCCAGTGCGGCGTCTTTGAGGGCAGTACGCATGGCGCCCTCTGCCCCTGAGCCGTCGGGGATGGGGGCAGTGACCTGATATGCATCCATAGTGGAGGCATAGCCTGCCGCCTCTGCATATATCCTTGCGCCCCGTTTTACCGCGTGTTCATATTCTTCAAGAATGACAATGCCAGCGCCTTCGCCCATTATGAGACCTGAGCGCTTTCTGTCAAACGGTCTGCACAACTGCATTACATTCTCAGAGCCTGGACATGCCGCCTGCAAAAGCACAAAAAATACAAGCCCGATGGGGTTTATCATCGAATCTGCCCCGCCTGCTGCAATTACATCTGCCTCTCCATCACGAATCATCCTGAAGGCAGTGCCTATCGCCTGTGTTGCAGAGGCACAGGCAGTGGTGATTGTGGCATTCGGGCCAAACAGGGAAAACCTCTTTGCTGCTACGGCAGCGGCGCGGTGTGAGTTATTTCTAATGATAGAATCGCTGCAAACCTGATGATATTCCCTTGAAAATGCTGATAAGTCAAACTCCCCTGCGTGGCTCCAGCGGGCTATGTCCTCAAGCCGGTTAATGCCTAATCCTGCGGCAAGTACCGTCCCAAAGCGCTCACGGCAGCCGCCGCTGTTAAAGAGCCTTGCATCAATAATTGCTTTTTTGACCGCCCAGAGAGTGAACATCGTCCGCCGCTCCTGTTCAACCGGGCTGGCTGGCTCTTCAGGGAATTCACCGGCTATGCGCCCCCAGTCTGTTTCATTAACTGCGGCAACGGCCTGCACGGGAGAGGTCGCAGTGCCGGGGAGTGATATTCTACTCACGCCGGAGACCCCGGCAAGGGCCTTGCCCCAGTTGTCACTGACCTCAAGCCCCAAGGCTGTTACCATGCCTAGTCCTGTGACTACTACTCGTTTATTGGCTGATGGTCTCACTGTTTTTTATGCCGCTGTAGTAGCAAAACCGCCGGTAGAGTTCATCGGGGTCTATTTTGTCGAAGTGGCTGTAGATAATCCTGCTTGCTGATGCAATCTTCTGTCCATCGATAAACACAGCAGCCGACCCCAGAGTGTCTCGTTTTGTGGTAGTGGTGATCTCACCGTAGATATCTGCCTTAAAGCCCGGTCTCAGGCGCGGTGGAATATGTGCCCCCTCAACCAGTGTCAAGATAGGGGAGAGTTTAAAGTCATGGGTATAGATAACAAGCCAGCCCAGAAGCTGCGCCATTGCCTCGATAAATATAACCCCGGGCACAAGTGCCTCCCTGTCAAAATGCCCGCGAAGAAATTCCTCGGACAGGGAAAACGCCTTAACGCCAGAGACTGCCTTGCCCTTTTCAAGCCTTGTTATACTGTCGTAGAATAAAAATCTCATTAGTTAAACCGCCCAATTTTTAATCCATTTGATTAAATGGTTCATTTCACCCGCTCAACAATTAACGACGCGGCCTGGCCCTCATAACTATGGCTGTTAATCATAACCCTGACGACATGTTTTTGTAAAGGAGCCTGTGTTACGATGTCAAACCGGACGGCCTCGTCAATGGGGGTGGAATAGAGGGACGGCGGGATTAGGCCAGTCTTTATCACATATGCGGCAACAGCAGTGTCAAGCGGTGCGGCTGCGGCGTAGAGACTACCAAGTGCGCCTTTTGTCGAAATTACGCTTACCGGACAGGATTGAAACAAGCAGTTGACTGCCTCGATTTCGTTTTTGTCACCGGCGGCTGTGCCGTCACCGTGGGCTATCAGGAGATCAATATCTGCGGGGTTCAGGCTGGCCATTGAAAGGGCAGCGGTCATCGCGTTTTTAATGGCGGCGGAGGTTGGACCGCTGAATAATTCTCCTTCGATACCAAATGCCCTGCCCCAACCGGTGATTGCCGCAAGTGGAGAGACCCCGCGGCTGGTTGCCGATGACAGCGTCTCGATTGCTAAAAACCCGGCGCCATCTCCCGGAATCGTCCCGCATCTTTGTGAGGAAAACGGGCGGCACGACTCGTCCTTACAGGTATTTAAAACACCGGCGATAGAAGCTCGTGCGAGGCTTGACGGGGTGATTTTCTCGCTTACCCCTCCGGCAAGCGCTATCTTTGCCCTGCCGCTTAAGGCCGCACGAACACCCTCGGCTATTGCTGAGACGCCTGAGTCACCATGGGCAGAGAAGACCGCGTTCTCCCCACGAATCTTTAGTTTTACTGAACTCTGACACAGGGCAATGTTATTTAGCATTGACAGCGGCCAAAGGGGATATATCTCCCGGTAGCCACTTTTATAAAAGACATTGGGGTCGAATCCTCCATCTGCCGCAGATGACTTTGCCACCGCACCAATCAGGTCGGCTATCTCGTAGTCAACCATTGGAAGTCCGGCAAAAAACCCTATCTCATCAGGCGTGATCTCAGGGGAGTTCTCAATGTGGGCGGCTTTATAGGCCTTTACGGCGCTCTCCATTAAGAGATATGAATGGGTATTCATAATGCGCACATCACGCTGGTGGATATTAAGTTCCTGCGGGGTTGGACAGGCGGTTGTGGCCGCTGACCTGCATGGAAATTCACCAATGTCAATCCTGCGGGCGCCGCACTTGCCGCTCAGCAGAGCATCCCATACATCATCAGGCGTGCGCCCAACAGCACACACCACACCAATTCCGGTTATTACAGCCTGTTCATTCATAGCGGCATTAATTATTACCAAAATACGCTGACAAAAGTAAAGAGGCAGGAGTTCCAGCGATAAATTCGCTGGGGGTTAGTCTGGGAAGAGGGGCAGTTGGTTAGACCTGTTGGAGGCGGTGATAATAATCCTGATAGGATGGCGAGTAAATATGTTTGTTAAACCATCAGCAATAGCGTAATACTGGAAGTCGGGAATTTCCAAATACACGTTAAGCGGCATTATGCTTTTATGCTCTGGTCGTTACATTACCATGTTATAACAGAGTGGGCTCTTTTTGTTCAACTACACGCATGAACTTCCCCCATTTCTTGTCTGATTTCTTGGCCTGACAGTTATTGATTCCAATTTTCCCCTGTCTTTCACATGCTTAACTGGGACTCCCCGAATTTTTCGGGGGAACTCCTTATTCCTTTGTCCAGTTTTTGGGGAGTATCATAGTGATAGATAAGCCGGTAATAGTGAGATAAAATGAGCCGGTTCTTAGTGTATAATAAAAGACATAATATGTCAGTGAGGACGAGTAGGTGAGAGACAATAAAATAATTAAACTATATTTTTATATATTTATAGCATTAACCTTGATACATATAGTAATTAGTATGGCAGTCCCTGCTGCTCGATTTGATAGCGGCTTTAGTTTTTCAACACTTTCTGAATCCAACCTCTCAGACGCAGCAGGCAGGGCAGCCTTTCCGCCTCCAATGTATATGGCAGAGCCGCGCATTGGTGCATCTGACAAATTGAAGGTCTTTTCGTTTATCGAAGGACAGGCCGAAGAGTCATTTTCACGTTGGTATGAATCGAGCGGCGATTTTAATATTATGACAGGTGGTTTTCCCTTTTTAGAAGGTAATAGCCTGCAAATTGAGGTTCTCTCAAAAGATGGACGCAGCGAAAGGCTCGATTTACCTGACAGAGTAAATCCTCAAAAGGTTATGGTGCTAAGAACAATACGCCTGGACCGCGAACATGGCCTAGTCCGCATAGCTGCAAGGCAGGGTGCTTCCGGGACTGCCAATACATGGTTTGCAGTGTCTGAGCCATTTATTATTACTGGAAAAACAGGTGAATTAATGGCTGTAGTTAGAATAATACTATCAGTATTTGCCGCCGTTACACTAATACTGGGGCCGGGGCTTGCCCTTAGGACATTTCTGAGAAAGGATTCCCTGCTGAGGGCAGCCGCAGTGATTCCTGTGCCGGGGGTGATTATTTTAGCCATATGCGCCCTGATATGCTGGAAGACAGCGCCACATATTAATCCCCAACTGATAGCAGCAGCCTTTGCCCTGGTCAGCTTAATTTTCTGCGTCCTTGGTATAAGGCGTGAGGCGGAGTTAGTCTCAAAGGCAGAGTGGAAGGTGCTGGGTATAGTATTTATCGTTATATTAATAGCGGCTGCAAAGGGAAGTTATTCTGCCGGGCCGTTTGGGGAATTTTATGGAGGCACAATATCAAGGACGCTGGATGCCGGGGGGCGTCCTGACAGCAGGATTCAATATCATGTGGTGCAGCTCGTTGGAAACGGACTAAACCCATACAGCGAGGCGGGCAGCCGGTACTTTTATCCCTGGTCGTTTTCCTCACGCACGCCGTTGGGTGGGCTTACGGCTGCCCCTCTGGTGTTTTTGGCCGGGGCAAGACCTCCCATTGGTATGCCTTCACAGGCATGGGTGCCTTTTGATAACGAGGGGTTTGCAGTGTATCGAATCGCAATGATTGTGTTGTCTGCCGCGTGTCTGTTAGCGATGTTTAGTGCCGCCTCTGCATTGAGCGGTGAAACGGCCGGTCTTTTTAGTGTATTACTAATGCCGCTGACGCCGTTTTTTATTCACGAGGTATATTATTCATGGCCTAAACTAGCGGCAGCGGGCGGTGTTATGACGGCCTTGTCCATGGTAATTGTAAAACAGCCACGGCTTGCCGGTCTTTTTCTTGGTTTGGGGTACTTGTATCATCCGATGGCGCTGCTTTCGCTTCCCGTAGTCTTATTTGTTTGGATGGCGGTGGAGGCGGATGGTTCGCTCAGAGACTTGATCTTTTTGAAATACAAAAAAATATTGACTGATGGTAGCATCATCGCTGCGACATGTGGATTATTTATTATATTTTGGAAAATTGTCAGCGGGGATTCAAACCGGCAGTCATTTTTTCTTCAATACATATTGATGTCCAACGAAAAACTTGGCGCTGGGGTATCGGCATGGATTATCTCACGCTTGCAGTCATTAGCCAATACGGTTATTCCACTGTATCTGTATATATTCACGGGGGATGCAAAAGAGGTCAATTCCCTGTTTGGGCGGGTGCCGAGGGTTGTACCATTTTGTTTTCAGTACTGGAATACGGTGCCGTTTGGTTTTGGGCTGACGGCACTGGCGTTATATATAAAAAAGATATATAACGGCGCGCGTATGCATCCGGTAGTGTTTACGGCGGTGGTGGCGGTTCCATTTTTTGGATTTGCAGTATATTGGGGATTTAACGTAACAGGGCTGATGCCTGAGGGACTTCACGTATGGGTGATGACGGTAGTTTTATTTATGGTGTGGTCGCGGGGGCAGGTGATTGTGACAAGGAGAGAGTCCGTTGTGTTGTCACTGCGGGGGATTGAGGTATTGATAATGCTGATTGCACCCGTGTGGATGTCCTTAGACAAGCGGCTGGATACGATATATTATATTAATGATATTGTCATGCTAGCTTTAATATTTGGCGGAACGGCCATACTTGCCAAAAAAACATTAGCAACCGGCTCATAATATTAAGAAACCATGCCTGTGAAAAATACCTTGATATAATAGTTGAATAAAGGTTATTATACCGACTGTAAAAAAAATTGGAGGTATTAATTAATGTTTGATAACTTGGCATGGGCAATGGGAGCGCCACCGCCCTCAGGTCAGGCCGCAGGTGCCCCTGATATGTTTATGAGTTTTTTCCCGTTGATAGTAATCTTTGGAATTTTCTATCTGCTCCTTATACGGCCACAGCAAAAGAAGGCAAAGGAACATAAAGAAATGCTTGGCAACGTCAAAAAAGGTGATAAGGTGATCACTACCGGCGGTATTTATGGCCTTGTTGAGACCGTAGGTGACACGACAGTCGTGCTGAAGATAGCTGAAAATGTGAAGGTTAAATTTGGCAAATCTTTCATAGCCGCTGTAAGGGTTAATCAGGAAGAAGACTGATTATTGCCGGGTTGGGCACTGATATAATTTCACATACGGTTAAGGAGGTTAATTCGTGAAAAAGAACATAAAGTGGCGGTTTACTCTAATCGCCCTGGCGATTGTGGCGTCAATTATCGCCCTGCTTCCCAATACTCCGATATATAAGTCAATGAACAAGGCATACAGGGATTATATGCCGGACAAGGGTATCATTCTTGGTCTTGACCTTCAGGGCGGAATCTATCTTGTTTTTGAAGTGGAAGGCGGAAAGGCCGTCCAGTTAAATGCAAAGAGGATTGCCGGAAGCATTAATAAACTCCTGTCAAAGAAGGAGACCAAGGCAGAGGCCACGGCAAACGGCACTGAAATAACCATTGTTCCCGCCTCTGTTGAAATAAGAAAGGTTGTTGAGGATGCGTATCCTACACTCGTTGTCAGTGAGTCTGACGGTCGTTTAATCTATACCCTTTCTGAAAAAGAGATTAGGTCCATTAAAGAAAACGCAGTAGACCAGGCCCTTGAGACTATAAGAAACCGCATAGACCAATTTGGCGTTGCAGAGCCGGTTATTCAACGCCAGGGGGATGGCGAAATAGTGGTTCAGCTTCCCGGTGTAAAGGACCCGAAACGGGCTATCGACTTAATTGGTAAGACAGCGCAGCTTGAGTTCAAAATAGTTGATGATGAGTCCAAGTTGGCCGCCGAGCTGCCTGCCTCTGTCAAGCCAGCAGACGAGGAGGAGTTAATCTCTAAAATAAAGGAAAAAATCCCAGAAGATTCAGAAGTCCTTTTTGAAAGATATATGAACATGGAGACCGGCGAGGTTACAAAACGCCCATATCTGCTTAAAAAAGATGCTATTTTCACAGGAGAATTCCTCTCAGAGGCCAGAGTAGCCATTGATTCACGATTCAATTCCCCGTATATCTCAGTGACATTTAATCCTGAGGGGGCTAAGCTCTTTGAGGAGCTGACGGGCAAGTATGTAAAAAAGCGTATGGCCATTATACTTGACGGCAATGTTTACTCAGCCCCTGTGATACAGGAAAGAATCTCCGGAGGAAGCGCTCAAATCTCCGGTTCATACTCAATGGAAGAGGCAAAGGACCTTGCCATAGTGCTGAGGGCAGGTTCACTGCCAGCACCGGTAATTTTACAGCAAAATATCACAGTAGGGCCGTCGCTTGGTGAGGACTCAATTGAGGCTGGAAAGCGTACCGCAATTGTAGCATTTATCATGGTAGCCTTGTTCATGGCCGTCTACTACCGTTTAGCAGGGGTCATTGCAGATTTTGCCCTCGTACTGAATATAGTGTTCCTATTAGGTGCAATGGCGGCGATGAACGCAACCCTGACAATGCCGGGTATTGCTGGTATAGTCCTTGCGATAGGTATGGCCGTCGATACGAACGTCCTGATGTTTGAGCGAATGAGAGACGAAATAAAACTTGGGAAGACCCCGCGCGCGGCGGTTGACTCAGGATATGATAAGGCGTTTCTGACGATTGTTGACTCCCACGTAACCACACTGATAACGGCGGCTGTGTTGTTTCAATTCGGCACCGGCCCAATAAAGGGCTTCGCTGTCACATTAAGTATTGGTATAGCAATCAACCTTTTTACCTCCCTAATAGGTACGAAGGCAGTCTTTGACTACATAAATTCATCCAAGGAGGTTAAGGATCTCAGCATATGATTGAAATTATTAAGCGAACCAATATAGATTTTATGAAGAAGCGATACATAGCCTTTGCAGTCTCAGGTGTGTTATCACTAATCGGTATACTGGCAATTGTGGCGATAGCGCGTGGGACGGCGAATCTGGGAATAGATTTTGCTGGCGGCACGGCCGTTCAAGTCAAGTTCGACAAAGCGGTTACGCTGCATCAGGTCAGAACAGCCCTTGAGACTAATGGCATAAAAGGGGCAGACCTTCAGGATTTTCCATCTGTAAAAAAGGTAATGATTGTATTAAAAAAGGCTGGAGAACACACGTCTTCCTCAACCTCCTCCACGGCATCTATTGAGAAGGGGCTTTCGGATAAGGTCATTGAGGCACTTACTAAGGGTTTTCCTGATAACAAGATAATCGTGGATTCAATCTCTGAGATTGGCCCGAAGGTAGGTAAAAGACTCAGGGTTGATGCACTGTGGGCGGTGATTGCCTCCGCTATTGGAATACTGATATATGTCGGTTGGCGTTTTCAGTTTAGTTTCAGCTTAGGGGCGACGGTTGCCACGTTTCACGATGTGCTTGCTGTATTAGGGTTTTTCTATATAACAGGGCTTGAGATAAATCTAATTCTTCTGACAGCACTATTAACCATCGCAGGCTATTCACTTACGGACACGGTTGTAGTATTTGACAGAATCAGGGAAAACATGAAGGTACTTCTAAAGGAATCCATTGACAGCCTCATAAACAGGAGCATTAATGAGGTGTTGTCAAGAACCTTGATTACGTCATTGACGGTGCTTCTGGCCTCTATAGCGTTGTTTATATTTGGCGGCGAGGTGCTGCACGATTTTGCGCTTGCGATGATTCTCGGCGTTTTGGTTGCAACATATTCGTCGATATTTGTAGCTAGTCCGGTGGTGCTGCTGTGGTCAGGGGAAAAAACGTTTACAAAAAAGCATTGACACTATGCCTTCGATACAAAAACGATGGCTGCTTAAAAAGACAAATAAGGATTTCTTAGACTACTTTGCCAGGGAGCTAGATATTTCTCCGTTGGCCGCGCAGGTGCTGGTCAACAGAGATATTAAGACGCCTGATGCGGCAAGGGACTTCCTGCA
Organism: Candidatus Magnetominusculus xianensis; assembly: GCA_001541255.1. Classification (GTDB taxonomy): domain Bacteria; phylum Nitrospirota; class Thermodesulfovibrionia; order Thermodesulfovibrionales; family Magnetobacteriaceae; genus Magnetominusculus; species Magnetominusculus xianensis. The sequence continues at coordinate 21,731 of LNQR01000122.1, forward strand.
CTCAACGATAGATTCCATTGGTAACCCGTTCAGTTTAACCGGCATGGAGAGGGCGGTTGCTGAGATAACTGGGGCTATAGCAAGTTCAAAAAAGATATTTATCAGCGGCGACTACGATGCAGACGGCACAACAGCGGCTGCTATTTTAGCAGAGACTCTTCAGCGAATGGGCGGCTCTGTTGAGTGCTTTATCCCAAGCAGGTTTAAGCACGGCTATGGCTTTCACACTCATGCAGTGGAGAGGGCAAAAGAGCTGGGATGTGGGCTGATTGTGACTGTAGATTGTGGAATAAGCTCTTTTGAGGCAGTTGAGACGGCACGACGCTGCGGGCTTGGTGTTATCATTACTGACCATCATGAGCCATATGTCGAGGACGGTGGAACTCAACTTCCTCGTGCCATTAGTATAATAAACCCAAAGATTGAAGGGGGCAGCTCGTCGTTTCCGAATCTTACGGGAGCAGGGATTGCCCTGATGTTAAGCAGCGCCCTTAGCGGCAATATGGACAAAGGCTTGTTAGATATTGCAGCCCTGGGAACCATAGCCGATGTAGCGCCGCTGACAGGTGAAAATAGGTTAATAGTAAGGGATGGCCTTAGGGTACTGCGTGAGACGAGAAGGCCGGGCCTTAAAGCACTTATCAAGTGTTCCGGCATTAATGGGCGCACATTTGAGCCGGATATGCTTTCCTACATGCTGATACCGAAAATCAATGCCGCTGGCAGAATGGATGATGCCTCTAGTGTGGTGCGTCTCCTGTTGACGGATGACCCCGCTGAGGCGCAAGCACTGGCAGAATATCTGACAAAATTAAATCAGGAAAGGCAAAAAATAGAGGAAGAGGTCTTTAAAAAGGCGTTGATAAAAATAGAGAGTGCTAAACCTCAGGGCCGCGTCATAGTAGTTGCAGACGAAGACTGGCACGAAGGTGTAATTGGCATTGTGGCCTCAAAACTGGTGGACAGGTTTAATCTGCCCAGCATTGTATTTTCCATAAAGGACGGTGTTGCCAGAGGCTCAGCGAGGAGTATTCAGGACGTGGATATATGTAAGGCAATCGCTTCATGCTCACAGCACATAATTCAGTTTGGTGGTCATAAACAGGCAGCCGGGGTGAAATTAAAGGCCGCCGACATACCAGCATTTGAGCAGGCTATCAACAGCTTTGCGCATGGGGAGTTTAGCAATGTCGATTTAGAGCCGCCCCTTACAATAGATGTAGGATGCTATATAAAAGACATGAATATGAAACTAATGTCCGACTTAGCAAGGCTTGCCCCGTATGGTTATGGGAATCCAGATCCAATATTCGGCTCACGCGGCCTGTTGGCGATAAAGCCACGCATAGTCGGGAGGAATCACCTGAAGATGAAACTTGGTCACAACGGTTTTGTCATTGATGCAATCGGCTATGACATGGGAGGGCTTATCAACGACATTGACAATTCCGAATCTATAGACGCCGCATTTACTCCAATAATAAACGAGTGGAACGGAAACCGCAGTGTTCAGCTTAACATCAAGGCGCTTCGGGCCAGTGAATAAAGTGTCTCTGCCGGATGCCCTGAGATTACCTATGCAAAGGTGTTACGGGAGTCTGCTTCTGCCTATTTATCGATTTCTTCGCTGATGGCGTTCTCTTGCCGATTAAGTGCCTTATGTTCGGCTGCCGTTATATGTCCACCGTGTTGCCTGGCCATCGCCCGTCCTTCCTTACGGATTTTGCGGAGATCTTTCTTAAGCTTTTTCGCTTTGGTGAGTGACATTTTTCCACGTTTGACCTTCTCGTTTATGCGTTTATTCTCATTATGGAGGCGTTTGTTTACCTGTGCCCTGCGGGGATGGTTTTTTTGCAATTTGGTTTCAGCCATCGTAACACCGGAAAACAAAAATATTGCTAATAAAATCACGACACTGACTCTCAACATGTGGTCCCTCCTTAATATAATGTCTGACAGATATGTGCCTATATCCCTCACCGCATGATAACATTTATTTCTGTATACGTCAAGCTAAAATAGCCACCCAAGCTCCGATATAGAAATTTGCACTTATTGATATAGAAAACAAAAACTGGATTCCTGCTTTACCGTGAAAATCCTACGGAGCTAAGACACACAACTCCCCCTACCGTCTATTGACAGTTTTTTTGATGATGAATCTACGCCTTTTT
>LNQR01000123.1 GCA_001541255.1 Candidatus Magnetominusculus xianensis
CCAGCACTACCTGCCCTTCTTACATACTCCGCTACTGTGCTATGGGATATGTTACATACCCTCGCTATCTGACGCTTACCTAACTTCACTATAACTAGCCAGCCGTATCTGCAAATCTTATCAGGCGATTTTGCAAAAACTCATTATTTCGTCAATTTCCTGACGCTTTTTAACTTATCTACCCTTCACATCAATAATTCTTGATCAAAAGCTCTAACACCGCGTCTTTGGGAGGGCTTAGCTCCTGCGGACTGCTGTCCGCTCTATCTATCTCTCAAGTTACTCAAATTACAATATCCCGATAGCGGCCGCATTAAAGTGATTGAACCCTTTTAACTCGTCTCTATCATCTTGTTGCTGCCATTCTTTTTTTTGACCCATTTGTCATATTGATTATGCCTATAGTCCTGGATGCAAAAACATTGTTACTCCATGTCGTATATGTGTAGGCCATGTATCCCTTGTTTATCTGGCATGAGGCCGCGCGAATGTCCCCTCCTGATATATCTGCCTTAATCAGGCCGCCGTTGTTTGTTTTATACGCAATATGATATGTTGTAATCGTAGGATCGTTTATGTGCTTAATTGTCGGCGTGGGTATCGTCCCGTCGTTTACGTTTGGCGTATCGTTTGAGTCCAGATAATTAACGTAACCCTTCTTATATATGACAATGAAGTTATTCGCGCCGTCCCTGTTATCAAAAGCCATTACGTGAATATCCCTGTAGCCTTTTTTGCTTGCTTCGTGCTTTTCTCCGATAGATACCGGCCACCAGCGCACATTTTCACGGCCTGTGGCGGGATTTAAGAAGGTCTCTACCTTCAGCGTGGCATTGAACTTGTCATGGCCAGTTACGCTTCCACTTATTGATATAACTCCGTCTACAAAGCCTCCATGCGCATCCCCTGTGTGACTTACCAGCGTCATCCCCGGTATCGCGCCCGGTATCCAGTCAAGCCGGTTACTGTCGTACCGCAATTCCTCGTATTCGGCATTCTCAATTTCTAACTCCCCCACCAGCAGCTTTTCTACTCTTTTGCATAAGACATCAAAGACTGCCGTCTGGCCGTTATAAACCCATGTCTCCGTGGTCGTAAAGAATTCCGGTGGCGTCTGGTCCAGATACCACCTGTTTGTCACGACTAAATCCAGGGTAAATGCCCATTGCACATTCCCACCCCTGACCATATAATTGCTTTCTGTTTTCACAAGCGCATTGTCTTTGTCGAACACGTCTATTAACTGATGGGTCTTCCAACTGTATCCTGTCTGCCAGGGTGTGCCGGTTATATAGTCGCTGCCTGTCAGTTTGCCGGTTATATAGCTGCTGTCTTGCGGGGTTGCCTTATATGCTGTCTCGTTTTTCCATAACTGATAGAACTCTTCCTCTGGTGTGAGGCTCAATTCCCTGTACATCACTCCGGTGCCAAGCAATGTTTGTTGGTTTTTAAACATGCAGGCAGTTATATAACCATCACTGCCGCTCGTGTACGGGTGTCTGCTTCCAGGCATACGCATCAACCGCGTTGCGTCTTCAGCATATTTATCCTGACCGTCTGCTTGTATTTTTGTCCAGTTCGTGACATAGCGGCTGCCTACGATTCTCTGCTGATACAGTACCACTAAACTTGTACTCCACGCGGTCTTCTTAAATTCCGCGTAGTCTATCGTGTCATTATAGGTAAAGATAGACGGCAGCTCTGCCTCATATATCCCAGCGCCGGACTGTATATTCAGCGTCAGACCGGTGTCAGAGATTGTCAGGCTTCCCTTCATTAATCCAGCAGGCTTAATTTTTGTGAGCTGCTTATCAAACAGATATACCAGTGCGCGGTAATCCCTTCCATTTTTTGATGTGTCATAGACTAATTCATATTGATAGCCGTCCGGCTCGTTCGCCGTGTTGCGGATATATATTAAGAGTATATAAAAACCACAGGGCTTCTTTTCCTCTAAAAAACCCACAATCTTAAGCTCTATCTTGTCTTTAATATTTTCTAACGTATAGCGGACGTGTACTTTATCATTTTTCTCGAATGCAGTTGCCGCCCCCTCGAGGGCGCCGTTGCTGCGCTCCACCATGTCCGGTTCACAGTTGTAATATATCGGCACGGCTTTATAATTTTCTTCGGTATCTATCAGTTTTTGGTCAAGAATCACTACATCGGCGGTATCGTCATTGTAGTTTATCGCGGTAATTCTGCCCCATAAAAACCTCTGGCGGCTGATTTTGTCCGCACCTTGTATGGTAATCGTCACTTGCTCACCCCTGTCCGAATCGGTAATATCAGATCGCTTTTCCTGTCCAGCGAATAGGCCACACACGAGTGGCTTAATATTCTGTCCTCATCCGGAGTCTTATTTGCATCGTCTTTGTTTCGGCACTTGTGCATCTGGATGTACGATTCTTCGGCATAGGTGTATTCTACCCAGAGCCAGCCCACTACTATTGAGGTGGACGGGGTCTCCGCCAATATACCGTTTTCGCGGTCGATCGTATAATCGACTTCATTCTGATACAGAACTGTCTTGTTCTCGTTGTAAACCCTAAGCGAGACTATGTTTTTGTGATTCAGATACTGCGAGCGGGCAGACATGATGTACTTTGATACGCTTATCGTCTGGCCGATGCTGCTTGCCCCGCCTTTCAATACCAACACACGGTCTCCGATTTCCCACTTCACGAAATCCGAACATGGCAGCCAACATAACGTACCCTTAAACGACACATACCAGTGTAACCGTTTATCCCCAATCCATTCGTTTTGCAACGGAATCAGATATCCCCCAGCCTTAATCGTTGACTCTGTCCATTTGTAGTCAATATATAAAACACTTCCCTCGTCAATATCCGGCGAGGTCTTTGATACCTTTATACAGCCGTTTGTTGCATCAACACTATAATTGCGCACTATGTACTCGTACTCTACGGTTACAGCATCATATCTCCATGCCGTAGATGACGATTTTATTGTGAGTTCTCCGGTGGACGTGTTACATGTATAATCCGATGACGATAGCTCTGCAACTTTATTTGCCGACAAGTACACCTTTATATTTTGTATATCCCGATGTTTCAGCGACTGTGACAACATCACCGTTAATATCTCTGACGCCGCATAGCTGTAATACGGCGGGTATTGCTTTGTCATCTCCAAATCCCACACCACTACGTCTTTTATGTTTTGGTAGGTTACATAGCTGCCGGGATATGTATTAGCCGATATACGCTCTTTTTTCACTGACTTAGTAACGTCCTCTATCAGTCCGCACCCTTGTATCCTGCCGGAGGTCAGACACTCAGTCTCGTACCATCCCCAGGCAATCGGGATTGGGTTGCAATCACAAAACGTCTGGTCAAAGTGTGCCTTTACCACCATATACTCACCAGGGAAAAAGCACGAGGAATTGACGAAATCCCATGTGTGAGACCACTTCCCGCCGTGTATTCTTTCTAATGCCCCGCCTTCCGGTATCGCCGCCGTACCCATGTCAGTAAAATCCCACCGCGCCCAGCAGTCAGATATTTCAAACTCGAACGATAATCCCGATATGCCGCAAATCTGTGGGATAGTTACCTCTGTTGTCAGCGTCCCAGTGGAGATTTTATACTCTTTTTTCTCGTATAGCTTAGTGGTATCGTTCCATTCCATTTTATTTTGCAGCGTGTAGCCCTCTGCCCACGATATTTGCTTCGCACACTGCGACAGGCATTTTTGGTCTTTATAACTTGCTGGCAGCGCCGTAATATCAACCTGTGATTCACTCGATGTCTTGATTTCCCCGCACGGCTCCGTACAGTCCAGACACTCAACCGCATCCCTGCCTTTTGGCAGCATATAGGCTACAACGTGTGACTTGGTGCAGTCGGTATCTTTCTTGCAAAACGGTACCGTTATCATTGTGGCCGCAACATCCGTTCCATAAGACACATAGCGGCCATTGACGTACTTGACCGGCTTCTTAGAGTTTAGTACCGTGTTGGCATCGTAATACGTTGTCGAATACACATCTGTTGCCGTAACGCTGGTAAGGCATAGCTCAGGCGCGCAAATGCCGTCAAACTCTAATTCTTTTTTCTCAAGGTAGGCTGTTAGAGTTAAGTCAGACATTACTTCTTTGTTTCCTCAGAAGATACCGTGAACTCGTCATTTTTTATGCTGTCTTTGTCGCTGTCGTAATAGCCGCTTTTTACCAGCTTTAGCTTATATTTTTTGCCGGTCACTAACTCACCCAGATATAACTGCCCCGATGTGTTCGTCACGCCTATATATACCCATTCCTCAGAGGCTGACTTCCTCATATGTACCGATACAGCCTCCAATACCGCCTTTGAGCAGGCGTCCTTGACGGTTAAATATACCTTTCGTGTAGTGGATGTGCCGGTGTAATCTATTGTCGTATAACCCGCTCTGTCTGATGTTTCGGCTGTGACAAGCAGCATCCCCGATGTCGATGTACTTATCTCCAGTAAGTCGTACAGCGCCTCATACTCACACTTCAAGACCCCCGTTGTTGACTTGGAAAACGTAATGTCAGTCCCTGAAAACTTTGGGGTGTCATCCCCCTTATACGCCCCAATCCATGTATACGTTACACTGCCGTAGGGCGTTTTAGACAATGTCGCTGTCTTACTTTTGTTGACTGTAATATACTCTGATATGCTCTCACTAACGCTTCCACTATTACTTACAGAGCCAAGATTACTCCACAGCGTGGGGGTCTTACCACCAGGGGTGAGCCTGTACCACGCCGTATCGTCAACGGCCATAAAGGAGCTTTTCCCACCATTTTTATCGCTGTCGGATTCAAAAGTAAACCCTTGAGACGAACTCGAATCGCATGTTGCGCTAAATGTAACCGTCATGGTTGCCTTGTCTGTCATTTTTCCTCGATGTAAACCAATACCTCGTAGGTATCGTCGTCTTTCGTATTCACGGAGATTGACCAGAGGTCATATTGTGCATTATATGCTATCAAGGCTATGGCCACACCGGCTGTCTCTGCCGTTACCTCTAAGTCGCCGCTCTGTTTAACCGCCCCCAAGTTCGTTCCTTTCCATGTCACGGAACTCAGAGTACCGATAGGATATGACACACTGGCCTTATCGGTTTTCTCGAATTTTATTGTCTCTTCGTGTGAGGAGCTTTTGCCAGTACCCTTTTTTGTGACTGTCCCATCTGACGCCGTAATAGTGTATGCCTCGATTTTCGATGTCTTATATACACGAAAATAATACAGTTCACCATACTTAAAACACGTCCTGGCGTTACCGCTTTCATCAACATTCATGTCTGAATCGCCTTCTACCTTAAATGACTCCGACGATGAGCTGCATGACATCGCAAATGATATTGTCGTTGATGTCTTGACCTTCGTGTCCTTTCCCATAATTACCCCCTTTTAATGACGGTCGAGGACGACTGCCCCGTCTTTTGCAGTATCGTATATGACGTGCCTGACTTGCCAAGCAGTACCCTGTCGCCCGCCTGTAAATTATCTGTGGTTATCAGGTCGTTGTTAATTGCCTCGGCGGCCTTTGCACCCTTGCCCATTATCACCGTAACGGCCGTTGCTGATTTGTCCCCATCGTTTGTCACTACACACAAGGCCACTTCCCTCTCTTCGGCACAACTAACACTCCACTCGTCGTACTTTGTCTCGTACTCTATCTCAAGGACAGAACACGTGTCGTCCTTGGCCGTGACCTCTTTGCTACCGAGGGAATATTCTATCAGTGTGTTAGCGTCGCATGAGTACAGCTCATATTTGATAAGTTTAAACAGGCTCTTACTCAGAGCCCCGGTACCGCCGGTCAACACGATTGTCTCTGTGATTGTCTCTGTCTTAGTGCCCGCTTTAATGCACGATGCCTCCGGTGTGGCCAGCAGCTTGTACACGATATTTTCATTCGGGATATAGACCTTGACGGTATTGACAGCCCCGGGTACAGCGCAGCTGCCGTCTGCCTCAATAGAGAAATCATCTGAGGCGCCCAGGGTATCGCCCTTGATATTCACTGTAACGCTTGAGTACTGTGCCGCCTCCCCGTTTATATCGAGGCTGATAATATTGTCCCTGTCAAAGCTGCGGTCTGTCACCGCGGTCTTCAATTCCTCTGGTGAGACCGGATATTTTCGTCTCACGCGCAGCATCCCGTCCACCGTTGTTTCTACAATGCCCTCAGAGACCTCCGCAAGTTTAATTATCGCATCGATGGGATAGTCATCAGCGCTGAGCTCACCTATCCAATAATCCTCACAATCCCAACTAACCGCTATATCTCCGGCGATTGCCTGTGCTGTCTCTGAGGCATACGCATTTTCATAGGTCTGCGAGAGCTTCTCAGCGTGACCCTCAGCTAATAAACCAGACATTTGTCTGCCCCAGAGCGTCATCCCCTCACTTTGGAATTTCTCCGACATATCCCGCGTCTCAAGTAGGAACCTGTACGTAACCTCATTTATCGTCAGGGCTATCCTTTCATTTCCAGGGTTGATTGTTGGGCTGCACTGATCGAAATACCGCAATCCGGCAAGCTCTATTTCTATATGGCTTATCGCCTCAGAATCGCTCCTCATCACAGTGATACTCCTTGCCGCCGCTTTCACAGACAGGCCATCGACTCTAATATCCCATGTGGTGGACGTCCTTTTTACCCCTGAGCTGCTGGTCAGGGAGTTTCTAAGGTGATTTGCAACTGTCATCGCCTGTTCCAGGCTATTGCGAATAACCATGGCCATGTTGACAGGGTCTGATATATCGGAGCGTACATGGTGCGCCCGATAGTATCCCTCTGAAATGCTGCTGCCGGTATATACGTCAAACACCGATGACAGCGCGTTACCAATAAACAGAGATGCCTCTATCCCTGAGTCCACTATGCGCAGGCGGCTGTGAAGGGCAGACACCAAGCCCTCGGATATTGTATTTTGTATGTCTATTTTTTTCGTATCTGACAACGCCCCGCCCGCGTGAAACGCTGCCTCTATGCCGGAGTCCACTATCTTATTTAATAAAGATACGCTCTTCCACCAATTCCGCTGTTTGCATGAGCCATAACTATCTCACCGGCGCTGTTTAATGTGAATAGGCCGACGGTATCAGACATGGCAGCCGCCAAATAGTTATCTATCAAATCTGCGACCGTTGTGCCTGTGCATAACCTGAACATATCAACCACCGGTGTAACACCCTGAATGACGGCATTATCACCCGGCGGGGCGACCAATTGCAGGGCGCTGCCCTGAGCTAGAGGCGTGACCTCTGATGACAACAGCCGAAACTCTCCGACATCAAAGCGGTTGTGATTCGCTATGTTTCTGAAGGGCTTTGTAAAATATCCAAGCACGTAATACTGCATATCAGTGTTAGACCTTTTACCTTGAAATTGCTTTGCCGCATCAAGCCCTACGGCAATAGTCTGATAACATGGCTGGTTAATCGTATTGTAATACTGGTCGTCTGAACTGCCCGTCATGCGCACGTTTGTCCAATTCCCACTGCCTGTGGAGTACATCTGCACGAGGGCGCCCGTATAGCCCCACGGTGGGTTGTCCGATGAAAGGTCTTTGGTTTCGTAGCTGCCGGTTGTTGTCAGTGAATACTCAACGCCGTTCGTCTTTGCCCGCCCGTTCAGGATATACCCGCGTAAGTACAGGTGTTTTACTGCACTCGTATTGCCGTGAATCATCTGAAAACACCTGCCGGAGTTCAGCGGCACGATATACCCATAATGGTAATTGTTAGGGTGCGGCGTATACCGGTTGTCCGTTGACCCTTTCTTCCTGAACCCTATATAGTGGCTGCTGCTGGTGGATGTATACTCGACACAGGCAAACTGCCCGCCAGCAGGGATGTATGATGATACGTCTACATCTGTCCAGACGCCTTGTGACGCGGGTATGAGCACAGATATATCATACCCCGCAGCCCAGCCCGCCGCGTCAGCCGTAAAGTATCCCTGAAGATAAAAATGGCACGTCCCATAGGCGTCTGTCGTATATACCTGAATGATTCGTGACGCATCGAGCGGGACACATACCTCTGTCATATCAAACGACAGCGCGCCCTTTACGTCGTAGCCGGAGTTTTTAGTCCTGAGCCCCCACGACGGGCCGCTGTCGCCCACGCCGCGAACTCTGATGATTGCCATCGTCGCGTCAGCCGGTACATATGCCGACAAGTCTTTATCGACATATTGATTCAGCGTAGACGTGGATATGTCTATGGCGTTCTTAAAGAAAACGGCCATTACTCTACGTAGAGTTCTATGCTGATACCGTTATCGCTATATGCCGCAGTACCTGCAGGCACTACCTCTTTCAACCACAGCGGCGCCTTGGCCGGATGTGTTTTGAACTGCGCTGTGTTGCCGGTCTGCCAACTGCCGCCCCATGCGTTTGACGGGATATTAAAATATTTTGTTGCAACGTTGGGATTGATTGGCGTAAAGGCACTGTTTATATTGCCGCTGCCTACGCTGCCTGATACAGTGCCCGCACAGGTAAAGTTTGTCGAAGATGTGAATGTACACGTCCATGTCTCTTCGATTGTGCCGTTGTTGTCGAGGGTTACCTTTGTCAGGTCAAATGTCCCTGAACCGGTAACAGCCTTGCTGTCGGCAGAGGTCAGAATATCTCCAACGTTTAGGGCTACCGCACAGTAGGTGTTGGATGTTGCGTAATTATTGGCAACTGCCTCTTGTGTCTTTACCGTGAGGACATTACCGCTCCAGCTCCACGACTGCTCCGTGTAATCTACTGTTATGTTGGTTGAGTTGTCGGGCGCGGTGTCGAACGTCAGGGATATTGCCCCTGCGTTAGATACGCTCCCTGAGCTGAGGTGTGTACCAGTTATTGTGCCGGAGGGGTTTGCAGTTGCCGTGTATTGTACGCTGGCAATTGTGTACTTGATTTGGACGGTTGCCTGCTTTACCAGTGTATGGGCTGTGTTGTGGGAGTACTGCGTGGTTGAGCCGTTGCCTGAGCCGACAATCTCACCCGTATAACTCAGGTTTTGGGATTTCACGTACTCGATATTCCCGTTCTGATTATAAGAAAAGACCTTGCCGCTTCCCATAAACGTGCCATAGGGGTAGACGTCCTCCTCATCCGCCGTTGGGGCCGTCTGCCTTATCCAATTACCGCCGTTGAAGTATACAGACTCGAATGCTTTAACGTTCGCATCTATGGTTTGATTGGTCAGGAAGTGGTTGTTTATGACAATCACCTGGTCGTTGTCGATGTAAAAATCATTACTCTCAAAAAGGATTGAGACCTGTTGGTCATTGGCCGTTATCGCGCTGTTTAACAAGCCGCCGCCAGCCCAGTTGTAACCACTGTCTATGTCGGACTGCACATCGGTCTGCGTCCCTTTGGCGAGGTAGAACCTGTCACCCGCGGGTGATGGCCGCAGGATATAAACGAGTACCGAACTGGCCGTCTCTCCGCCTGTATTCCTGTTCCAGAAAAATAATTTCCTGTAGAGTATTCCTCCAAATATTCGCTTAGGGCGCGTCACGCGGGGAAACAGGCCATACTTTTGTCTGTTGACAATCAACACATATCCGGCAGGCCCACCGTTTGAGCCTGTGTCTGTGACCGTTGCCGATTTTACAAATTTTATCTCATCCTTCGTAACTGACATATTATTTAACCTCCAAATCAACTTCAAATACGCCGTTACTGTCATCTTTGCCGCACCCGCTGCAACCGCTTGTAGGCTTTCTCTCCTCGTCAGGTACAAACATATTCATTACCGGGCGCGTTAGCGGTACCCCCTGAAACCCGCGCGGCAGCGAGATAAACGTCTTTTCCTCTATCCTAAATATCTCTGCCAATGGAAACGGGCTGCCCTTGACGCAAAACGATATTGCCTGCACCATGTCTATGCCGTCCTCTTTCTTGACAACTATGCTGATATTTGCCCGTCTTATCGGGTCGTGAAACTCGATTACATCTAATTCGTCTTTTAACGCTTCTTTTCCCATTTATACCTCCATGAGTCTTATTTTGCAGTTAAAATAATCGTTATCGTTATAAGCGCTTCGTTCAATGACTGGACTAAACTCCAGTGCCGGGGCGTCCTCATGCCGGAAGCGCACATTGAACGTCTCATCATCATAGACAAGCTCGTACTCCGCATCCTGCACAGATGCCATTGCCTGCAACACCTTGACCTGAGCGTAGGTAATCCAGCACATATTATCGCGGCCCTCGAGGTCGATATGCCTGCCGCTGATTTCACTGCCGTAAACTATTACACCACCGGATAATGTGCGCTCTGCGGTCTCTGATACGCCCGTCCACTCAAACCTGTTCGGCCAGAATATCTGATTTGGGAATTCTACATCTCCTAGTTTAATCATCATGAGCTTGTCGAAGGGTCATTCCTGATGCCCCGTCTTACGCTTATGTCCAAGCTGCCTGTTCAAATCCTTCAGCGTATCAATATTTTTTGATTGGGTGTAGGTTTTGATTACAGTACCACCTATATTAAGATTAAGCGTCATCATACTGCCGCCTGCCTCCATGGCGCCGCCCGTGACCATACCACCCGCGGCAAATGCCTGCCTTACCGTAGACGGGATTGCCGGAGGCGTGATCTTAAAGCGGCTTAACGATGACAAGTCCGGCATCTTTAAACTGTTTAGCATGTGAAATAACCCAGCACCAAACTTTGCCACCGCCTCTTTTCTGATCACGAATTCCCCAGGCTCAAGCAATGCGCGAATCGAGTCCCCACCGCCCCAGCCCGGAAGCTGCCCACCGCGCGCAAATGCCGCCGCCTGATTCCACACTCCAACAAGACCCCCTGCGGCCTTCTTCTCTGTCGTTGTTGTTTCTTGTACAACCTTAATCACAACCTGTTTGCCGTCGTTTGCAATTATTGCCTTTATGCGATCTTCAATTTCAGTTAGGCCGGTTGCCTTGAAGTTTATCTCCCCTTGTGCCCTCAAGGACTCCAGTTGCGCCTTAAGGTCCAATAGTGGCTTTGCAAGAGCTTCTAATGCCTCTTTTAGCATAGTCGCATTTTTCTGCTCCGTTTCCCATCGCGACTGTGCTTCAGCTTTTTCTTGTTTGAGTATATCAATATATTTCTTACCGGCACGCTCAACGCCGTTTAGTCCGGTGGCATATTGCACATAACTATTGCCAGCGCTCTTGGCCAGATCGGAGTACATAGCTTTCGCTTCTCCGTAGAGCTGTTTAGCTATGTCAAGATTGCCCTTGGCTGCCTGCTTTTCGGCCTCAGCTTCTAACTTTCGCGCCTGCCCGTCCTTTTCTTGCGCCGCCATATATACTGACATACGCGTTTGTTTTATGCTGCTGACCTCGGACGCCAGCGATACCTCTGAGGTCAGTATTTCGTTGTTTAGCTTTTTTACGGCCTCAGCGTATTCTTTTTCTTTCTGTTCCGTTTCCTTAAGGGCCGCTCCAATTCCGGCCATTGCCTCTCTTGCCTTTTCTATTTTAACTTTTACGATTTCAGCCTGCTGTTGCCTTATACCATCCAGAACTTTTTGCTCTAATCCTAATTGTTTCGTCAGTTCTATTACCTTTACCGGATCGTTAAAATTTTGAGCAATTTTCTGCATTGTATTGGCAACTGCTATTTCCTGCCGTTTATATGCCGCCTCCATATTTGCAGTCTCTTTATCTGCTACTGCTTGCTGTTTTGTGTTATATTTTTCCGCTTCAGCGATTAAATCCTGATAGTATTTTTGCCTTTCGCTCAACAAGGCTAAATAGACAGCCTTATCTCGTGCCGTTCCGGCTTCCATGCCGGTAAATTTCATTTCTATCTCAAATGTTCTTGTACTATGAGTACTCTCAAGATACTCCAGTGTTTCCTGATATTTCTTATCTACCCCTTCCATTGCAGTTTTTAATAAATCCGCAGCTTTTGCCTGCGCCTGAACTTCGGCTGTGCCTTTGGCCTGTGCCGTGGCTGTCTTTTTTGCCGATTCTCCTATCTTGTTTTGCAAATCCAATGCTTGGCTTAAATGAGATGGATTTCTCGCTATCGAGTTAGCTGTCTTTTCCCACTCGTTGCCTATTTTAACGGCTAAATCCCATATCAGCTGCTGTGCTCCATATGTTAGATGTACAGCATCAGTCAACATAAAAATAGACTGTACTGTGGATGTGATCACAAAGGCCATCGATAAAAAGGCCAGCTTTGCAAGATCAATAACATCTAACATCGCAGCTAATGCAGCATGGATTGTTTTAAATACCAGAACTAAGGCTCCGCTTTCAAATGCGATCTTAATAATATATGCAAGAAATGTAAGCGCCGTAGCCGTAATGTCGATAAATGTCAATCCGATATTCTTGACACTTTCATATACCTCAATAAATTCTTTTTTGTGCTGCTCTATATATCCGTTTACCTCTTTTAATACGCCTATAAAGTCTTGTACGCCAGCAACAAGCAGCTTGCCTATGTCATCCGCTACAGCTTTTGCACCCGCAAACAGATTCTTTATCCCGCTGCCAACATCAAAGTTCTTTGCGTCTATCAATGTGGTAAGCAGCGCCTTCCATGAGGTTTTTATACCATCAAAAAGCCCTTCTGTCATCTTACCGCCGATGAAGCTGATTGCATCTTTCATATTCGACGCCAAACCTGCCCATGTATTAGCTACAGCTTCTCCGGAGAGCTTAAATGCCTCAAGTTTCTTGGTCAGCTCCTGCCAGTACGTACCGCTTGATTTCCATTTATCCACCATCTGACCTGTGATTCCAAGCGCTGTGGCCAACCTGTCCTGCATTGGCACTATCGAGCCGTCAAGCAGACTTCGCCCTTCCGCAGATAGCTGATTCATCTCTATCCCTAACGCGCCCAAGCCCTGTACCATCAGCAGGGTAAATTCTTTTGTTTGCTTCATGGTCAACCCTGCTGCAGTGGCCGGGCCGATATATGATTGAAATGCTTCGACAAGCTGCTGTGTCGTTGCCGTAGTCTCAAGACCGGCTATCTGTAGTTCCTTCATTAGTCCCGCAGCTACCTTTTGGGCCTCGTTGAACTTCTCCATTCCTGTAAGACGCCGCCCGTCTTGTGATATGAGTTCAGTCGTCGCCGTGATTATGCTGGCTATGCCGATCTTTGACGTTTCCATCTCTCTATTGAATTCAAAACCCTTGACCGACACAGACAATAGAGCCTGAAATCCTTTATACGCCGCAGCCGCAGCACCTATCGAGACCATAAATGAACCAAGTGAACTGGTTATGCCGCTGAAAGAGCCCTCCGTGCCGGTCTTCTGAAACGCGGTTTTAAACGCGCTGTCAGCGCTCTGAATTTGCTCCCTAGCCGTCGTTAAGCCGTTGTTAAGGGGGCTTAACAAGTTTTGAAGTTTGTCAAAACCCTTAGTGACGGCTTCTATTACAAATTTTAATGTTTGGGCAGCCATAATCTTCTAAAATAAGGGACAACCGCCCCTTAACTCAGAGGCGGCTTTCACAAATCCCTCTATTTGCCGCTTTGTATACCCCATTATGACTTCCCACGTCCCTTCCGGTGTAACCATTATCTGCCCGGACATGTCGAGCTTTGCATAATCGTTTGCAAGCCAGTCCAGAGCTGCTGTCGGCTCCAGAGTTACCTTATAGACAACTACCTCTACCGGTTTCTTATCGACAATATTTACCCCGACAAACCGAATGAATACGTCACGCTGTGTCATCGTATTTGCCTTGACCTTATATGCGCTATAGTCATCGGCCTGATATGAGATTGTTAGGGTTTCGGTCTCCGTTATCCCGCCTGTTTCAAGGGCTATTATGCGCCCGACCGCGTAATCAATCTCGTAGTCCGTATTAGCAGTATATTGCACGGTCAATGCCGCAGACCCCGCTGCCTCGTCTGTTAAGGTCTCTGTAACGGTAATTGTGTGCTGCGCCACTGTGGCTATCGTCTTTACGCCGTTGTTGTCAACCGTGTCTGAGATAAGTATCTTTTGCCCTGCGGCAAATCCCGCACTGAGGAAATCCCCTCCGGCGCTGGCTATTGTCTTTGTCGCCGCGGTGAAAGATATGTCTGCGGCTGTCACTGTCTTATCACCACTCAATACTACCGGCGCTGGCGATTGTTTTAAACTGCGCTTTTCGAGTTTTTTGTATTTTCCTATTGCAGCCACTACAGCCTCGTCCGTTACAGTTGCCGCCGTTTGCGCAATATCGCTGTCCTCGCCAAACAGGGCTAATACAAGATTCTTCCTTTTAATGTCGCGCAGCGTAAACTTTACACCTTGTGAAGTATCTATTACGACTGATGCTAAAGTTTGACCAAAGTTGCCGGGCATGCTGGATTTAAGCTCTTTTTTATTTGACTTTGCCGCCTCGATCTGGAAAACCTCTGTGTTTCCTACATGCAGTTCGCCTGTCCTTGTCCCGTCTGCGGCAAGTGTATCTATATATAATATGCCGCTTCCAAAAAACGCATTTTGGTTGTACGTCATTTGTTACCTCCTTTTATTGAGCAGATTTAACTGCTTTAATTAATGTTTTTATCAACGGTTTGCAGTCCTCGAAGTTCTTACAGGCATCAATATCAGCATCTTTAATGCCTTTGAGGTTTTCCTTGGCCTTCCTTTTATCAACTACAATCTGCCTTTGCTCTTCGGTAGTCAACCGCTGCGGCTCAGACATGGCTATCCCTTGCAGCATCAACAAAATACCCACAATGGCCATCGCAATTTGAAATACTTTTTCAGACATCATTTGTCACCATCCTTCGATAATATTGCCGTTATCCCAGCCCCGATAAGGCTGGCGGCGGCCTCTTTGTTGTTCGTAAGCCATGCTGCCAACGCGCCCGCCAGACACAGCATTCCTACCAGCGTCGTCTTGTAGTTTTTCGCTATTGCCGATGCTATCTCACTCATTGCCGCAAATCACATCCAGCCTGGCCGTGCCGTTGTCGCCGTTGTCATAGCTGACGCCGAGGGTGCAATTGTCTGTGATCTGCACGGTTGTCTTTACCGTACCAGGCATACAGCCAAGCGCTGCTATACTCATCAGCCCCAGACATACCACCATCATAAACTTTTTCATACTGCCTCCTTGTCTTCGTTAATATACTCAGCAATATACTCAGCTAACCGCTCCAGGCGGTTTAACCACCCTGTCAAATACTTACGTCTTTTCCCAGTCTGTGCAATGCGGCTGTAATACTGCCTCCTCCTGTCTATGTACTCTGCAGCCATCTGCGGCGGCTCCCTTTGCAGCAGCAAGGCCAGCATATTGCGGGCACGGCTGACGCCTAAGTTTACTGCCGCATCGAAATGCGCCAGACACAGCGGTCATGACAGGGCATCGCAGCTCGCCCGCCCCCAGTAGTCACGGCGATACAGTCTTTTTGCATCCTCAATTGTCAAAGATTTAATATCCAGACTCGGATACGCCCGCTTGCTTATCCCGTACTTTGTCTCTCCTCCGGGGTCATCAGGGTCGTTGACATACCCGCCCTCAGCGTCAAGAACAAACCGGACCGCCGCTGTGTAATACGCCTCTGTTGTCATAGGGTCACCTCCTTATTGCACCAATAACGCAACAGCACGAGTAACAGTGCCCTTGTTAGTGACATTGTCGTTGTTGAACGTCATAAGTCTCCACCTCATCTGGTTGTTATTGCCGGAGAGCGACACATCACCGCTCAACAGATTCCACGCTGGCGTGTTTGATGTCCCCGCCTGTATAACGTCGTCCTTTGCAAGTGTTACCTGAGTCCATGATGTCCCGTTGTCTGATGACACATATGCCTTCAGGTCAGTATTAAGAGTTATTCCCTGCGTGGTATTATCCTGCTGTATAAATATCAGCCTGGCCTTTGTTGGATTGAACGGAGCTATGTACGGCGCTGAAGTTAATATAGAATTTAAGTATGTTGGTAACACTTGGCCTGACAATAGGTGCATCTCATTGACCTGCGCAATACCACTCTGCCCAGCGGTAACATTAAACTTCCAGTACCGATACGTCTTGTTTCCTCCCGAAAACATATATGTATTAGTCTGCCCATATGCAAGTGTTACACTCTGGCTGTCAAGTAAAGTCCATGACGAGTTATCGCTTGACCCATAAAACTCCCACACAGTAGGTGCATAATTATAACTAAACAGGATATTGTATCCCTGAAGAACTACCGGAGCAGCAAACTCAAACTCGATGGCATACGGGGGGCCGACAGTTGCACTCCAAGGGACACCTGTACTGTTATCACAAAGTTTTGTTGGCACATAAGGCTCACCTTGATTATGCCCATATATTCTTGGATACCCAGGATAAGCAGGCGAAGAGCATAAATTAGTTCCGGCTACAGCACCGCCTACATGGACACTAACATACGTATGGTCAGACGCAAGGTATGTAACATTATCACTCCATGTCACTGTCCGGTTATCTATCCCAGCTTGATTTTCAAATTTGTCAAATACACCGTCATCCATATTAAAAATAGTGAGCGCTGCATGGACAGCCAACTTAAAGTAGGCAAGGATAATATCATTTATTACCCAATTTGCTATCTGCGCCTGGCCACTCTGATTTGTTGTCAAGGTAAAATTGTCTATACCGCCTATACTTCCACCACCCCCACCGCCGCCTGTTGCCGTTATAACGCCTGTGGTATTGTCATAACTTATACCAGTACCGGCTGACAGCGCCGCCCGTGCCGCTGAAGTTGTAAACCATAGGTTAGACCCTTGCGTTATATTGTCTGTATATAGCGTGAACCAGTTTTTAGTCCCGTTGTACCAGTTCCCCGATATGCTTGTTCCTATGGCTGAAACTGCCCGCGCCACTGTGAAGTATTGATTTGTACCCTCGGGTACGTTGTCGGTCGTCAGATTGTCGAATGTAAATCCGGCGCTGGTGGCAGAATTTACCCTGCCGAAATGCGGCCAGCCAAAGGCCGATGAACTCAGCAGCAGGAGTAATATAACAGCAAATATTTGTTTCATTATCATCATTCAACCCCCAGACATATCATCGATACGCGGGGACTTGCTCCGCCCGGCAAAGACACTACCCTTGCGCGCATTACCTTTGTCGGCGTGTCTGTTACAGTAAAGATATATACTCCGGCGGTTATGTTAGATGCAGGTATGTCTAATGTGTCCTGCGGCCAGGTCATCGGCAAATACGTGCTGCCCCCGCCGATATTCCCCTCCAGCGCAATTGTTACATTGTCGGGATGCCCGCTTATCGAGGTCTCGCATGTCCATAGCTTGTAGACCTTGTACGGTATCTGGACAGTCTGCCCAGCGCCCACACTTGCATTGTCAAGCAGTTGAAATGTCTTCCCCTCTGCAAAGACATCCTTTACAAGAATCACTGCCGCAAGGATTGTCATTATGATTGCTGCGACTGTCACCGTTTGTTTTCTCATCTTCTCTTCTCCACTACAAATGGTAATGTATAGTGATATGTCTGACCGTATGCGCATACGCCCGGCCTCACAAATGCCAGGAAGTTCTCCTCTTGCCATGTAAGGGTTATCCCTCTGTAGCCGCTGCTGAGGTCTTCGATTAACATCCCATGCAGTGACTGCCGTACTGTCAGTAACACGCTTCGCACATCCTGAGACGCATCCCCTCTGCCCCTCAGATTCTCACATAAGACATATACTTGAAATTCTTCAGTGGCCATGCTTAAGACCGCATGTGTCCCTGTGCTTGACGTGATGTTCTTCGCTCCGGCATATATCGTATAGGCCGCAGGTAGCGCTATGGCCAATGCCCCGATTTCCTCCAGATTGCCCTGCATAGGTTCAACCGTCTGGAATATCCCCAGCCTCGTTAATTTCTCCTGTATCGATGCCTCTACCGCTATGTTGTCAACCATGTCTTTAACCCCTCACGCACTCGCTGCACATTCACTCTACGACCGCGTTAATTCTTGTTAATTCCGCCTGTTACGCAGCTAGGCTTATCTCACTATAGCCGCGATTAAAACGCCCTTAAAGACCATTTAAAACAGCCTTTGAAAATTCCCTGTCCGATGACGTTTTATTACCCGCGTAATAGCCGGTATCAGCGGCCGGTATATCTATATCGAGGCTAATTGTCCCCGAACGGATTTCTCTCAACTGCCTTATGGCGTTGTCATACCGCCGCTGAATGCTCTCCGGTATCTCTGTCACAAAGCGCCGCTCGTAGAGTTTGAAGACTGTTATATCGACTGATATGCCGCGTATCAGCCCAGGCGTGGGACTGAGCGGGACAGCGTATCTGCCCCGCATATACCCATTGATTATCTCATCCGCCGACGCTATGGCCTCATTGAGCCGCTGTGTTTCAGGCTGTCCGCGATTTGCTGCCCTAATGCGATATCAGGGTTTACGTTTTTACCCGCGGCGAATTCCTTAGTTGCGATTTCTTTCATGTGTACCTGTGTCGGCAGTGCCTCGATAAATTCCTTAAACACCTCTATTGCAGGTCTTTCCCCTGTATCTGAAAACATATATGTCCCCGCACCGTGCATTATCTCCATGAACTCAGCCACGAGAGATTTTTGTGCCGGTGTGAGCTTGCCGATGGTGCCTAACTTATCGCAAAAGGCTGTAAAATCATTTTTACGGTTGTCACGCCTGAGTGCTTCTACCTGCTGGCGCAGTTCGGTTATTTCGGCTATTTCGTCTCTTGCGGAGAATTGTTGTGTGCCGGGCTGTTTATTTTGATCACGTTCAGGCTTCTGGTCTGGCTCCGCAATAGCAAACTCAAATTCAACAGCCGCGCCCTGGTCTCTGAATTGTACAGGCTTCAACCCCTTGACCGCCGGAGGCACTGCCCCAAGAAATCCCACATGCCTCAACGTCATGTCGGGGTTAATCGCCACTGACCGGTTTCTGAACGCCCCACTTTTCACCATCTGCTGAAAGTCAGGGTTCACATCCTTAAGCGATGCAACCAGGACATTCCCATTACGCCTCAAGCCGCCTACCCAGCCATAGGCCGGGCTGTCAGACTTCGGATGCCCAAATCACCACAGGGGCCTCGTTAAACTCCGGCTTGTAGCTATTTACTATCTGCTCGAGGTCGCCTTCTGTCCACTCCCTCGTGCCTCCGGCGCTGTCTGTGTGTACGCCGGTCTTAAAGATTTCTAATTCCACTTTTTCTACCCCCTTAATTGTTTATTTTGAGCTTAATTAATTCCCCCCACAGAGTTCTCCTGAACGGTTCAGTAGAACTATTTTTTTCCTGCCGGTAGGATAAGAGTAGAAAACTATTCAGGAGGCGGTATATGAATGAAGCGTTTATTGTCGAAATAATGAAGGTCTCCGGGTATGCTGGCGTTTTCCTTTTCATCTTTTGGCGGATACTGCAAAATCACTCCAGCCCAGCCAGATTAAAGAATTGATTGACCAGCATAACAAGCTCCTGGAAAAAACCTTTACCACTATGGAGAACACTCATAAGGCCATCAACGAAAACACCTATCAGATTGGACGTGTCATCGAGGCTATCGACACATGTAAGCAGGTTGACCGCAGAGGAGGCAGACTATGAATGATGAAATCCTGCGGTTAAAAGGCCAACTGGCAGACTATGAAAGACAGTTGCACAAACTGTACCTTGCCATCGACGGTGATAAAAATATGATACGGATACATCTGCCCGCACACGTGAGCGATGAGGAGCTTACATCGATGAAAGCCGAACTTGCCTTAGAATCAATGACACGTCTAAATGAAAATGTCACAAGGGCCAAAAAGATAGAACATAATATCAGAGAAATCAAAAACGCCCTCGGCCAGGATTAGACCGAGACCAATGGCAAAGAAACAATTATACTTCGACGAGGCCGAACGGCTTTTTGTAATCGAACAGCACAGCATCACGGCTATAGCGCAGAAGCTCAACCTTGCCGAACGCACCGTCCGGCTCTGGAAAG
>LNQR01000124.1 GCA_001541255.1 Candidatus Magnetominusculus xianensis
ATATGGCTAGGGCTATGGATATGGCTAGGGCTATGGATATGGCTAGGGCTATGGATATGGCTAGGGCTATGGATATGGCTAGGGCTATGGCTATGGATATGGCTAGGGATATGGCTAGGGCTATGGCTAGGGATATGGCTAGGGCTATGGCTAGGGATATGGCTAGGGCTATGGATATGGCTAGGGATATGGATATGGCTAGGGATATGGCTAGGGATATGGATATGGCTAGGGATATGGCTAGGGATATGGATATGGCTAGGGATATGGATATGGCTAGGGATATGGATATGGCTAGGGATATGGCTAGGGATATGGATATGGCTAGGGATATGGCTAGGCATTTTTTATATTCCCATCGAAAAATCGATGGGAATATGTTAATCCCTCTTTGGATTAATACAATATTATTTATTCTTCACGTTGCATCAAAAAGAATGGCTGAATATGTGGGTATTAATATTAATCTATCGAAGCAGGAGTTTATTGACCTTTATGACCGTATTAAAACAGACGAAGGGGCAATTGAATATTTCGAGAGTGAATGCGGGGCTGTCGATGATTTGAGAAAGGATGAGATAAAGGAGTGGTTGAATACTTCATATTCACCGCGCGTATTGATGGAGTTTGTTGTCAAACATACCACATACAAAGAGTTCGACCCTGAACTGGCGCTTGAACCTTATCACACGTCTATAAAGGAATTCATTAACCGGGCTGAGAAAAATAAGGAGTAACTCCGCCTCATGCCCAATCAATGCCCATCGCTTGGAAATGTGTTTACTGTTTAAATGTCTTGTGGCAGTTGATGCAGCCGTCGAGGAGTTTCTTTGTAATAGATAACATCGCGTCTTTGTTTTCCTTGCGGGCGGCCTCTGCTAATTTCTCTAAGTTATGGTGGAATTCCTCGTCCAGTTTGACAAACTCGCCGATGCGTTTCTGGTTTTTTGGTATTTTTACCTTACCTGAGTGAATGCCTTCATGTGTTTTTTCACGTGTTCCGTGCATCGGCTCAAGCGCGTTGACAACCCTGCTGCCAGAACCAACGGCAACAGCAGAGACTATCTCCTTAAACACCCCATCTAAAATCAACATCTCATCGACAAGCGGGTTATCCCCAACCGCAGCCCCCGCGCTCAACACATGAAAGCCGCCAGTTAATAAAACAAGTAAAACCAAACCAATCCAAACGAATCTTCCTCTCTCTTTCATATCAAACCCCCATTGAAAATAATTTATCAGGCAATCGCCGCATGTATCATACCATAAATTCGACAGATTGACATTAAATATTCCACCTGCATATAATTGATTATTAAGCAGGATACCCTTCACTCGATGGTGGAAAGTCGGCAAGGGACATGAGTAAAAAGGAGAGAACAATCTATGAAGAGAAAATTAAAGAAAATACCGGCCTTTAACACCGAGGATGAGGAAAGAGAGTTCTGGAGTACCCACGATACGACAGATTATTTCGACTATGGCAGAGCAGAAGCGGTAGTGTTCCCAAATCTGAAACCATCGACGAAATCAATATCTTACCGGAAGCGCTTACCGAGCAGCTAAAAATGCTGGCTAAAGACGTTCCTTATCAATCACTGATTAAAATATATCTTGCGCAGAGTGCAGAATTTATGAAATGACCAAAAAGGGCAGACGTATGCAGACACAGCCTGTAATGTTAGCTACTGGCTATCAGCATTATACCACATATTTCTTTCAGTATCCCATCAAATAATACACCGGCAGATAGGAATTCATTCCATATTAAATGGTATATAAATACATATCTAAAATATCCAAAAATAATAAAAAGCCTATAAAATCACATGGTTATATTATTATTTCATCTGGCATGAAAATTGCGATTATACATGTGAGGACTTTCCTCTGAAATCACTTTTTTTAGGGAGAAGAAAATGGCTGAACAAACTTATGAAATTACGCTTAAGGATCTATTAATTAACAAAGGAGCAGCAACTGCATCTGGTAAAGTAACTAATGTTTTAGCAGCAACTTTGTTCTATCCAAGTGCTGGTCGTGGAGAAGTAGGAACTATTAAAACCATTCCCATAGTGGAAAATCAAAAAATTGATTTTACTACAAGTTCTTTTAAAAGTAGAATCATTGCCAAGGAGAAAATATCTGGAGATACACTGATAGAAATAAAAATTACTCAAACAATAGAGCTTACAGATATGGAAAAATTTGTAGTGAAGCTATTACACAATGTTTTTGGTGCTGGTGCTAAAGTTGCGACAGAAACAATTTTAGCTGGTGTTACTGCTGGCATAGGAAATGTGTTGTTAGGCGCTGTATTAAACACGAGTATTGATGAGTTACTTAAAAAGATGTTTGATGAAAATTATAAACAAATTAATATACTTGGAGAGTGTTGCATAGAGTTGAGTGCCTCAGATTTACAGATTGCAACTGCAATCACAAAAGGTACAACTTTAAGATGTCCTAAAGATATAGTTGTAGTAACGAATATGCAGACTGGCGGGCTAGAAACTTATTCACCAACACAAGCACCAAGGGATTTAGATGATGATACTAAATATACAGATGAAATAGCTGTTAATGAAGGTGACAATGGATTTATAAACATACTAATAACTCCTGTATAGTAAAGTTAAAACCGCCATAAGGAAGTCTGACCTTGTGGCGGTTGTTTTGATTTGCAGTTAAGCGCAACTGCAAGGATAAATGCATTTCAGCAGAACATGACTAAGGGCATGGCTCAATAGAGCGGGCGGTTTTGGAGAAGGCGTATCAGTCTGCTTTCTTTTTGTATACGACTATGTACGTCTTTGCAGATGGGGGAAAGGATTCGTGCTGGTTCAGTATTTTATGTGATTTTTTCGATGAAAGGTCTTAGTTTTTCATAAAACGTCTTTTCGTCTATCGTTTGTGACAGAGCTGGTTTCATTATATAACCGGTTACGGCGGCCTTGACACATGCCAGGACGCTTTCCTTGTCCTGCTTTTCGGTTAATATTACAAACGGCGTTTCCTTTATCACAGGGTTTTCTCTTACCTTTTTTAGTATCTTAAGTCCATCTACATAGCCGCTGTCCCAGTCGCTTATTATCAGCTCATATGTAATATCAGAGTCAATTTTTTTAATCCCTTCTACATCATAGTATGCCTTGTCTATCTCTATATCAGGAAAGTTCGCTTTTAAATATGCCTCAAGGTCCTTCTGCAGCGACCTGTAAAATGAGATTATCAATATCATGCTGTGCCCCTCATCATGCTACGAACCACATCATACCACGCCCCTCCATTTGAGATTACTAATGAGAAGTTACAAAAATCCCGTTTGTATTGTCAAGAGAAATATTTCACCCAATATGTCTATGCTCATATGTCCTGTCCCATATCAAACTGAATTGGATGTGTCCATGAATTCACACTGAATTGCTGCACTAAATTCATTATAATTGCAAAATAAAAAGAGGAATGATATGATACGGCTATAACGAGCTCAAAAAGGAGGCTACTTGTGAATAAAGGAATAAGTCTGTCAGTAAAGCTCTATGGAGCTATGGTCTTTATATGTGTTGCACTGATAGTTGTTGGCATTGTATCTCTCCTCAGCCTTAATTATGTCGCAGCAAGTTTTACGAGAACTATGGAAGTGGAAGGCGTTCAAATGGAAGTCGGCATGGAGGCTCAGATACAGCTTGGCAATGCTGTACATAGTTTTAAAAACTACTTATTAAGAAAAAATAGCAAATATATAGATTCTTTTCGTGAAGCCGTATCCAATATGAGGAAAGAAGTAGAAAAATATGAAAAATTAGCCGATGAGGAAAGTGAGAAAACTGTTGTCAGAGAAGCAAAAGAACACATCGTCAATTATGAAAAATCAATCGACATGCTGGTTGCCGCCCGTGCACAGAGTGATGATATAGCAGCCGTAGATAAACAAATAAAAGGAGTTGACAAACCTGTAGAAGCTGCCCTGAAAAAAATGGACAACCTCGCTATGAAGGCCCATGAGGATAAAAGGAAAGCCACGCAGACTGCCATATCCAGGATACAAACAGTTATTATAACTACCACTATTTTAGCATTGGTATTAGGGGTTTTATTCACTAGCATGTTAATCCGTAAAATACTAAAGGCAATTTTAAGTCTGAAAGAAACAGCGGAGAGGGCGTCAGATGGCGACTTAATGGTGGACGTACCAATAGTCAGTAACGATGAAATCGGAGAACTTGCACATGCCTTTAATACCATGTTGAGGAGTATGAGGAGTATCATCGGTAAGATATTTGAGGGAATCCACTTGCTTACTGAAAATGCGCAAGAGTTGACCTCGACAATGAAAACGATATTGCGCATGGTTGAAGAGCAAACAAGCAAGACCGAGCAAATATCCACATCCTCGACACAGATGTCTCAAACCGTTCTGGATATTGCAAAAAATGCCTCGGATATGGCCGAATCAGCAGCAAACACGCTGAAGGTCGCAGGCAAAGGGTCATCCGTAGTGACAAAAACTGTACACGAGGTTCAAGAGATATCCAGTACTGTCCTGTCGCTATCCAATGTTATAAACTCACTGGGAGAGCGTTCAAAGCAAATCGGCGATATTATAAGCGTCATAAAAGACATAGCAGACCAGACAAACCTCCTTGCCCTGAACGCTGCTATTGAGGCTGCCAGAGCCGGGGAACAAGGCAGGGGGTTTGCTGTTGTGGCAGATGAGGTCAGAAAACTTGCCGAGAGGACATCTACATCGACAACAGAAATCAGCTCAATGATTAATTCAATTCAGGACGAAACACAAAATGCCATAAAATCAGTACAAGATGGGACAATAAGGGTGCAATCTGGTGTAGAACTAGCAGAGCAGGCAAACATATCATTAAACGAAATAGTGGAAACAGTGAAAAATCTCCAGTCAATGGTCCAGCAAATAGCTACCTCAACAGAGGAAATGTCTACAGTCTCAGGAACAATATCCGAGGACATCATCACTGTGGCAG
Organism: Candidatus Magnetominusculus xianensis; assembly: GCA_001541255.1. GTDB lineage: Bacteria > Nitrospirota > Thermodesulfovibrionia > Thermodesulfovibrionales > Magnetobacteriaceae > Magnetominusculus > Magnetominusculus xianensis. The sequence goes on from LNQR01000124.1 coordinate 5,001, forward strand.
GGATTTCCAGTGAAACCTCCAGCAACTCACACAACGTATTAGCATCCGTGGATAAACTATCAGGCCTATCTGCGGAGCTGCGAGATATTGCAGGGCAATTTAACATTGGAACATAAGGCGCTGCTCATCACGGAAGATACTTAACATTACAAAAATCTCCCCAAAACCTAAAACTGGTGCCATAGCTGGTGGATTTAGGTTTCTTTCTAAACTTTAAAATATTACAAAGTTTATGGTAGATTATATGACTAATAGAATAGAACTACTCGTTTATATTATTTGGAGCGGAGGCTTGATGGCAGAAGACACAATAATAATAACTATAGATAGTGAACTTGCCGAACTTATCCCGGGCTATCTTGCTAACAGGCGCGATGACATCAGGAAAATGATCCTGGCCATAGATTCCGGGGACTTTGATACAATTCGTGTGATAGGACATCAACTGAAAGGTTCTGGTGGTGGTTATGGATTTGATTTTATTACCGAGGTAGGGATGGTCATTGAAAAGGACGCAATGGAGAAAAACTACGAGGAAATAAAAAGACATATCACGGCTCTCAGTGATTATCTTGACAGACTGGAGACAGTCTATGAGTAGGGGGATATTGTGTCGATACTAATAGTCGAAGATTCAGATGATATATGCTTGATTATGAACCGACATTTAACGAAAATTGGATATAAGAATATCCTGCTAGCAGCTTCTGCTGAGGAGGCATTCGATATCATAGGTTTAGATAAAGGTGACAGCGGGATAAACAAAGATGTTGAGCTTATACTTATGGATATAGGTCTGCCGGGGCTTGACGGCATCGGGGCGTGCAAAAAGATAAAATCAAACCACTGGTATAATGATGTACCTATAATCATGGTAACTGGCGACACAAGTGTAATATCGCTTGAAAACGCATTTAAGGCAGGGGCTATTGATTATATTACAAAACCGGTAAAGATGATAGAGCTGCGGGCACGCGTGGATTCGGCGCTGAAACTAAAGAATGAGATGGACAGGCGTAAGGCACGTGAAATAGAGCTGGAGGCATTGACACGCCAGCTTAAGGAGGCCAATCGAATCCTTACCAATCTGTCTTATATTGATGGACTTACTGGGGTTGCCAACAGGAGATATTTTGATGACTACTCCGAACAGGAGTGGAAAAAGGCATTCAGAGGGCATAATTTTATATCTGTGGTACTAGTTGACATTGATTTTTTTAAACAGCTTAACGACACGGAAGGTCATCTATACGGTGATGATTGTCTCAGGCGTGTAGCGGGTGCATTGAGCGATGCACTGAGACGCCCTGGGGATTTTATCGCTCGCTATGGCGGTGAGGAATTCGTCAGCGTCCTTCCTGATACAACATTGGACGGGGCAGCCCTCATAGGCGAGACGATGCGCACAAATGTAAACAGTTTAAACCTCTGCTTTGCTCAGTCAAAGACTGTGACTGTAAGCATTGGGATTGCTGGAATGATACCAGATAAATCAAGAACCCTTCAATGGTTGATTTCTGAGGCCGACCGTGCCCTTTACACGGCAAAAAAATCAGGTAAAAACCAGGTCAAGGTTTTTTAAACCGGAGGATTTATAATGCTCAGGAAATATATTGTGATTTTTCTTAGTGCGGCACTTATCCAGATTCTTTTTAGCGGTACTGCCCTGGCTGGGGCAAAAGAAAGCACAGCCTCACTGCCAGTAGGCGGCACAAGAGAGATGTGTACCTATACGGCGAAACAAGCCAGACTTGGTCAGCATAAGGCAGTCATTTTGGAAAACGCCGCTGTTGACACCAAAGTTGAAAAGACAGAAAAGGTAACCAATTTTTTAAACGAACTCAAGGGCATTATTAACGCAGCCGTATTAAAATCCCTTCGCGACACTGGCAGGTTTCAGACTGTTACCACAAAAAAGACTGAGATTCCAGATACCTATAAGTATCTTATTTGCAAATCTGATTCAGCCATTATTTATTCAAACACCCGTGAGGCCAGTTTTATGGCTGGCTACGGCGCAGGAAAGAGTAAAATAATCATGGTCTTATCGATAGAAGACCCCGAAAGCGGCGAGATACTCCTTAAGTACACGGGCTGGGGCAATATGTACGATGACTTTGGCCAGTCAACAATAGACAAACTCCGCACCGACATCGTCGATATAAGCGGCTATTTCACAGGGCTTGTAAAGGGTTTACCCGACTAAAATCTTTCTCATGCTGCCAACGCGCATAGTGATCTTTTTCCCGTCGAGATGTTCCAAAAAGGGTAGGGCGTATTTTCTTGTCGTACCTATTATCTCCCTGAATTCTGAGACAGTTATTTCCTTCTTAGCCTTTGCGAATTCCATGACAATGCCAATAATTTTATCATACGCGCCTTTATCTACATATAATGAATCATTTATTCTAACAAGAATGCCTTCTTTGGCAAGCAGTTTTAGTATATCCTCAGCCTGTTTTTCTTTTATCGAAAATGCAGCGGCAAGTTCTTCTTTTGATGGTGGCTGAAACTCTGACAGTCTTAACGTATCGATGATTTTTGCTTTAATACCCTCGTCGATTTGTGTCAAAGACGGCCTGAAATCATTCAGGTGTATTAACTCTTTATCAATAATGACTTCGTTAAATGTGCTTAGAATCTTATAAAACACCTTTACGTCTATTTGCTTAAACAGCCAGCGGAGTTCTTCCTTTGACATGCCAGACTGAAGCGGGTTTCTGTGATGATATGACCGTAAGTGAGTTATTACTGCTTCGTGTAATTGATTGATAGAGAGACTGTGGAATAATGTCTCATTTATCTCAGTAACCAGGCCATTTTTTTTCAGTGTTTCAATGGCCTTGTCTGTGATTGCTATGTCCTGAACTGCCCAGGCGTAGAGTTTTTTTCTAAGGATACCTTTAAGTGTGCTATCTTTGATTTTCTCAGCAAGTCTTGACATTATATCTCCGGTTAAATAAATATCAAAAAAGGCGTCGTCGTCTTTTTTTCTCCTTAGCGGTGGGGTTGGGTCAAGGACAAGCCCGCCCCCTATGGTGTCGACGGGCGAGAGGCGTCTGATTATAAATCGATCTCCTGCCATAGCGATAACAGGCTGTTTAAGGCGCAACTGGCAGAATGCGGACTCACCAGGCATGAGCTTCTCAACACGATATAAGATAACGCGCGCTGTTGTCTCAGACGTACCGGCATGAAAATGAACGCTTGCCCTGTTTTTCAACTGTTTGGCCGTTTTAAGCAATCTGACTTCGGCATTCAGTCTGTCTGTGGCGGCAATGGTCTCGCCGTGCGTTACGACATCACCCCTTTTTATTGCATCTTTATCGACGCCCTGCAAGTTCACAGCAATACGCTGCCCGGCAAGACCGGTCTTAACGGCCATGTTGTGGCTGTGAAGTCCGCGCACCTTTGTTCTTATCCCTGAAGGCAGAATTTCAATCACATCATCTGCTGAAATCCGACCGGAGATAGCTGTGCCTGTGACCACAGTACCAAACCCTTTGAGTGTAAACACCCTGTCGATGGGCAGACGAAAGATTCCATCGGGTGATTTGGGGGCTGTCAGAAGAGCCGTAATCTGGATCTGAGTTTTGAGCTTATCGATATTATGACCGCTCTTTGATGACACGGCAATTATCGGCGCTCCATCAAGGAAAGTCCCCGCTGTGAAGTCCTTTACCTCCTCCACTACGACTTCCACAATATCCGGTTCAACGAGGTCAGTCTTCGTAATTACCACAATACCTGCCCTTATGCCAAGCAGATTACAGATTGCAAGGTGTTCTCTGGACTGGGGCATAACGCCCTCATCAGCGGCTATGGCAAACAGGACAATGTCTATGCCTCCTGCCCCGGCAAGCATATTTTTAATCAGCCGTTCATGTCCGGGGACATCCACAATGCCGACAGTCAGACCATCGAATCTGAGGTCTGCAAAGCCGAGGTCAATAGTAATACCACGTTCTTTTTCCTCTTTCAGCCTGTCGGGGTCTACGCCTGTCAGTGCCATGACAAGGGAACTCTTGCCGTGGTCGATGTGTCCTGCCGTTCCTAAGATAACGTGCCGCATGTTAGTCAATGACTGGAAGCCGCTGCAGGGCTTCTTTTATCTTATCTTCAGGAAACGAGCAGTCGATTATCTTACCTTCGAGAAAGTCAGAGTAGGCAGTCAGATCAAGATACCCGTGACCGCTCAGACTAAACACGATGGTCTTTTCTTTGCCTTCTTCTTTGGCAAGGAGTGCCTCGTCTATTGCACACTTAATCGCGTGTGAACTCTCAGGGGCAGGGATAATCCCCTCGCTTTTGGAAAATAACAGGGCTGCCGTGAAGACCTCCGTCTGGTGATAGGCGCGTGCTTCGATAAGCCGGTCATGCGTAAGCTGCGACACAAGCGATGAGTCGGCGTGATACCTCAACCCACCGGCATGAATCCCCGGCGGTACGAAATCATGCCCCAGTGTGTACATCATAAGAAGCGGCGTGAGGCCTGCCGTGTCGCCGTAGTCATACCTGAACTGTCCTTTGGTGAGGGTAGGGCAGGACTCCGGCTCTACGGCTATTACTCTAAGTTCCCTGCCGTGTATCTTGTCATAGAGGAATGGAAAACTCAGTCCGCCAAGATTACTCCCCCCGCCGCAGCAGGCTATGACGATATCGGGATAGTCACCGGCCAGCTCAAACTGTTTCTTTAGCTCAAGCCCTATAACTGTTTGATGCAGGAGGACATGATTGAGGACTGAACCGAGGGCATAGTTTGTGTCTTTATGTGTGGCTGCATCTTCGACGGCCTCGCTGATGGCGATGCCGAGGCTGCCGTGGCTATCAGGGTCTTTTTCGAGGATAGCCCTGCCGGAGTTTGTCAACGTGCTGGGACTTGGGTAAACGGAGGCCCCCCATGTCTCCATCGATATGCGCCTGTAGGGTTTTTGGTTATAGCTGACTTTTACCATATAGACGGTTATCTCAAGGCCGAAGAACACACCAGCCAGAGATATGGCTGCGCCCCACTGACCGGCGCCGGTCTCTGTGGCTATGCGTTTGATACCGGCCTGTTTGTTGTAGTATGCCTGAGGGATAGAAGTATTGGTCTTGTGGCTTCCGGAGGGGCTTACGCCTTCATACTTATAGTAAATTTTGGCCGGTGTGTCAAGCGCCTTTTCAAGCCTGTGTGCACGGTAAAGCGGAGACGGCCGCCACAGGGTGTAGCAATCTAAAACCTCTTCAGGGATAGTAATCCAGCGCTCCTGGGTGACCTCCTGCTCGATAAGCGCCATCGGGAAAATGGCCGAAAGGTCATCCGGGCCGACCGGTTTTTTCGTTGCCGGATGAAGCGGCGGCTTTGGGATAGTCGGCATATCGGCCATAATATTGTACCACTGCCTGGGTATGTCATTGTCCTCTAAGATTATCTTTGTACGTTTCATCTGACCTCCATTCAATTTGACACGGCATACTCAGAGAGTTTAACCAATTTTGTATAATAGTGGCAATGGTTATCAGGGCAAACGCTTTAGAAACTTGCCTCTCCTGATAGGGGGAGTCGAAAACCTTCCCTACCCCCTATCAGGAAAGCATTGGTCGAAGCTAAAAGTATAGGCAATTACTACCTAATTATTCAAATGTGTTTGCCCTGCCCAAATATCATAAGCCCAAGAAAGTATCAGGGTTTATTTAACAAACGATGAGATTGTATCCAGAAGCGCCTTACAGCTTATTGGGTTTGCAACATAGGCGTCACATCCTGCATCGTATATACGCATCTCAGTTCCTCTGTTTGTGTAGTCTGTAATGGCAACCACATTTATATGTTTTGTCGTATCGTCCTGCTTCAATTGCTTTGCCGCGCTCAGGCCGTCATTCAGGGCGTGGAGGTCTATGTCCATCAACACAAGTGCCGGTTGTTGCTCTTTGGCAATTCTTATTCCATCGCCAGCGTTTGACGCTGCAAGCACCGTGTAGCCCGAACGCCGAAGTATCTCCGATACAAGTTTCCTGTTTAAGAAATCATCTTCTACCACCAGAATTTTCATTAGTTTAAAATCCTCCCCAAAGATGCCGCTGTCTTACGCCACACCAATTTGTATTTATTTTCTCCTCCCCTGAAAAATGTCAGTCTATAATAACTGACAGTCTGTTACACTTCTGTTACAGATTGGTTGTTGATTAAAAAAAGAGTGGAAAGAGTTTTAGTTATAATCATGTAGTATATGCAGCAGGAGGTGCCTATGTCTGTTAAAGAGTGGTGTATTTTGGGGCAAGCTTAGGGTAGCAACTTCTTAATGAATGCCTCGGCTTCCTTCATGAAGTCTTTGACTGCACTAACGTGAGTAAACAAACCTCTGTAATATCCGGCGATGTGCAGGGCTTCATAAAGGCTGTCAAATTCCCTGACGAGCTTGCCGTTATTTACTGACAGGTGCTTCTTTATGGCTGCCATATACCCATCTACGGACTTGGGAAGTTCTTTGCGGGTAAGGCCTTTCTTGATTAGAGCTTCGTTAAGGGCTTCCAGTATGGCAAGGTAAGCAGTGCCAAAGGCTTCACGGACTGGTTTTTTATCGAGGTAAATATTATCCTCGATAGCCGCGCCTTTTAACAGCCCTTTGGCGTTTTCCATGTACCGGAACGCCTCACCTTCTTTATATACCTGCTTATCTGACCTCATATTCTATACTGGCAGTTTCTACATCTGAATGTCAAGAAATGTGAACTCAAAATTGCGCCCTCAGACTTCCCCATACTACATACACTGTTATTTGTCAAAACCATATGTACTCATTTAACTTTAATTATCGAATCAACGAGTTTTATAGTCTCCGCAGATGGACTAATACCCAGTTGCGTCTCAAATACGTGCTTACATTGATTGTATAGTGTAATCGCCTCCGGTTTCAACCCGGCCTTTAGATAAAATGCTATCGTGCGCCTGTAGCACTCCTCTCTGAGATTGTCTGCCTCTATCGCCGACTTATAGCACTCTATGCCTTTGTCCCATTTACTAATACATTCGTAAAATGTCCCTGCCTTGCAGCAAATATTGACAAACTCATCTCTCAGTTGCTCTCTATGGTGAGCTGCCCAGGTCTGGTCCTGGTCGCCCGGAAGGAAGCTGCCTTTATATGTGTTTACGGCCTTACTGTAAAGTCGATATATGTTTTGTTCGTTGTTTGGTACGGCTGGCGTCTGCCTGAACTCATTCGCAATATCCTGCAATGCCCATATGTCTACCCAGCAGTAGTCGTGATTAATTGATATATAGCTGTCAGACGAAATGATTATGTCATATTCAGTGCTGAGCAGTTTACGCAGGCGATGGAGCGTTGTGCGATATGACACTGCCGCCGTATCGCCGTTTGCATCAGGCCACAATACGTCAGACAACTGTGTAATGCCGATTGCTTTTCCTCCGAGGGCGATGACTGCCTTCAACATTTCTAAGGGTTTCTTTTGGGTTTTGCCAGAAAACTTGACAGGCCTGCCGTCTATCTCTATGGCGAATCGTCCAAGCGTATAGATTTTTAATGGATATGGCCAGTTCTCATGCTTATAGTCACCGGGGGTAATCTCATGGTCTCTGATCATTTTATTGATGAAATCAGGTTCGATATTTCTTTCCATGGCCGCCTTGCATAGACGCGCCATGGAGCTTTGCAGGAAAAATGTAAATCTCAACCCCATTGTCCTGGAAATATTAATGCATTCTATAAATTTATTAATGAAATCTTCTTCGTCATTTTCGTACACTGATATCAGGTTTTCAAGCATTGAACAGTTATACGTGGAGAGTATACTTCCAGAAGCAATGCCGTTTTTTATGCTCTCTTTTATATGAAGCCTTGCCTCATCATAACGCCCGGCTTCCGTTAATACATATGCGGCTATGTATTCAAAAATCCCGATAACTAAAGTAAGGCCAGATTCTATTATTAACTGCAAATTTACTTCAGCGTGTTTGATAGCTGATAGGTAATTGCCCTGGCTGAGGGCTACGAGCGAGGCCACATTATGATAGTATATCCGTCCATAACACTGCACGCTGTTCAGGGCGGATTCCATTTTATTGAGATATTCTTCCGCTATTTTATTATCTCCGATAGCGAGTGAATTATAAATACCCGTACCGTAAAACATTGAATCCAGCATGTGTATATCATATTCCTCAGCAAGTTTCAGCCCTTCCTCTACAAGTCTCCGTCCCTCTCTGAATGAAGCAGTATAAAAAAGATAGAGCGCCTTCGATCTAAAGAACATTAACTTTGCAAGGATATGTGCTTTTGTTTTTTCAATAATTGGAGATAATATTTCTATTACAAAACCGGCATCATATATCTTGCCGGTCCAGAGATAGTAAAGAATGGCAGTGTGCCCAAGAGACATAAGCTGCATGAGGTTTTGAGAGCTGCGTAGTATCTTTAATGCCTGTTCTTCCCAGTAGGGCATGTTTGGATGTGTTGGCTGCCTGAACATAAGCGCCGAGAATATGCTGATAGTTAACCGCTGCCTCAGCTCAGTTGAAACAGCCTGTGTAGGGGAAACATGTTCTGGGAATTCATTTGGCGCGGTCTCAATCTTATATCGTTTCGCCATTGTATGGAATTCATGAATCCAATTATTAAGAGGGTGGAAGTCCTTCCATTCATAAACATATGTATCTACGATGGCGCAAAACGTGGAAAATAATCCCTCGGGGTCATTTATCGATTTGAATTTCACATACGCAGTCTCAAGATTTTTACGCGCCTCATCAGGGTTGGATTGTAGCTTGTTCATACCCTTCCAGTAGAGCAGCCAGGGCTGGTCTTTGAGAAAATCACTGGGGATAGCGGCAAACCATTTAACTAACAAAGCGCCTCTTCCCTGTGCTATCATCGATGGGGTGTGCTTAAGCATCAGAGATGAGAGCCTTTCAATGTCTGACGTGTCTATGCAGAGTTGGGCCGCTGTCTCAAAATGCCCGTTCTCTTCTAAAATATCCACAGCGCGGCGCGCTATTTCGGCTTCGTGCTGCTTATTAAAATAATCTTTGGCACGGATTCGTAAAAAATCTTGAAACAGGTCATGATATTGGAACATAAGCCCAGCGTCTGTCTGCTTTTGAGTAAGAAAAAACTGGCGGTGTTTCTTCGATAATATCTTATGGGTCTGCCCACAGCCGGTTAACTTTTCCGCCATTGGAAGACTGAATTCTCTGAAATACGCGGTCTTAAGCAGACACTCCCGCTCGACTGGTTCAGTCTGTTCCAATATCGCAGTGGCAAAGTAGTCAAAAACTGCCTCATTCGTACCCGTGCCTTCAATATTGGAAATAAAAGATGCGATATCTCCCCTTTCGATTGCCAAAGTCAGTCCTGCCGCCCAGCCGTCCATTTTCTTGTGCAACTGCCTGATTGTATCCTCCGGCACTTCAGATTCAGTCGAAAGCCTTACCAGCTTTACAGTATCATCAAGGGTAAATAGCAGATCATTCCAGTCAATCATGCCTAAAGCATCGTTTCTCCTGATTTCGGCATATTCTATTGGAGGCTCACCCCTGCTTATTACGACAACGGCGAATCCCTCGGGCAGCAGGGAGAAAATACCCCTCGCTATAACGTCATGAACTATTGAATCAGCATGGAGATTCTGATAGTTATCGAAAACGATTATAAAAGGGGAGGGCGAACCGGCAGAGTTCAGAGAATCTTTCAGCCCTGCGAATAACTGTTTAAAATATCTCACAGCGAAGCCCTTAACATTGTTAAAATATTCAGAGGTAAACTCCGGCAGTTCTGTTTTAAGCGGCAGGGTTGTAACGGCAAGGGTCATATAATAGAAAAAAGAGGTGGCATCGATGTCCATATCGTCCATATGATACCAGATAAAGGGATTGGCTCGGCTCTTAAGATAGCTTGCAGCCAATGTGGTCTTCCCTGAGCCGCCCGGGGCCGATACCCAGACGACCTGTTTTTGCAGGGATTTATCTAAGATGCGAAAACACGATTCCCGCTCTACCACCCTGTCAAGGTCAGGTGCGGTTATCTTTGCTAATACTGCTGCAGCCATATCTTTACTACCTCCATGTCAAACACATTAGCTGTTTCTATTATAACTTATACATGCCTTACATCTTGATTACATATAGATTACAGATTGATTACAAAATAAAAAATATTTAATTTATTTTAACATGCCAAACCTTATGTCTCTGAGAAAATCCCCTTAAAATAATTTGTACCCCAGCCTCGCATAAACAGTGTAGCCCTGAGCGGTATTTTTGGCAGCGAAATCGCCAAGACCGACAACAAGTGCGCTGAATCTTCCCGATGCCCACATAACCGACGGTCCGGCCTGAAAAACCTGCACGGCGGTGTTGGGGTTTCTTATGCCGTTAGTGTGACTGTCTGCCCCAAATGTGGCGTTTAGATGTGCCCCAAGCATCAAATCCGGCCTGACAAAATAACCGGTATAGCTTTCGATTATCGCTGAATTTCCTTCTCTTACACCTGTATCCTTGTTTTCTGTACTCATATTGTATTTGAAAGTAAGCTCTATATCTAACTTGTCAATTTGTTTAGCTGCAACTACGCTTGGCATAAACTGCCACACATTTTTCCCCATGTTTGCAGCCCTGTTCTTATTGTATGAACCGGTTGGGGCGACGAGGTAAGAGCCAGCAGCAACATATGTCCCTGTAGATTTGTCATCTACGAGCCAATAGCCAGCTACAAACATTGCATCACCTATGCCCGCATTTGAGCTGCCAGAAAGCTCAGTTGTCCCCACTGGAAGCAAGCCGCCTACTGTAAGCGCATTGCCAAACAGGGATTTATTAAACCAGCTAAGCCTTATGGTGGTCTGGTAGAGCCTTGCGCCGAGGTCGTTTGTGGATGTGGTGCCGGAGCTGTCCTTGAGCTTTGCTGCCGAATAAAACCCTGGATATAAAAGGAAATAGAGCTCATTGGGCTGCGTTAAAAGCCCCATGTTGTTTTCAAACGGGTCTACGGCCTCACAATTAACCACAAACGACATTGTTATAAGCATGACAAAAACTATGACAACTAACATTTTTAAGACCTTCACTTTTAAACCCTCCTAATTGTAACGATTATAGACCGCAACGCGGTATTAGTCTAATTGCCGGCCTCGTTTTCCCTGAGAAAACCCCTGACCGCCTCCAGATATGCCTCTGTCTGTTCCAGATGATGCATGTGGGAGGCTTCGTTTAATATTATTGTACGTGCCCCAGGTATTTTATTGTTATGAAACGCTGCTTTATCAAAATCTGGATTAACACACTCGTGAGCGCCCCATGTTAGTAGAACTGGAACTTTGATGTCTCCAAGTTTATCTGTTATGTCAAAGTCTCTAAGATTACCTGTGAAGTTAAATAAACTTTGGCCTATCATATGATTAAAGAAGGCAGTGTTTTGCTTTCCTATACTTCTGTAAAGACATTCTGGCCATGTATCAACGCGGCAGTAAACTTGTCTAAGAAATGTTGTCTGGGCCTTATCTAGCTGGTCTTGTGTGAATTTGGATGTGTCATTGCTGCGGGCGAAACGCAGGACTGTGCGGTGTTCTTCAGGCATCAAGTCAATGGCGCAGGCGATATCGTCATTCATTATCGCACCATTTAACATCGGGCCAGCAAGTATCATTGTTTTTATCGCATCACACTTGGCCTCAAGAAGACATGATACGACAATGGCGGCAGCGAATGAATGCCCTAAGGCGTGGCATTGCTTTAGTCCAAGCGCTGTACAAACCTGTGCAAGCTCACGGCCAAAGTATTCAACACACCATCTCGATGGGTCATTACTCTTGCTGGAGTTCCCGCAGTCTGTTTGATCGTAGAAGATAACAGGGCGCTCATCGGCAAGTCCATTTAAAGGTTCAAGGTAATCATGGGAAAACCCAGGCCCGCCATGAACGACAATTAGTGGAATCGCCCGATTATCAGCGCCATATATCTTGTACCATATCTTTCCGCCATCAATATCAAGATACCCTTCTTCTGTTTTCATTCTAACCTCCTGTACATTTATTTTAAGTAAATATTTATTCACATGATATCACGTCGGCATATGTGTAAATATATAATACGCGTGCATTGTATTATATAAGTATTAAACAGCGTATGAATTATGATAATGCACACCTCCTCACATCTATAAGTCATACCTGTTTACGAAACACCATCATCAGGTACAGCAAGTCCAATGATGGATTATAGTGAATTTACGCCATAATTAATGGCTGTTATGTTATGTCATGAACAAAATAAGTGTTGTTGTATAAGCATTTTTTATCTTAGACATAAACATAAATTCATTATCTATAATTTATAGTCAACATTCTCATAAGCCATTGTAGTTATTGTCACATCTTTATATCAGTGATTATAGTCACACTGCAGTAAATAAAATTTATTTACTGAGTGTGAATCTGTAACAGATTTGTAACGCATCAGATGGTAATATTGGTCACTATATTATTGAGGAGGGATTATGATAACAGTTGAGCATGAAACACAGCCGAGAAATGGATGTGAGTGTGATGAAAACCAACTCCGTCTGTTTCCATGCCTTTCAGTGGTTAGTGATGATGCTGTTGTAGCTATAGCACGGAAATCCTTTGTGAAGAGATACTGGAGGGGTGATGTATTGTTTAAGGCGTCAGACAAGGCCAAGTTCTTCTTTATAGTAGAGAGAGGGGCCATACAACTTCATAATAATTCAGAGGATGCCAGAGAGGTAGAAATCCGAGTCTTGACAGAAGGGAACTTTTATTGTGGAACACCAACATGCGCTCGTAATGATAACACGGTCAACGCGCTGGCAGTTGAGGATACGTCTGTGATAGCGATACCGCGTGATGATTTTGTGAGCGTGATTCATAGTGGACTGACAGAATTCGGGATTGAGGTCTTGACAATGGCTTGTACTCGGGTAAAACAATTGTCAACTATGATGAGAAGCATAGAGAGACACAGTTGTTAGGCGTCCCGGCATATGACCGGGTTAAATCATAATGATGGAGGATATGTGTTATGAAGAAGTCAGCGATGGTAGTGTGTATGTTGTTTGTGATGTTAATTGTATCTCAAACCGTGTATGGTCAAAGTGTAAGCGACATTCCGATGGCGTTTGTGAAGGGCGGATGTTTTCAGATGGGAGATACGTTTGGTGATGGGCAGCAAAATGAAAGGCCATTGCATAGGGTATGTGTAAGTGATTTCTACATGGGGAAGTACCAGGTAACACAGGGGCTGTGGAAGGAAGTGATGGGCGATAATCCATCTAAGCTTCAAATAGGAGATAGTTTTCCGGTAGAGTCAGTAAGCTGGAACGACATACAACGGTTTATCTCAAGGTTGAATCATATGACTGGCAAGAACTATAATTTGCCCACCGAGGCGCAGTGGGAGTATAGCTGCCGCGAAGGGGGCAAGGAAGTGAAATATGTGAAGAACATCACTGACAAAGAGCTTACTGATTACGCATGGTACAGAGGTAATTCTGATGGCACGACACACACCGTAGGGCAAAAACATCCTAACGAGCTAGGTCTTTATGATATGGTTGGCAATGTATGGGTGTGGATAAGAGATGTTTATGCCAAAGATGCTTATGCCGAAAGTGGAACAGATAATCCTGTAAATATGTCAGGCGACGGCAGACGTGTAATTCGAGGGGGTAATTTCAGTAGTGATTCAAATAACCTGAGATGCTCCAGAAGAGGCAGCTATCACCCCAACATCCAGGAACAAGACATAGGTTTTCGCCTTGTTCTTGAGCCGTAATATTGTAGGTTAAGCAGTGCTGATAACGATGTAATCTGGTAAGTAAAGCTGTTATGAAATGCGGTTATTCTGGCGTGGTGGAGACTGGGCATACAACAGTCTGGCCTGAATCACACCAGAAATAACCGCTGTCTTATTTGAATGTGTTTAAGGAATAGTCTGAACATAGTGACACAAGCAGGGTGATGAAAATTATTAAATTTTCAGCAGTGCGTTATCTAACCGCCGACGCCGGACATTATAAACGGGGCGCCTGAGGCTGTGGGTGTGTCTGTTTCTGTGCCGTCAGTGATATGGTGTCTCTCCGGCTTTAAATCTACGGCCTGAAGGATTAATCCCTGCAGCTCCTCTTTTGAGGCATTATGCCGCAGTGCGTCAAACAGACTGACTTCGATATTTGAATACAGGCATGGTCGTAATCTGCCGTCTGCTGTGAGGCGAAGTCTGTTGCATTGGGAACAAAATCGGCACGTCACCGCGCTTATTATCCCTATGATTCCATTTGTGTGCTCCGCGTGGTCAGTTACGCTGAAATACCGCGCCGGGCCGTGTTTCCTTAACTTCAATGGGGTTATGTGAAATTCCCTTTCAATTCGGCGCTTTATCTCGTCTGTGCCTATAAACCCCTTATTAAATAAATGTTCGTTTACTACTGTCGGCATCAGCTCTATAAATCTTATCTGGCAGCCTGTCTGTATCCCAAACCTAACAAACGCCTCTATCTCATCATCATTTATGCCAACCATCGGCACCATGTTTAATTTTACCGGCAATAACTCCGCCGCCTCTGCCGCCCTTATGCCCGCCATTACTTTATCGAAGTCTCCACCTTTGGTAATCTCTGCGTAACGGTCTGCCCTTAATGAATCAAGGCTTATGTTTACCCTATCAAGGCCGGATTGAGCCAAAGCCGAAGTCATCCCCGCGAGGCGCTGCCCGTTTGTCGTCAGGCTCAACTCCTCTATCCCAGGGATTTCCTTTATACCCTTCACCAGTTCATCGATGGAGTTTCTTACTAATGGCTCCCCGCCTGTCAGTCTTATCTTCTTTATCCCAAGTGTCGCAGCAACATCGACAAACCGCACAATCTCCTCGTATGTCAGGATAGAATCAGTGTTAATTTTTCCATCTTGATAGCAGCCGCTTTTCATCGTATCGGGCATACAATAGACGCACCTCAGGTTGCACCTGTCTGTGACAGATATGCGTATGTAGTCTATGGAGCGCCCAAAGTTATCTGTTAACTGCATCAGTGTCCTGCCATCAGTGTCCTGTTGATGCCTTTGACCAGGGGGATTTATCAAGGACTTCTTTTATTTTTATCAGATATCCAAATGGATAATCGGGCTGAAAGATGTGAAACTTGTCAAACTCAAAAAGTTTTCTCGACGCAAGCAAAAATCTATAGTACGGGTTATTTTTATTAAGTATTTCTATGTGGCCGTTGACCTGAAAACTAATGTAGGACACCCCCATGCCGCCGCCTGCCGAAGCGCCGTCAGCCTGATGCATCCCTACGTAGAGCAGACTTGCATTGCTGTTTTCATTGAGATTATCAAGCGTCTTTCCACCAAATATCTCAAGGCCGCCAAGAACCGATGGATCGAAATTCCCTATGTCGCCGTAGAGTTTATTAATTGCCCCAACTCTCTCTGTGATTGACTCCATGTGGGGTTTTGTCCGCGATGACACGGTAATAGTCTCAAACATCTCCGTAAAGGATGTGAGCAGTTCGTCGCGTGGTATCAATCCTATTCCCTTTACTGTCATATTAACCGGATAGCCCGTATCAACAACATCGTCATTGCCCCCATTACCCCCATTACACATGGAGGCAGGCCATGTGGCCATGACCGGCAAGTGCGCAGAGAAATAGCGCAGCGGCTTGCCTTCTTTCATTTCGTTTATAAAATTCATCCTCGACGTTACAAGCCACTCAAGACACCGCTGCGGAAGTGCATTAACAGTCTTCTTTTGTTTCATCTCTACATGGAACATATTAGGTATTACCCCCTTCTTTAGACGCTCAACGTTTATGCGATGGGCTGCGTTTTTTTACCTCATCAAGGAGTTCGGTTGTGATTAGTGTTGCGCCTTTTTCTTTGGCTGCCTTTTCTATTGCCTTAATTACCATTTTTCTCACGAATGCAGGGACTGCCTTTATTCTTTGTCTAGCAGCATCGTCCCACTGCATCTCAGATTTTAAATCGTCAGTATCTACTTTTAGCGTCTCCACGCCTTGTTTTGGTTCATATGTACAGAGCGGGTCCTCATCCATAAAGTCATCTTTTTCGGCCAGCGCCCTTGCCCTGCATCCACCGCAGACCTCAGTATATTCACAGCGTCCGCACCTGCCTCCATATTTGCCATCCCTCATGGCCCCAAGCTTATCAGAATTTTCCCATATATCGGCAATTGACTCAGACTTCACATTGCCAAGTACGTCCGGCATGTACGGGCAGGCCGTTACATTTCCATATGAATCAATGCGCATATAGGAGCGCCCTGCCAGACAGCCCCTTGTCCCCGATGGGATGTGAGCGCCGTCTTCGTGCATAAACCTGTAAATATGAGGGGCGCACCGTGCCCTGACCATAAGGCGCCGCTCTGACTGTGAGAGTTCCACTATCTTTCTTAGCGCGCTGTCATAGTTTTCAGTAGATATGAATGTCTTCATCGCCCTGCCAGTACATACAAGAAAAAAGAAGTTCACCGCCTTAGCACCCAGCTCCACACCAAGCGCAACGAACTTTTCTATATCAGCACAATTGTTGTCCATCACAGTAACGTCAAGCTGTGTCTCTATGTCGGACTCTTTTAGCAGCCGCAGGGCCTCAAGCGCCTTTGACCACGAACCACTGATGCCGCGAAATGAATCATGAGCGTCAGGGATTGAGGAATCTATGCTGATACCGGCCCCTCTGAGTCCGGCGTCTTTGAGCTTCTTTACATTGTCGCTTGTTACAAGTGTTCCGTTTGTGCCTAAAACGGTGATAAATCCTACCGCTGCCGCATGTCCTATGAGTTCATATATGTCTGGTCTTATCATAGGCTCTCCGCCGGTTACTATCAGCATCATGGATTTATTTATGGCGGCAAGGGAGCCAATTAGTGCTTTGCACTGATGTGTGTCTAGCTCCGGCGCTTCCGGTGTGCCAGCGTCTATGTAGCAATGGCCGCATGATAGGTTGCAGCGCTTTGTTATGTTCCATGAGACAATATATGGCTGATATTTCATCACATTACCCATCCCTTGTGTTCCTTGGCTCGTGAGACAAATACGCTGCACGGGGCATATCTTATGACATTTTCTGCCACAGACCCAATATCTACTCCTTCAATGTAATGTCTTCCGGTTCTCCCGATGAATATAAGTTCGGCAGATACCTTAGCTGCGTAATCACAAATGGATTTATATATATGTCCAGACAGTACCTGTTTTATCACAGGTTTGAGCCTCAGTCTATCTCCAACAAGGCCCCAACCGGCTGACATTATCCCTGCCTGGTTTCCATTGAGCGCCTCTTTCTCTGCCCTGTCAATTATCATGACACCCACCTTCTCAAGCCCTACGTCTATGAAATCGTCATGGGCCTTTTCCTGTTCTTTCGTATTAAAGGTAAACCCATCGCCCTCTATTAATGAGTCCTTCAGTCTGGCAAAGACATCCCTGTGCAGGGCAGTGTCAAATACATAGAGGAGGTGCAGTTGGGCGTCAAATGTCTCGGCAGTCTCCTTTGCCATTTTAAGTGCTGAAATCGATGTCTCACTTCCATCGAGGCACACAACAATATTTGGGCTGTCAAAGTTTACAGCCCTTTTCACCACAAGATAGTCTGCGTCAGTTGTCCTTATTACCCGCATACAGACGCTTCCGATAAAGCCTGGTTCCCTGTGGTTGAATCCAGACGCACCCAATACGACAAGCGTTGCGTCGTCCTCATTTTCTCGTATCATCTCGTTTATGGCGATAAAATTTTTACCCTCTTTTATCTTTGATTTGTAAGACACCCCAGCGGTGCTGAATAATTCCTCACAGGGTTTTAAATAAGAGATAGAGATACGCTCCATGCCTACGTTTATTAGGGTATTATGGGCATCTCTCTGTTTTTTAAGTATCTCTTCTTTTTGATATTGAACGGGAAGCGTCGGCTCCATTATCCTAAACGCACCCTCGTGCATCGAGGCATTAAAGGCGTGAATACCTGTGACAGATAAGTTTAAACTAACAGCAAGCCTCACCGCGGCATCAGAGGCTGTCATAGACAGTTCGCTGTTATCAAAGCACAGTATCACACTTTTTATCAGACCGGCAGCCATCCTCTCTATTTTACACACAAGGTTATTTAATGTACAGCAACTTTAGTCACACAACACGCCCCTCCGTAAAATGAATTGCAGCCCTCCATCGGCCTTTTAAGTATTTTCACGGCGCGATGGGGGGCGTAAGTGGCAATTACATATTTCTTAAGACTTTGTAGCTCTTCCTCATTGAGAACTGTATATCGTATTTAGAATGGGATATCGACAGGAAGCAGGTCTCAAACTGTGAAGGCGGGAAGTAGACCCCTTCCTCAAGCATAGATCTGAAATATTCAGCATATAGTTTGGTGTCTGATTTTGCGGCTGTCTCGTAGTCATAGACATCGTGTTCGGTGAAGTACTGGCAGAACATACTGCCGATGCGGTAAAATTTGATGTCTGCCTTGGCGCGTTTAATCGCGTCTTTGAATCCGGCTTCAAGGATTTCAGCCTTAGACTCAAGCAGGTCGTAAAAACCTTTTCTCCCGATATTTTTAATCGTTTCAATACCAGCGGCCATTGCTGCCGGATTCCCTGAAAGTGTACCTGCCTGATATACAGGGCCGTCAGGAGAGACCAGCGACATAATCTCTTTCTTGCCGCCATAAGCGCCCGCTGGCAATCCACCGCCGATTATCTTGCCAAGACATGTCAAATCAGGCTTAATGTCATAAAGCTCCTGTGCGCCGCCAACAGCTACCCTGAAGCCGGTTACCACCTCGTCAAATATCAGCACAATTCCGTGTTTCTCTGTTATTTCCCTCAAACCTTCAAGAAATCCGGGCTTCGGCAGTACCAGGCCCATGTTGGCCGCTATGGGTTCGACAATTATACAGGCTATGTCCTTCCAGTCAGTTTGCACAACTGCCTCGACTGCCTTGATGTCGTTATATGGAACAGTTATCGTTTCCTGTGCATAGGACTGTGGCACTCCAAGACTTGAAGGCTGCCCATGAGTAGCGGCGCCTGAGCCAGCCTTTACCAGAAGTCCATCGGCATGACCGTGATAACAGCCCTCAAATTTCATCACCTTATCCCTCTTGGTAAACGCACGTGCTACTCTGATAGCGCTCATCGTTGCCTCAGTGCCTGAGCTTACTAAACGCATCCTCTCCATAGAGGGGTAATACTTCTGTATTATCTCGCCCATTTTTATCTCAAGCAGGGTCGGCGCCCCAAATGTTACGCCGTCTTCGGCTGCCTCTGTAAGGGCATCTACTACATCCTTGTGGGCGTGCCCTAAGATTAAAGGACCCCATGACATAACATAATCGATATAGCCGTTGCCGTCAACATCGAAAATCTTTGCCCCATAAGCTGTATCAATAAAGATTGGATTGCCTCCTACGGCCTTAAACGCCCTGACAGGACTGTTTACTCCGCCGGGAAACAGCTCCTCTGCCCTCTGGAACAATTTCTTAGATGTTCTCCAGTTTTTTCTCATGCTGTTACGCTCCTTTTGTATATAGATTTGCCGCTGAATCCATGTTGACTGCCGCTTGCCTGCCGCGCTGCCTGCCGCTTAACCCATACTAATTTTACTGTTAAGCCAGAGTAACATATAATGTTTAGTAAAGTAAAGCAGTTTTGCTAACTTTGTAAAATATATTTCTAAAAAGAATTCTTCTGTCACCACGGCGGCAATAATCTAATCATAACTATCTCTCAATGTAAATGTTGTTAAATCAGCTTGTTGTAAACCATAATCAGGTTAAATGCAGGCATATGGAACAAGGCAAAGCATTTATAGACAACATACACAGAAGCGTAGAATCGAATTACGGCGATTTCTTGTGTCAGTTGGTGTGTCAGCCCAATACAGCACAGTCTGGTCTGGAAATCCTGTGATAACTATCTTACCGGAGCATAACCATCTTAATGTTAAATAAAATCTTTTATTAATAACGTTCATATTTGCTATAATTGGTATGTGAAAACTAAATATAGACATGTTTGGCGGTACAAGCCGATGGTCATCAGCCTTGTGATAATCTTTACACAAGCATGGAAAAACAAGAGGAATAACTGGAGGAGCGAATGAGATTACGTTTGTTAATCGTACTGGCAGTCGGCTTATTTATTATATTTGGCGGGACTGGTTTTGCACAGGAAAATATCAAGCAGTGGAACTGCTTCCAAAAGGTTCACGAAAAGGCGCTGACAACTGCCATTGCATTGACTCCAACGCGGTTGAGATACGCACTGATACCATTTTATGATTCTATGGTTGATGAGTTGTACAAAACCGAATATAAACCAACGGCATATCAGGACAAGAAGGTGTTTGATAATCTCTATGAAGCAGCGGTCTTTGAGGCTCATAAGCGCAACGACCTGAAAAAAGACTACTTTTCGCGTCTGATGACAGACTTGTCGATGTATATAGTACAGAAGTATTATCCAGGCCGTATAGGTGGGTTTTGCGAGGAATGGACATATTTACGATATGCACCGGTGTTTTATGGAGGGTATGACGGCGGAGATAAGAAGCCGGACTTTACGAGATACGCACCAGTAATCTATGGGGGATATGAAAAAAAGCCGCCTTACTCGAACTTTAAAAACGTATTCTTCAGCGACAACCACACTGATACACCCATCAGATATACTGGCGACATGCTCTGGCATTACAACAAGACGGTCAATGAAATAGTAAATCTGTGGATTTCCGTGTGGAAGGATGCCGACAGAAACGCCGAATCTGTAATTGAGACATACACACTGGTTAATCCCGAGGACGTTTCACCGTTTAATCAGAAGGAGCCTAAGATATATGAAATGAGAGACGACTTTGGCTTATTCATTTATGAGGAAAAGAATAAGCCTGAGACCGTGCCCTTCAGCGGTTACAGGGCGGTATATGAGATGAGGGACGACGAGGGTATGTTTGTAATGTGGGAAAACAGTACATTAGAAAGGCCTGAAAACTACACTGAGATTTATGATATTAGAAACCGACAAGGGTTTTATTTTTACAGGCAGAGGTATAAGCTGATAAAGCCGCTGAGGGTGTTTTCCTCGATGCTCAACGCCACTGACTATGCCTTTAACGCCCTTGCAAACAAGAGATATTATGAGTCGGCGGCGATATTCGGCACATTGATAGACAGGAAGAACAATGACCCGGATATGTACTATGGACTTGGCATGGCGCTGTTTAATATTGATGATTACATAAACAGCCTGATTAACTTCAGTAAGGCTGGTGACCACAAGGAAAGTCTCTATTATGTGGGGCTGATAAATGAATCCCTTGCCCGTAAGGCAGCATCGTTTGATGCAAAGGTGAGCCTGCTTGCTGACAGCGCACGTGCGTATGAAAAATACGGCATTCTGAAGAATATCCCTGAAGCAGTAGAAAAAGGCAAGTCTGTCAATGTGCAGGCCTTGCGCCAATATACAAAGGAAATAGCGGCTGTAATCTCTAAAATTATGGAGCTGAATTCAAAACACAATCTGCAGGACGCTGGAATATATATCGAGTTGGCCGACAAGCTTAATAAAGAATACGTGAAGTTATCGAATTTATCAGGGGACCTCAACGATAAATATCTGGGGACTTACATACAGACCAACTTTGACGATGTTTTAGATATAATGGAAATATGCTATAAAGACAGCCTTGACCGTGCCACAACAAGCGAGGACTTACAAGCACATCAGGATGAACTCCTAAAGGCTGTCAAAGAGTTAAGAGAAGGAGAGGGTATGTCCTGCAAGGTTCAATGTGATAATAACTATGCCGCCTGCGGGCAAAGATGCCAATCCGCACAATGTCCTGACATATGTAAAGAAGTTTTTAACCGGTGTACCAGCGAGTGTAAGAAACTCTGACAAAAATGAGAAATGCCCGTAAGGTATTATGGAATTGAGTTATTATGGAGTTTAAGAGACAGATTGCCATAGGCGACATACACGGCTGCTATGGGCTTACGGTTGATTTAGTAGAAAATGTAATAAAATTCAACCCTGACCAAGACCAGTTGATTTTTATTGGCGACTATATTGACAGGGGCACAGACAGCGCTCAGGTTGTCCAATATGTTGACGATTTAAAAAACAAATACAACGAGCAAATCGTCCTGCTTGCAGGCAACCATGAATATCTTGCCTATAACGCATTTAAAATCAGGACAGCCGAGATGTTTCAACTGTGGATAATTAACGGCGGTGTAAACACAATTGAAAGCTATGACGGCATAGAAAATGCCCAGAGATATGAAAGCTCAGAGCGGTCTTTGGTGCCTTTTGTCGAAAGGCTTGAGTTTTATTATGAAACTAAGACTCATATCTTTGTACATGGCGGGATACCAACCGGTGAGACTGTAGAGACCGCCAAAAAACAATCCCTCCTGTGGGAAAGGAACTATGAAAGATACAGGGGCAAGGACATAATCGTTGGACACACCCCGCATAAGAACGTTACGAAGTACAAAAATGCCGTAGTTATAGACACCGGGGCAGTGTTTTACGGCAAACTCTCTGCCTATGACCCGATTAACGATAAAATCTACGACACCATAGTCTCAAATCCGAGACCACGGTCGAGACAAAAGGTTTAGAGCTGCTTAGTAAAATCTATAAATTTATTACAGAATGGCTAATCTGTAACTAATCTGTCACTGCACGTAATGTACTATATCCCCGGGAAAAGTCACCATTAAGCATGGCTTGAACCTTTAGTGACAGCAACTAAAAAGTATATTGATTTTACCTGTATGGATATGGCAATATTGATAGCGTGATAGGCAGTATACACTTGATGGCGGCGCGGTAGCGGGGTAATAATATGGGTATTACAAATAACCTGAATCGACGGAGAATGTTGACAAGATGATTGATCAGTCTGTTGCTGGCAAGCGGAGATATCTGAGAAGTTATCTAAACAACAAAATCTTTACTGTTTTCATGTTAGTGGCTGCTGTAATCTTATTGATATTTACGGCAGTATTGACTAAAGACAGAGAGATGAAAAGACTTCACAAATACGCATCAGGGCAATTAAATGTATATAACAGCTATTTGTTAGACATGGTAAAAAACTACCAGGCTTACTCCAGGATACTGTCTGAGCGTCCTTTTGTCGTAGAATTTGTAAAACATCCTAACAGGGGGGCAAATATAAATGATTATTTATTTAAGTTTAATGACTCAGCAGGGGCAGATTTAACATTTATAATTAATATGGATGGTATTGTAACAGCGTCGAGTAACTATAGAACTTCATTAAGTTTAGTTGGTAGGGATTTGAGTTTTAGAGAATATTTCATAAATGCCGTAAAAGGAACTCCAGACCAGTACACAGCCATTGGCACTGTTACAAAATCACCAGGATATTATATATCTTATCCGATAAAGAATGGGAAGCAGGTAATTGGTGTTGTTGTAGTGAAATTCGATTTAAAAATATTTACACCGCCTAATGCCGGAAATAATGAAATATTTATGGTTGAAGATAGCAACGGCGTTATCTTTCATTCAAGCGACGAAAGATATGTCTATCACTCTATGACTAAGCTGCCAGAAGATGTGCTGCAACAGATAAAAGACCGCAGGCAATATGAAAACGTAACCATAATGCCGCTGCCAATTAAAAATAGGGCTGGAAAGGACACCAGAACAACTGTTACCATTAGTCAAAAGGACAAGTCTGGCACTCAAGCGGCAGATACAGAATATCTTGAGGTAAGGACACATTATAAGGACTCTGACTGGAACGTAATCTTATTTATCAGCACCGCGCCTGTTGACAGGGATGTCATTAATAATTGCATATATGTATTGCTTGCGTCGCTTGCGGTTTATCTTATTGGCATCTTTGTTCTTTACAGGACTAAATCAAAAATCGCATTGGTGGAGAGCTATAATGATTTATTACATCAGAAGAGTGAGGCAGAATTACATGTAAAGGAACAGGAAATTATTAAATCTATCCTTAAGATATCGTTGCAGCCTGATTCTCTTAAGCTGCTATTGCAAAATATATTAGAACTAATATTGCAAAACCCGTGGATATCTTTACAATCGAAAGGGTGTATATTTCTTACAGATGAGGAATCAGGGCAGCTCAGAATCGCAGCATCTCATCATTTCAGCGCCGAGCAGTTGTCGATGTGTTCCCCTCTGCCATTTGGGCAATGTCTTTGCGGGTTGGCAGCATCTTCCAAAGAGATAGTGTTTTGTCCAGACTGCAATAAAGACGAAAAACACTCAGTCAGGTATGCAAATATGGCGGCACACGGGCATTACTGTGTGCCTATTATTTCAGGGGACAGATTACTGGGGGTATTCAATGTATACTTAAACGAAGGGCATGAAAAGAAAAAAGAGGACGATGTATTTTTGAAAAGTATTGCACGTACAATTGCCGGTGTAATCATGCGAAAGGAGTCAGAGGAAAAAATAAATCAAGGTTATTTGATTCAAAACACTATAAACTCGATACTGCAATTATCGATACAGACGTTTTCATTAAATGAATATTTAGATAAGTTCCTGGAGCTAATCAGCACAGTCCCATGGCTGTCAACAAAAACCAAAGGATGTATTTTTCTGACAGGAAACAACCGTGACGAGCTTGAGATGGTGGCTCATAGGGGTTTTTCCCAGCAGTTGTTAGACCTCTGCAGACGAGTACCTGTTGGCAGTTGCCTGTGTGGACGCAGTGCTTTTACGGGGAATGTGGTATTCACCGCTGAGGTTGATGACAGCCATGATACTACTTATGAAGGCATAAGTAATCATGGGCATTATTGTATCCCTATTAAGGTAAAGGACAGGACAATTGGTGTAATAAATCTGTACGTAGAGGCAGGTCATACACATACAGCTCTGGAAGAAGACTTCTTAGTGTCTGCTGCTAACACGCTCTCAGGCATTATTGAGCGTAAGCGTATGGAAGAGAAACTGGAGTATATGGCAAATAATGACACCCTTACCGGTCTGCCCAACAGGGTATTGTTTTTTGACAGATTAAGCCATGAAATAAAAAGCGGCACCCGTTATGGATACATGCTTGGCGTTTTGTACGTAGATATAGATAATTTCAAAATAGTAAACGACACGATGGGACACGATGTTGGAGACAAGCTAATTAAATCGATTGCTGACAGATTGACCAGAACTATTCGGGAAAGCGATACCGTGTCGCGTGTGAGCGGCGATGAGTTTACAGTGATACTGTCAAATGTGAACAATGTTAACCAGATTGAGACAATCACAAGTAAACTATTAACGCATTTAAAAGAACCATATGAAGTTAACGGGCAGCCTCTCACAATAACGGCAAGCATAGGAGTAAGCATTTGCCCGTCAGATGCCAATGGTGCTGGTGAGCTGTTAAGACATGCAGACACAGCCATGTATCACGCCAAAAAAGCAGGCAAAAATAATTATCTGTTATTTAAAGCTGACATGGATGAAGAGCTAAACAGACGCATATCTGTAGAGAAAGAACTGCGCCTAGCGCTTGAGCGCGATGAGTTAATCCTGCACTTCCAGCCGCAGGTAGATATATCAACCGGCATGATTATAGGGGCAGAAGCACTGGTGCGGTGGCAGCACCCGGAAAAGGGGCTGCTGTTCCCTGATAAATTCATAGCAGTTGCTGAAGATACGGGATTAATAATACCACTAGGCGAGCAGGTGCTCTACAAGAGCTGCAAACAAAATGCCGCGTGGCAGACCAAGGGGCTGCCCCCCATACTTATGGCCGTTAATGTATCGACAACTCAGATATCATGGAACTATGATCTTGCAGAAATGGTCTTTGACGTATTGAATAAGACGGAGATGTCTCCAGAACACTTAGAATTAGAGATTACAGAAAGTTTTTGTATGCAAAATGTGGACAGCACAATATCGATGCTGCGCAGATTTAACGCAATGGGCGTCAATGTCGCTATAGACGATTTTGGCACAGGCTACTCATCGCTGAGTTATTTAAAGCACCTGCCATTTAAAAAGCTGAAGATTGACCGTTCTTTTGTAAATGAGATTACAAATGACCAGGATGATTTGACGATTGTTAAGACAATTATAGACATGTCTCACAATCTCAGATTAAAGGTAATTGCCGAGGGAGTGGAGACAAAGGAGCAGTTGGAACTTTTGCGTGAGCTTGGATGCGATGAGGTACAGGGGTATCTGTTTAGTAAACCAGTGCCACCCGAAAAATTCGCCGTTATGCTGAAAGATGGAGCTTTTCCAATGCCGCAATAGCAGGGTATACCCTGTCCAATGTTTGAGATTATTGAGATTTTTGGGGCAGCCGCGTCGGCCGAAATTATATGAAAAAACTTGTCATCGTATCGATTACAACCGTACTCTTGGGTATTATTACTTTCCTTGTGGCCGAGTTCTATGTGCCGGTTACATATAACAAGGACGAACTGGAGGTACAAATCCCTAAAGGCTGCTCTCTCAGGCGGGCAATCAATATTCTCATGGAAAAGGGGGTCTTAAGACAGCTCTCAATTGTGTTTTATGCCGCCAAATACAAGGGTATTGACAGAAACCTGAAGCCTGGCATCTATGCCTTCCACACCGGCACAACCCCCCTTGAGGTACTCACAATTCTCATCAAAGGCGACACACTAAAGGTTCCCCTGATGGTTGTCCCAGGTGAGACTCTAAAAGAAATTGCTACAAAATTTCCAAATTTCAACGGCACGGAGGCAGATGAATTTCGCAGGCTTGCGTATGATAAGGCATTTCTAAACTCTATCGATATTAAAGCGGCCTCTGCCGAGGGTTATCTGTATCCTGAGACATATATATTTGAAAAAGGCATAACCCCCAAAGAAGGCATAACAACAATGGTGCATCAGCTCAGAAAAAGCTATCCATCGAATTTTAAAGACAGACTGAAAGCCGTCGGGCTGACAGAACATCAGCTTTTGACGCTTGCCTCTATTGTTGAAAAAGAGGCAAAGGTGGACACAGACCGTCCTCTTATAGCGGCAGTCTACTTCAACAGGCTTCATACAGGAATGCCCCTTCAGGCTGATCCAACTAGCATCTATGGCGTAAAGGATTTTAAATATGGCGTCTCAGCAGGAGACCTTCGCAATGACACACCTTATAATACTTACCTGCACACAGGGCTCCCTCCAGGGCCTATTGCATCGCCTTCGCTGAAATCCATAACCGCAACGCTTAACCCTGCAAAAGTGCCTTATCTGTATTTCGTGTCCAAAAAGGACGGCACACATTTCTTTTCTGAGACCTACTCGCGGCACAAAGAGGCCATTAGGATATATTCACAACAGACCGCACCTAAAAAAGGAGATAAATAACAATGTCTCAGACACGCACACGCAAAATATATGTCGGCACTGTAGCAGTAGGCGGCGATGCCCCTATCAGCGTTCAATCGATGACAAAGACCCCTACTACAGATGTTCAGGCGACTGTAAATCAGATAGCGGCGCTCAAAGAGGCAGGCTGTGACATAATCCGTATCGCAGTTTTAAACGACGATGCTGCCGAGGCCCTCAGCAAAATCAAACGCTCTGTCTCTATTCCCATCATTGCAGATATCCACTTTGACTGGAAACTCGCCCTAAAGTCCATAGCTGGCGGCGTCGATGGACTGAGGATAAATCCTGGCAACATTGGGGCGCTCTGGAAGGTCAAAGAACTCGTCAACGCCTGCAAAGACAAGGGAATCCCCATTCGCATTGGCGTAAATGCCGGCTCACTGCAAAAAGACATCCTGATGAGCTATGGTCATCCCACACCTGAGGCTATCGTGGAAAGCGCCCGAAGACATATCGAAATCCTCGAAGAGATGGACTTTAATCTCATCAAGGTATCCCTGAAGGCGTCCAATGTGCCATCAACGGTTGAGGCATACAGGGCATTTTCACGCCAGTACGACTATCCCCTGCACATAGGTGTCTCAGAGGCCGGGCCGCCCCCCTCAGGAATTATCAAGAGCGCGGTCGGACTTGGCATCCTGCTGTATGAAGGCATAGGGGACACAATGAGGGTCTCCCTGACTGCCCAGCCGGAGGAGGAGGTCAAGACCGCCTACTCAATATTAAGATCAATCGGTCTTCGGGCACACGGTATCGATATTATATCATGCCCCACCTGCGGGCGCACAAGAATCGACCTTATCAATCTCGTAAAAGAGGCCGAAGAACGTCTAAGACCTCTGAAAAAAACAATCACAGTTGCCATAATGGGCTGCGAGGTTAACGGTCCCGGTGAGGCAAAAGAGGCAGACGTAGGGATAGCAGGCGGCAATGGGGTAGGGCTGCTGTTCAAAAAAGGCGTAGTCGTGAAAAAGGTCATGGAGTCTGAACTCCTTGACTGCCTAGTTGAAACCATATCAACTCTTTAAAAGGGCGAAGCCCCAAAGAGCCCCAAAGAGGGGGTGCAGGGGACAAGTTCCCTGCCGGGAGTTTGAGGGCAGAGCCCTCATTCTTTAAGAACTATTTTGAACTCAGCGCCGCCCTCTATATTTGACGCTGTCAGCCGCCAGCCCATGTTTGTCTCTATTATCGTCTTAGACATATAAAGACCAATGCCCGTGCCCATATCCGGCGCTTTTGTCGTAAAGTAGGCGTCAAATATCCTGCCGATTATTGCTTCAGGGATACCGCCTCCGGTGTCACGTATGGTTATGGCCATAGCAGTGATGTGTATGTCAATGGCAGCTTTGGGGTTATTTGGATGAGTAAGAATTGCATCTCTGGCATTATTTATAAGATTCAGAATGACCTGTTTGAATTCGTTTGGATAGCCGGTTGTACTAAAATCATCCCCTGAGCAGCTAATGTTAATGGCTATGCCGCTTTTGGCAAAGTAGGGGGAGAACATGGAGATGACCTCTTCGATTGCATTTTTTACGCTAAAACTGGTCTTTGCTTTAGATGGACGGAGAAAATTTCTGAAATCGTCGGCTGTCCTAAGCATAAAATCTGTTTGGCTGATTATTGTGTTTACCGAGGAATGCAGGTATTGCTTGTCAAGCTCGTTATGGATAAAGGCGTCCTCAAGGTCCTGAGCCGTTGATGAGATTGCGTTTAACGGCTGCTTCCACTGGTGGACTATCATGCCCAGCATTTCACCCATTGCCGCCATTTTAGACTGCTGCACGAGTAACTGCTCCCTGCTTTGGCGTTTTGCAATTTCTGCGTCTATCTGTTGTTGTAAGGATTTTTGCAAAAAGTATAGTTTTAGATGAGTGCTTACACGGGAGAGGACCTCATCTCTCTGAAAGGGTTTACAGATATAGTCAACCCCTCCGCATTTGAATGCGTTGACCTTTTCGTTTACATCTGTTAGGGCGCTTATGAAAATCACGGGTATCCCCGCTGTTTTTGGGTTGGACTTCAGGGAGCGGCAAGTCTCATATCCATCCATGCCAGGCATCATGATATCCAGGAGGATGATATCAGGCATGTGCTTATTTACCATATCAAGCGCCTCCTGTCCGCCATATGCTGGCAGTACAGTATACCCCGCTGCCTTAAGCTGAACATCCAGCAGCCTTACATTTATGGGTTGATCATCAACGACTAGTATACAGTTGTTCATAGTTTTACCTTATAAAAGAATGAGGGCTCTGCCCTCAAACTCCCGGCAGGGAACTTGTCCCCTGCACCCCCTCTATTTGGCTTCGCCCAATTTAAAAAAAGATGAAACCGTATCCAAAAACTCTTTATACCTTATAGGCTTCGATACATAGCCGTCACATCCGGCCTCTCTCATGCGCTCCTCGTCCCCTTTCATTGCAAAGGCAGTAAGGGCAACCACCTTGATATGTTTCGTTTCCATATCTTGCTTCAACAGCCTGGTTGCTGTCAGGCCGTCCATCCCTGGAAGCTGTATGTCCATCAGGACAAGCGCGGGCTGCTCCTCTTTGGCAGTCTTGATTCCATCGACAGCGTTTACCGCCTCAAGCACCGTGTACCCTGAACGCCGGAGTATCTCCGCCGCTAACTTCATGTTTAAGGGATTATCTTCAATAATAAGGACTTTCATATCATTTTCTCGTCTTCAGCAGCAGTTCTATATTTTTTATAATAGATTCGTTAGAGGATGGTTCTTTCTCAAATATTGTCTCTACCCCTGAGAGAAGCTCCTGGCGCTCTTCTTGTGTCAATATCTTCGCTGTTAGAATAACAACAGGGATGTCTCTTGTGGCGTCGCTGCCCTTGAGTTCCCTAAGGACTTCAAAGCCGTTCATCTCTGGCATCATCAGGTCAAGAACTATAATATCAGGTCTGTTTGCTGCGGCACTCCTGATACCCTCCATCCCCCCATACTCTTTCAGCACCTCGTAGTGGTCTTCCGTAAAATAGGAGGCAATAATCTTAATTGCCTTTGGGTCGTCATCTATGAGTAATATCCTATGCTTTTTGTTTTTTTGAGCCGTCCCAAGCAGAGATTCTACGACACTAAGCATCTCCTTGTGCCTGACAGGTTTTCTCAAAAACGCACCGGCACTCAGCGTATCCCCTTTGCTTTCCCCTGCGATGGCAGAGACTATAACAAGTGGGATGTCTGCGAAGTCAGGATTTTCAGATTTTTTCTCTAAAAAGGTAAATCCATCCATCTCCGGCATCATCAGGTCAAGCGTTATAATATCAGGCTTGCGGCTGCCCATCAACTCAAGCGCTGCACGTCCATTTTCTGCCTGCATTACTGTGTAGCCTTGCCGCTCAAGGGATAGTCTCATCATGTTAGACTGTGCAGGGTCATCTTCAATGACCAGTACGGCGGGTTGCAGCGGCTTGTGCGTAATGTCTTCAACTACCGGTACCGGCGCTGCGGCCTTGTCGTGAATTTTGGTGCGCATAGCCCGTCTTGCCTCGGCAATCAAGTCTGTCTTGTTAAAATTCCCCTTTTGGACTATCTTCAGGACATTGTTGTTCAGCTCTCTACGGTCGTCTTCTGTTATTATTTTTGCGGTGAGAATTATGATATGTATCGAAGCGGTCTCAGGCACATCCTTAAGGGCGCGAACGACATCGAAGCCTGTCATCTCCGGCATCATCAAATCAAGCACTATCAGGTCTGGCATCTCACGTTTTGCTGTATCAACAGCCTCCTGTCCGCCATATGCCTTAAATACCTCACAGCCTTCGTTCTGGAGATATTGGGAGACTATCTCAACCGCCTTTGGGTCGTCATCCACTACAAGCACCTTTAATTGCTTTGCCGTGTCTTCAGGTAATATGCCGAGGTGTCTGACAGCCGCAATAAGTTCATCCTTTGATACCGGCTTTTGCAGCACATTTGACGCCCCAAGTGAAAATCCCTCGGATTTATCTGACACCATTGATATTATCACTACAGGGATATGTCTTATTTCATCAGTTTCCTTCATTTTTTTAAGAAAATCCAACCCGTGCATGTCTGGAAGCATGATGTCAAGGGTGATAAGGTCTGGGATTTCCTGCCCGGCAAGCTCAAGCCCACTCAGAGCAGTTGCAGCCTGAATTGTCCTGTAACCCTCGGACTCAAGTTGAATACTCAGGAGTTCGGCTGACATCGGGTCGTCCTCCACGATAAGCACAAGCGGTTCATGTTTTTTTTGGGGAGGCTGACCTAGTGATGCCACTTGTCCTTTCTCTTCTGAATAACGAATTGACGGCGGCTCAACCTCCAACGACATATTCTCTCTGTAGGGGATTCTAAATGTAAACTTGCTGCCTTTGCCTTCCTCGCTCTCAACTTCTATTGTGCCGCCATGCAGCTCTATAAGGCGTTTTACCATAGCAAGGCCCAGCCCCGTGCCCTCATATTTTCTCGATAATGAACCGTCTATCTGCTCAAATGGCCTGAAGAGTTTTTTCATACCCTCTTCAGACATACCAATTCCTGTGTCGGCTACGAAGACCTCAAGGAATTTGCCGCTGTCGGCAGTAATAACGCTGGCGTCCAGGGTTACTGAGCCGTGTGCAGGGGTAAATTTGACCGCATTAGAAAGCAGATTATAGACAATCTGTTTGAATTTCCTTGAGTCTGCATACATCTCACCGACAGATTCCTGTATATTGAGTTTAAGGGCTATGCTGTTTGCCTGTGCCTTTTCTTTTATTATCGAGAGGCTGTTTCCAAGCATATATGGGATATCAAGCCTGTCAAGGTCAAGAGACATCTTCCCAGCCTCAATTTTTGATAGATCAAGAATATCATTAATAAGAGACAGCAGGTGCTGCCCGCTGGTGAATATATCCACGACATATTCCTTTTGCCCCTCGCCAAGGTCGCCCAGGATGCCGTCTTTGAGTATTTCCGAAAATCCGATAATCGCATTGAGCGGCGTCCTAAGCTCATGGGACATGTTGGCCAGAAACTCAGATTTCAGTCTGTTTGACTCCTCAAGCTGGATGTTCTTTTGCGCTATCTCGCTGCCCCTAAGTTTAATCTGCTCAGAGAGTTCTTTCATGTCATTATATTGGCGCAGGTTCTGTAGGGAAATACCAATGTTTATCGAAAGCCGCTCGATAAATCCCCTGTCTAAATCACTAAGCTGAGTAACAGAGGCGATCACAAGTACACCCATTACCTTTCCCTGGTAAAAGACAGGCTGGACAATTACAGCCTGCGGCGTTATAGAGAGAAGCCCTGTTTCAATCGTAAGGGGAAACTGTACGCTGCCCTTTATCTCGATGGCTTGGCCGCTGAGTACGGACTGTCCGACTATCCCTTCCGAAAGCTCGAATTCCTTCCTCATAGAACCTGAAATCCCATAGGCAGATTCACATATGAGCTTCCCCGCCCACTCGTCATATGTATAAAATGCCATACTGGGGTATGGCAGGGAGTTTGACAGCAGCGACAACATATCCATGACAGCCTGCCTCTGGTCAAAGGTTGTATTGAATATCGATATTGCTTTTGCATATATTGTATCGTAGTGAGCCCTAATTTCAAGTTCGGCGTTCTTTTTGGCTGCATCTGCTTCGGCTAGTTTTCTCGCCGTTATGTTATTTTTTATCGCCACGAAATGTGTTATTTCACCATTTTTGTTTCTTATCGGGGTAATTGTCGCGTCTTCATAGTAAATCTCGCCATTTTTCTTTTTATTGCTGAATTCACCGCGCCAGATGCTCCCGCCAAGTATAGTATCCCAGAGTTCCTTATAGTATGACCTGAGCTGATGACCGGATTTTAGGATTCGCGGGTTTTTTCCTATTGCCTCGGCACGCGTGTAGCCGGTCACACGCTCAAAGGCTGGATTGACGTATTCAATGTTTCCGTTATAGTCAGTTATCACTACAGACTCCGATGACTGCTCAATGGCGTTGGACAGTTTCTGCATCTCCATCTCCGCCTGCATCCTATCAGACATATCACGGATTATGGCGTTAAACACACGACCTGTTTGTGTTACGCTTTCACTTACAGAAAGATCAACATCAATTATATCACCCTCTTTCTTTTTTGCTTTTACCCTGACCGTCTGCCCAATTATTTTCTTTATGCCTGTTCCAATATAATTCTTTACATAGGTTTCGTGGGCAGAATGATACGGCTCAGGCATAAGTATATTGACATTTCTGCCAATGACCTCGTCGGATGAATAGCCAAATATCTTCTCTGCCCCTTTTGTGAAGAGTAGTATAGACCTGTCTTCAGGGTTTATCGAGATAATAGCGTCGGCTGCGCTGTCAAAAAATGACTGCATTCTGGTATTGGCTGTTGACAGCTCCAAAGTCCTCTGTTGAACCTTGGTTTCCATGTCCCTGAGAGACCGCGCAATAGTCCCTGTCATCGTGTTAAAACGCTCTGCCAGCACCATCAACTCGTCTGCTGCCTGAACCTTGACCGAAACAGAATAATTGCCGCCGATTATCTTTTCAGTATCTGCTACCAGTGTGCTTATCGGTTTGAGTACCCGGCGCCGCAGATAAGATAAATTAAACATCATTAAAAGAATGGCTATCGCTGTAACAAGGTACCTTCCATTGATAAAAACCTGCTCTATTCTTTCTATTTTTTTTACCATCTGCGTAACAATTCCATCGAGGTCTACCTCTACGAAATCATGTATTGCTTTTCCATATTCCCGTGTAAGTCTGCCCCTGTCTTCGGGCGCGGCCATGAACAAGGAATTAAGTTTAGGCTTAAACTCCTCTTCCCACCTATGGATTAGTTGTATCAGATTTTTATCTAAGTCCTTGTCTGTAACATCGGCAATGTTGTACTTTGTGCTGCCGTTTTTAAGGGAGTTGAGGATTTCCTCAAATCTGTCCATTTCCATTTTTACATGACCTAGGGTTTCTTCTCTTTGAGGGGATTTTTCACTTAATGACCTGGTAACTAAATACGCTATCTGAAATGCCCTCATCCTCTCTGAACCTGCAAGGTTTATCGCCTTGCTAAAACCACCAATCTTTTTTGAAAACCACGCCCCTGAGCTGATGGTGAATACAAATAATAAAGTTATCGAGGCAAAGATCAGGCGAAAAGACCTTTTCATAGGTGTAAACTCACGTTCCGGCGATATGTTTTGTTCATTCATAAATTCTCTACGATTAATCACATCAGCCCTTGAGCCTCTCATATACCTCTTCAAACTGGGAGGCGGTCTCAATGAATGCCTTAAGTACATCAGGGTCAAAGTGGTGCGGGAGCGTTCTGCCATCCCCTTCAGTGATTATTTGATACGACTTAATGTGGTCGAAGGCAGGCTTATATGCCCTTGAATTTCGCAGTGCATCGTATTGGTCGGCTATGTTGATTATCCTGGCTTCTATGGGAATCTCCTGCCCTTTTAATCCCATGGGATAGCCGGAGCCGTCCCATCTCTCATGATGTGAAATAGCAATATTTTTTGCTATTTCAAGCCTGCTATGGTCGCCGATTATCTTCGTCCCATAATATGTATGGTTTTTCATGATGGCGAATTCCTCATCTGTCAGTTTGTCCTTTTTCTTTAGAATGTCTGGGTTGACATGGATTTTACCTACATCGTGCAGCGGCGCCTGAAAGCGTATAGCGTTTACAAAAGGCTCATCCAAACACAATATCTTTGCCATCAGTGCGCCATACTCTCCAACCCTTATTATATGGTTGCCCGTATCCTCGTCATTTACCTCGGATGCCCTTGCCAAGGCATATATCGCATACTCAAACGCGTTTTCAGTCTCTGTCAACTGCATCGACAGCGACCGCAGAAACAGGCCCTGCATAACCAGGTTCTTCAAAATAGAGGTGTCGTATTTCTTAATCGGTCTGCCGTAGTTAAGCGCAAATACACAGAACTTCCCGCCAAAATACCAGATAATATTAGATACCTTAATGCCCTTTGACTCAAGTATTGAAACGAACGTATCTATCCCCGCCTCGCTCATATCGTCTTTGTTGGCGCAGGAGAATATCTGTTGTTCAGTCTTTAGGTGAGGGCAGTTTTCACATTTAATTGCTATGTCAAGCGACGATTTCACCACCCGTCTGTCTATTAAATCATACTTAAGCCAGTGCCAGTTGTTGAATTCATCGGCAGTATGTATGATAACCATGTTGGGTTTATCCAGCTCAAGCGCGTGCTGCCTTATTAGTCTGCCTACGATTCTGTCAATATTTGACATGTAACTAAATTTAGCCGGATCGAAATCCTGCATCGCCTGCTCTCCGAACGAGGTCAAATCCCCAATGCAGTTATAGGCAAAAAGCAGGTCGTCATTTAATGCCTTCATCTTAAGCAGCATCTTAATGCGCGCCAGCACCTCAGCCGCGTCAAACGGTTTTGAAATAAAGTCCTCAGCCCCGGCCTCGATGCCCTTAATCCGGCTCTCTGTGTCACTAAGTGCCGTTATCATAATAACCGGTAAATTCTTATACCGTTCGTCTTCCTTTATCTCCTGGCATACCTTAAACCCATCCATACCGGGCAGCATAATATCCAAAAGCACAAGGTCAACCCTATGTTCATCGATTAACTTAAGGGCCTGAAGGCCGTCAACGGCCATCTTAACTTCATATCCCTTATGGATAAGTATGGTGTTAAGGAGTTTCAGATTTAATGGTTCGTCATCGACACATAAGATAACAGGCTTTTTGTCACTCATGGATTCCCTCGTATATCTTCGATTTATTCATTCGCATTAGATTATTAACTCATTGAAAAAGCAGGCTTATTGCTTTCCTTTTCTGTTTCATACAGGGACATCGCTACTTCCATTACACGCTCTGCCCATCGTTCGTCATCCTTGTTTAGCTTCATTTCTATGGAGAAGTCTCTTATGTCCGGGATTGTTAGCTTGTACGGGTTTTTTACGCTTTCCGGGTCAATGTAGATGTGGCGCAGTTGATGTCTTACTATCCTTACCTTGTCTTTTTTTTCAACGTGTGTAAAGACCATCTTGTCGAGATATAAGAAAAAATCATATCCCTCTTCATTAATCGTCGCGTCTTTCGATAACAGCCTGTTGAGTTCGTTTGCCTTTTGAATCCTGCCGAGGACGAGGTTCCCCTTGCTTTTTCTCGCCTTCAGGTCATATATGATTTTTATGTTTACGTTTACCAGTTCAGGGAAGAACTCAGCCCTGACCTCATCTACAATAGCTGCCGCCTCAGTTGGTGCGTCTTCGTATCTTATGAATATCACAATATACTCCTTTCTTTATAGTTAATTTCTGTTGCATTATATCATATGGCGGCAAGTTATAAATATAGCTAATCGTATATTTAGAATACTCTATCTTGTTTTCCAGATATTATTTAAGCTATTTAAGCGATAGGGCAGTGTGGCGACTATTTTTTCTTCTATTTCTTCAACAGAGGGAGAAAGGTATCTTTAATTGAATCAACGATGGATGTTGCCTTTGCTATACTGGTTTTTGTCATAGCGAAGACCTTTGTGGTATTTTCTATTACCATTATAGTAGCGGTATCAACTTGCTCGCTGACACTTTCCTCCAGTACATCGATAGTACCTTTTAACTTACCCTGAAGTCCATCGACTACAGACTTTGGCGACGTAACAAGAGTTATCGCAGCGCCCATGAAACTTCCAAGGAACACCGATGCAAACACTATAGCGCCAGAGAGCTTTTGCTTAGGATTTATCATATGCCTCTATTTTCAGTTATCTCCACACAGTTATTGGGTACACAGCCTTAACCACCTGAACCAAATCTAACTGATGATACATAATAAAATAATGTTTTGTCAATCACTATTTATTATTCTGTCAAAATACTAACACTGAGTGGGCAGCGCAGTTGATTTTAATTTGACGCATAAAGTAATATATAACTTTGCGGGTGTGGCTTAAGAGCGTCTGAAAAGTATACGATATGCTATAATTTCTACAAGTAATACTTTAAAGAGGAGATGATTTCTAAAAGTAATGCTTAAGACGGCTGGTATCATTATAATTGGCGACGAAGTCCTGTCAGGCAAGGTAGATGATATAAACTCAGGTTTTGCTGCAAAGGGGTTGCGCTCCAAGGGTATTGACGTTCGCCGTATTTCTGTTATATCTGACGATGTCGATGAAATAGCTGCCGAGACAACAGCTTTTTCTAAAAAATATGACTACGTATTTACATCGGGCGGCCTTGGTCCTACGCATGATGATGTAACAATTGAGGGCATATCGAAAGGTTTTGGCGTTAATATCGCAATTGACGGCGATTTAAAGGCAATACTCACTGCCCACTATGGAGACAAGCTCACCCCTGAGAGATTAAAAATGGCAGAAGTCCCCGAAGCCTCCGTTCTTATCAAGCACAGCACCATAAAATTCCCTATTATCCATTATAAAAACGTGTATATACTGCCAGGACAGCCGGAGTTGTTTAAGGACAAGTTTAAAGTCCTCAAGGAGAGCTTTAACGAACGCCCGATTCTCCTTGCAAAGGTCTATATTACAGAGTACGAATCCGAGATAGCGCCATTTTTAAACATAGTGGTTAACAGCAATAAAGACGTGAAGATTGGCTCGTATCCGGTTATGCATAATGCTGAATACCGCGTCATGCTCACCCTTGAGTCGATGGACGCCTCTGCCCTTAGAAATACCGTGAAGATGTTAACCAACGGAGATTTTAAGGATAAGATACTTAAAGTCGAAGGGGAGGGCGCAGATGGTGTTTGACAGGCCATTGCTCACCGAAGAACAAATCCAGGCAAGGGTAAAAGAACTAGCCGGCAGGATTAATTCAGACTACAAGGGAAGGGAAATCCTGGCTATTGGGATATTAAAGGGTGCTTTTATGTTCTTTTCAGACCTCGTCAAGCACATTAATGTGCCGTTGACTGTGGACTTCATCGTCTCATCAAGCTATGAGGATACTACCACAACGGGAAAGGTCAACATACACTTAGATGCAAGGAAACCTGTAACTGATAAGGATGTTCTTATTATCGAAGATATTATTGACACGGGGATTTCCCTGAATTATATTAAAGAAAAACTTTTACAGAAATCACCAAACACGCTGAAAATATGTGTATTACTAGACAAAAAAGAGCGCCGCTTAGTAGAGGTTGACGTCGATTACACGGGCTTTGAAATCCCTGATGAGTTCGTCGTGGGTTATGGTACGGACTATAACGATAACTATAGAAACCTCCCATATGTGGCTATACTAAAACAACCCGGATAAACATAAAGAGGTACTTAATAAATCATGTATGAACTAATGATAGAGACAACATTTTGTGCTGCACATCAGCTTAGAAACTATAAGGGCAAGTGCGAAGAACTCCACGGTCATAACTGGCGTATTCAGGTTTATGTCCAGGCCGAAAGGCTCAACG
This sequence comes from Candidatus Magnetominusculus xianensis, assembly GCA_001541255.1. Classification (GTDB taxonomy): domain Bacteria; phylum Nitrospirota; class Thermodesulfovibrionia; order Thermodesulfovibrionales; family Magnetobacteriaceae; genus Magnetominusculus; species Magnetominusculus xianensis. The sequence goes on from LNQR01000124.1 coordinate 43,822, forward strand.
ACATCGACATCGCTATGGACTTCCACGACCTGAAGCGCTACGCCAAAGAGGTCACTGACCAGCTTGACCACGCATTTCTCAACAACGTGTTTCCATTTACGGAGATAAACCCATCTTCAGAGAACATTTCAAGATGGATTTACGACTCCATGAAGAAGAAAATCGTCGAAGAGACTGTCAGACTTACGGCGGTTACCGTATGGGAGTCCGATTCGGCATCTGCCACTTACTATGAAGATTGAGCAAATATGGAAATAGAGTTAATTAACGAGATATTGGACTACTTATCATCAGGCAAAGGTTTAATAGGCGAGGTCTATGTCTCATCTGCAAAAAATATAACCGCAGAGTCCAAAGATGCTTCAGTTGATGCGCTTGAAAGGGCAGAGGCGTCGGGGCTTTCAGTACGGGTTTTAGATGGTCAGAGACATGGTTTCAGCTACACGAACGATTTATCAAGATGGCGGGAGGCTGTTGATATGGCAGTCACAACGGCAGCCTTTTTAGAAGAAGATAAAAACTGGTCATTTTGCGGTCGATTGCCACAAAGCGTCAGCCACGTTATCACATATGATGACGCCGCCTTTGCCATGACAGAGGCTGACATAGCAGGCATGGCCATAGGGGTTGAGCGCGCCGCACTTGCGGTTGATGCAAGGGTGAAAAAAGTAAGGAAGGCGTCGGCCTCTGTATCTTCTGGCGAGGTGTATATTGCCAATACAGAGGGGCTTAGCGGTAGTTACCGCTTTACGTCGTGTTCTCTTTCAGCGATGGCGATGGCAGAGTCCGGTGGTGACAGCCAGATGGGATGGGACTATGAGTATGACAGGATTCTCGCTGCGGTCTCACCGGAGAGGGTGGGCGCTGCGGCGGCAGGGCGGGCACTGGAACTCCTCAACGCAAGACATTTTAAGTCTGTAAAGATACCCGTAATATTAGAAAACTCCGTAGCCGCAGATTTTCTCAGCCTATTGGCTTCGTCTCTGTCATCTGAGAATGTCCAAAAGGGTAAATCCATACTGGCAGGGAAACTTTCTCAGAAGATAGTCTCTGAAAAGCTGAATATAACAGATAACGCGCTCCTTGATGGCAAGGCAGGCAGCCGCCCGTTTGACGGCGAAGGGGTGCCTTCACAAAGGAATGCCCTTGTGACAGAGGGCATATTAAATGGATTTTTATATAATATTTATACCGCTTCAAAGGGCAGTACTTTATCGACGGGGAGTGCTGCAAGGTCAGGGATTTCAGGGATTCCAACAGTCGGGGTGTCCAATCTTTACATAGAGCCAGCCTCATCTGATACAATGGCAGTTGAAGAGATGTTTTCCACGGCCGCTCAGTGTCTGTTCGTTACAGATGCGATGGGCATACACATGGCAAACCGCATCACAGGGGAGTTTTCAGTCGGTGTGAGCGGTATGTGGATAGAAAATGGTAAAAAGGCATATCCTATTAAAGAAGCCGTTATCTCCGGCAACTTCCTTGATATGTTTAAAGATGTGGAGGCAGTTGGCAGTGACTTAAAGTTCTACGGCAAGATAGGCAGCCCGTCACTGCTGATAAGGCATATGGATGTAAGCGGCTGATAACACGCCGTTTATTTATCATATATTTAGAGTATAGTTTACAAAATTGGAGGCAGCATGGATTACTTTTTAAACGAAGAACAACAGATGATAAGAGATACGGCCCGCCAGATAGCGCAAGAGAAAATCATACCTGTCAGGGCAGAGCTTGACGAGAAGGAACTATTTCCTACTGAAATAATCAAAGTACTGGCACAGTCAGACATGTTTGGGCTGTTCATCCCGGAGCAGTACGGCGGGCTTGGCAGGGGCGCTTTAGAGCTGTGCCTTGCAGTTGAGGAGTTGAGCCGTGCATGTCTGGGTGTTTCGACAAGTTATGCGGCCAATGCGCTTGGAACATATCCGATACTGTTGTTTGGAACTGACGAACAAAAGAAGAAATTCCTGCCTGACATAGCGTCAGGGAAAAAACTCGTTGCCTTTGGCCTTACTGAGGCCAATGCCGGCAGCGACGCAGCAGGCATACAGACTACGGCCACAAAAAGCGGCACCGAGTACATCCTCAACGGCACAAAGCAGTGGATAACAAACGGCGGAGAGGCCGACATTTATACAGTCATAGCGATGACTGATAAATCGCGCGGTGCGCGCGGCGCATCTGCCCTGATAGTGGAAAAGGGTACGCCCGGCTTTACATTTGGAAAGAAGGAAAAGAAGATGGGCATAAGGGCCTCAACCACATGCGAACTCGTGTTTGATGATTGCCACATACCAAAAGACAACATACTTGGGCGCGATGGAATGGGGTTTATAGTAGCCATGAAGACACTCGACCAGTCACGCACGGGGGTAGGGGCACAGGGTGTAGGTGTAGCACAGGGTGCATTTGAGGAGGCGGCAAACTTTGCCCGTACACGCGTACAGTTCGATAAACCTATCATAGGTTTTCAGGCCGTCCAGCACATGCTTGCCGACATGGCAATTCAAATAGAGGCAGCTAGAGCGCTGGTCTATAGTGTTGCACGATATGTAGACAGCGGGGCAAAGGACATTACAAAGTCCTCTGCAATGGCCAAGACCTTTGCAACAGACGTTGGCATGAGGGTCACTACAGATGCCCTTCAGGTGATGGGCGGCTCCGGGTACATGAGAGATTACCCTGTTGAGAAGATGATGCGCGACGCCAAGATTCTCCAGATATATGAAGGCACAAATCAGATACAGAGAAATGTCATCGCCCAAAACCTGATTAAAGAATTCTCGAGGAACAAGTAACGATGAAAATCATAGTTTGCATAAAGCAGGTACCCGACACCTCCGAAGTAAGAATAAACCCGGAGACAAACACATTGATACGCGACGGTGTGCCTAGCATAATAAACCCATATGATATGCACGCAGTTGAGGCAGCCCTCTCAATAAAGGATGAGCTTGGTGCAGAGGTAACGGTACTGACCATGGGACCGCCACAGGCCGAGGCTGCACTCAGGGAGACAGTCGCTATGGGGGCAGACGACGCAGTACTGCTTACTGACAGGGCATTTGCGGGTTCGGACACATGGGCAACCGCGTACACGCTGGCGGCTGCGATAAAATTCCTGGGTGCTGACATTGTACTGTGCGGCAAGCAGGCCATTGATGGTGATACCGCTCAGGTGGGCCCTGCCATTGCAGAGTTTATGGACATACCGCATATCTCATACGTCAGCCAGATAGCCTCCGTATCGGGTGATAATATAACGGTAAGAAGACTGATGGATGAGGGTTATGACGTAGTGGAAGCGCCGCTTCCTGTACTGCTTACGGTTGTAAAAGAGCTGAACCAACCAAGAATGGCGTCATTGAAGGGGAAGATGCGGGCAAAGAAAATCGAAATCAGAAAGCTGACCCACAAAGAACTTGCGCTGGATGAGAACAACCTCGGCTTGAAAGGCTCTCCGACACAGGTAAAGAATATCTTTGCGCCGGAGATGAAAAAAGACAGGATTGTAATAGCCGGTACACCTGAAGAACAAGCCGGTGAGCTGATTTCAATCCTAAAGGCCATTAAATGTATATAAAAATATTGCACAGTAATATTTTAAAGAGGAGTAACCATGCAGATTAAGGTGGACAGGGAGTTATGCACGGGGTGTCAGACATGCGTTTCCTCGTGCCCGTATGACTCAATAGTGATGTCTGAAGATAAGGCGCTAATAAACGAGTATTGCCAACTGTGCCGCGCGTGCTTGAGTGTGTGTCCGGAGGGGGCGATTAAGGAATATAAAGATTCCCCCGCAGAGATAAAACAGGGAGACCTGACCGACTATAAGGGTGTTCTTGTTTTTGCAGAGCAGAGGGAAGGGCACATTGCCCATGTAGCATTTGAGCTTCTCTCAGCAGGCAGGACTTTGGCCGACAAGCTGTCTGTCCCGCTTAGTGCGGCGTTGTTTGGAGCCGGTGAGTTAGCGGCAGCGGAGCTTATCAAGTGGGGGGCTGATACAGTCTACTTGTGTGATGACGCCAGTCTCACGAGATTTAACGACGAACCATATTCGGAATTGCTGTCAAAGATAATAATCGAGCACAGGCCTGAGATAGTCCTTGCCGGGGCAACAGCGGTGGGCAGGTCGTTTTTCCCGCGCGTGGCAGCGCGCCTTCATGCTGGATTGACGGCAGACTGCACATCTCTGGAGATCGAAAAAGGGACGCGCAATCTGCTGGCAATAAGACCGGCCTTCGGAGGAAATATCATGGCGACTATTCTGTGCCCAGACACAAGGCCACAAATGGCCACAGTGCGCCCGAAGGTTATGAAAACCAGCGGCTATGATACAAATAGAAAGGGAGAGATTATAAAAATAGATAAACCACAAAAGGCATCCCGCACAAAGGTTGTTGATGTGGTAAAAGATGATTCATTATTCAATATAAGCCTGCAGGATGCCGAGGTGATAGTCTCTGGAGGGCGCGGGCTTGGCGGTGCAAAGGGATTTGAGGTGCTCAGAGAACTTGCCGGGCTTCTTGGTGGCACGCTTGGGGCCTCAAGGGCGGCAGTCGATGAGGGGTGGATTCAATACGGTCATCAGGTTGGTCAAACTGGTAAAACTGTATGTCCTAAGATATATATCGCATGTGGAATATCTGGCGCTGTGCAGCACATGGTAGGAATGCAGTCATCGGATATAATTGTGGCGATAAATAAGAACCCGGAAGCGCCGATATTTAATATAGCCAACTATGGCATCGTAGGCGACCTCTATGAAGTCATTCCATTAGCAATTAAGAAGATAAAAGGGGACAAAGGCATATGAAAAGAGCTGCGTTCGTTTTTCCCGGGCAAGGTTCCCAGTCCGTTGGTATGGGGCTTGACTTTTATGAAAAGTTCGACGAGGTACGGGCTGTATATAAAGATGCCTCAGATGCCCTTGGCTATGACATATCGGAGTTATGTTTTAATGGCCCAAAGGATGAGCTTAATAAGACATTTCGCACGCAGCCATGTATCTTAACAACCAGCATAGCCGCCTTCACCGTACTAAAATTAAAAGGCTTTAAACCAGATGTAGTAGCAGGACACAGCCTTGGCGAGTACTCTGCCCTGGTAGCAGCCGGTGTGCTGCAATTAAAGGACGCCGTTGTCCTAACTGAGAAAAGAGGCCATTTTATGCAGAATGCTGTTGCAGAAGGGCAGGGTCTGATGGCCGCCATAATTGGATTAGGCAGAGAGACAGTGGACAGGATTTGTATGAACTCCACTTCAGGGTACGTCTCACCGGCAAACTATAACTGCCCTGAACAGATAGTGATAGCAGGTGAGAAGCCGGCTGTAGAGGAGGCCATAAGGCTTGCCAAGCAGGAAGGCGCAAAGCGCGCAGTTGCCCTGGCTGTCAGTGTGCCCTCTCACTGTACTTTAATGATGAGTGCATCAGAGAGACTTGGCGAATATATGGAGACCATCCCGTTTAATAAGCCTGATATACCTATTGTAAATAATGCCGATGCAATAGTGCTGGGTACGGTTGACAAGATTAAGTCCTCGCTTGTCAGGCAGCTCAACAGCCCCCTGTTGTGGGAGGATTCGATAAGGACTATAGCTAGTATGGATGTTGAGGTGTTTGTTGAACTCGGGCCGGGCACTGTCCTAAGTGGTCTGATAAAACGCATCGTTTCAAATGTTGCAATATACACCGTTAACGACAGTACCACATTGGAGCGCTTAATAAATGCGTAAAAAATAAAACTCGGAGGGTGTTTTTCATGATCAAGATTTACTATGACAACGATGCAAAACTTGATGTATTAAAGGGAAAGAAGATAGTCATCATGGGCTATGGCAGTCAGGGTCATGCCCACGCCAATAATCTCAAGGAAAGCGGCATGGATGTAAGCATTGGGCTGAGAAAGGGCGGCAGTTGGAAGAAGGCAGAGGAGGCAGGCTTTAATGTTATGCTGCCATCTGAGGCAGCAAAAGTTGCAGACGTGATAATGATTCTCCTGCCCGACGAGTATCAGGCAGATATTTATAATAACGAGATAGCCCCGCACGTAAAAAAGTCCGCCTATATAGCCTTTGCCCACGGCTTCAATATTCACTTCGGGCAGATAGTGCCGCGTGCCGATGTAAACGTGTTTATGGCAGCCCCGAAAGGCCCAGGGCATCTTGTCAGGAGCGAATATGTAAAGGGCGGCGGCGTACCGTGTCTGATAGCAGTGCATCAGGACCCGTCAGGGGATACGAAAGACATAGCATTAGCCTATGCCAGTGCAATTGGTGGCGGCAGGGCAGGCATCATCGAGACTGACTTTAGAGAGGAGACCGAGACTGACCTCTTTGGAGAGCAGGCAGTATTATGCGGCGGTATCACTGCGCTGATTCAGGCCGGGTTTGAGACCCTCACCGAGGCTGGCTATGCACCTGAGATGGCATATTTCGAGTGCCTGCATGAGGTAAAGCTCATTGTTGACCTGATATATGAAGGCGGCATTGCCAACATGCGCTACTCTATCAGTAACACTGCCCAGTTCGGAGATTTAACGCGCGGCCCAAGAATTATTACCGAAGAGACAAAGAAAGAGATGAAAAAAATCCTCAATGAAATCCAATCTGGGGTCTTTGCCCGTGAGTGGATTTTAGAGTGCCGTGCCAACAAACCTGTATTCAATGCCCTGACACGAAAGGGTGAGTCTCATCAGATAGAGGAAGTCGGCGGCAAACTCAGGGCCATGATGCCGTGGTTGAAAAAAGGTAAACTCGTGGACAAGTCGAAGGCTTAGTTTCCGTCATTTTTTGACAAAGAAATCTCTGATGGCTTCTAATCAATATCTATAGGACTCATCAGAGGTTCTATGGGGGCGAGGGATTAGCCCTTTTTAGATGGAATTCAGGGTTATGTCCCATTGATAAAAAAACTCCCATTGAAAGACCTTCCCAAAACCTGTGTTCTGTGATATAATATACACATGACAGAAAAAGCACAGACTTCAGTTGCTCTGAAGAAAAATATTGCCGAATACACTGTCGATGTGACCATTGACACTAAGTATCAGCCCATACAGGAGGTCATGGCGCGCTACCACGGACTTCAGGACGGCCTGACCACTTATCTTAAGGAACTCTGCCACCCTTACAAGAACTGGCAGTATATTGTCAAAGAGACATGGACATATTGCCTTGGGTATTTCTATGAACTCACCACACACCCAAGAGGGCCGGAGGCGGCTGCGCTTTATATGAATACAATATTTGAGGCCCTCAACGCTGCTAAAGACACACAGGTCTCTTCCGATGCCTTCAGCCTCTTTTACCTCTTCAGCCAGAAACTTATCAAAGATACCCCTAAGGACGTGATAATTGAAAAATATCTGCCCGTTGTCAACAGGGGCTTTGCGATGGCCGACCAACTTCCTGATGAGCGATTTGTCATTCTTGCAAAAAGCCACTACAGGTTAAACAAACTTGCCAGAAATTTCTATGACACAATATCAGAATCTTCAGACATTTCAGAAATTGGTAACTCCCAATACATGTCTATTAACTCACTGATGATTCACTATCTGCGCTTTACCTACTCATACTGGCTTTCAGAGAAAAACCCGAAGGACTGGTTTTCAGAGGACACCGGCAAGGCGATAAAACCCCTGATGTCGGAGATATTCGAGCCAATCTCCCACGAGGGAATCAATAGTTATGTCACACGCCTTGATCAGACTATTAATAGTAAAGACAAAGCGTTGCGGGATAAACTTAAAGAGATGATAGAGTTACCGGGCTACGGCGACATCGTCGCTCATTTTAATAAAATCCCTTCAATAATCAACCAAAGCCAACTCGACGAGACACTCAAGCACCAGTATGAACTCATCTTTCTTTTTCATATAATGAACACCCCGGGGCTTTCCACAATTCACGAAGAGACCATCAGGGAGATTAACAGAATCATAAAATACCTTATCAACCACAGTGACTATGACAACAACAAGACCCTGATTCAAAAGACTACCGGCATACTGAAAAACACAGTCCGCCAATACCCAAACACAGTCCTGCGCTGCGTACTAAACATGGGCAAAGGCGTTTATGAAAGCAACAACAGCGCCCTTGTGAATTTCTTTAACCACTCGATTATCTCCCTCGGCTTTCAAACGCCGGATTTCCAGGGCATCAGCAACGACTGGCAGATTATTGGCAACTCTGCGCACATTGAAAATATTCGCACATGCATGGAACTCATAAGGCTTAACCCCAGTTGGTCAAAAAAGCTCATCTCATCGCTTATCGTAAATCTCTCCCTCTGCGGCGTTATCATCAAGGACACAGATTTGTTTCCACGTGAAATAACTAATTTCTTAAATTCCGATACAAAGCAGGTCTATAACCTGATTAAGCAGCTTATGAGGCTCTTCCCCGCATATTTTAACGAACTTGGCGCCGAGGGGCAGCTTCGGGATATTTCTACAAGGATGGATGAGTCCTGTAAGCGCAATGATACGCTCATCCATTTTCTCAGAAAACAAAGCCACGTAGAAAGCTCCAACAAAATACTCTCTGTCGTTGAGGCCGCCCTCGAGTTCTGGGTGACCCGTAATAAGGAAGTACTCAGTGGCTACCTGCCGCCTGATATTTATTCGCAGCAGGAAAACTCTGGTCAGTATGTTGACGGCGTCCATACAGTAATTAATCAGATATTTCAACTAAATGGAATGAAAACTGTAAGTGATTTATTAAGTCTTGGGGATGACTATTTCGGCGGTGTTCTAAGCGCAGTCGGGCAGGACTACGCAGCCGACCTTGAGAAAGTCGCCCTTACGATTTCATTTTATAAGCTCCTTCACCAGAAGTACTCCTCCGGCTTCGGTGAAATAGACAGCGTAATCGCGCAGGTTCACACGAGTGCATTTCCAGAGCTTGACAATCTCGTTAAGGCGATTTCAGAGCCGACTACATACGCTAAACTCGAAGGGGTACTTAAGCATCTGGTAAAACTTAAGGAGCTTATTCAATCCCCGAAACAGTTTGAGGTTCGTGAGGACATCTACAGGAAGCGCCACATATCCACTGAGATACCATCTATGTACGGCAGCTATCACGAGGTGAAGTTCGACGCCCTGGGGCTTACCTTCAGGCTTGAGACGCTGGTAAATACTCTGTTTGAGGAGTTGATAGACGGGGTTGACCTGAGTTTTATCACGCGGGCCACACTAAGCAGGATTTACGACTATCTGAAACTCTATAAGCAGGCCCTGATAGTTGACGGCATCGCCATCAGGGAGTTCAACAGACAGCTCTTCCTGCTTGAGACGGGCTTGTCGCTCAGGGGCTTTACGTTTTCTCAGTATGTCGATATATTTAAGGAGCTATCACATGTTATACGAAATATAGTAAATGATTACTTTAATAATATGCACATTGAAACACTTAAAGAAATACTTGAGCAATTGCCAAGGCATAAGCTGCTTCCAAAGTATTGTTCAGATGATTCAGACGATGCCGATGTTTTCGACAGGGTATCTGAGGTCTTCCTGCGCGATACAATAGCCATGTCTTTAGGGCTTCAGAGCCTTGATTTGTTTATCACCAGGGTTGTCAACACCCTTCGGCGTGAGGCAGAGAGAATCCCGGCAGACAAACACCACCTGCTTGTCACATATAATCCAGATAACGCCGTTACATCGATAGTTGAACCAGTGCTTAAGGTGTCTAATGTTGTTCAGATGGGCAGCAAGGGGTTTAATCTTATGAGGATGAAGACTATGGGGCTGCGTGTGCCGCCAGGGTTTCTGATTACCTCAGACGCCTTTAAGTGCAGGGAGCTGTTCGATATATATGAGGCTGCTCAACTGAATTTCAAAGAACGCGTGGACACAGAAATTACCAGGCTTGAGAGGCTCACAGGCAAGGAATTCGGCAATCCCCAAAACCCGCTCCTTGTCTCCGTAAGGAGTGGTTCAGCCATATCGCAGCCCGGGATGCTTGATTCATATCTGAACGTGGGAATGAACGAGGCCGTAGTCAAGGGTATGATAGAACATAATGCAGGCAATGAGTGGTTTGTGTGGGACTGCTACAGGCGGTTTATTCAACACTACGGCATGTCCTTTGGGCTTGACCGCGACAGCTTTGACGCCATAATTAACCATTATAAGGACAAGTACCATGTGTTTTTAAAGAAGAAATTCACCCCAGCACAGATGAAAGAAGTAACCATGTCCTATAAGGATTTCGTGGTAGGAAAGGGGATAAAGCTGGAAGAAAGACCTAGAGAACAGCTTTATATTGCCATTAGGAAGGTTTTGGATTCATGGGATACTGATAAGGCCAGAAGTTATCGAAGAATAATAAAAATCTCCGATGACTGGGGAACAAGCGTAACGGTTCAGCGCATGGTATATGGCAATATAGGCGACACATCAGGCTCTGGCGTATTATTTACGCACAATCCTAAGCTCTCCGAGTATGAGCTGAAGCCCTGGGGGGATTATGCCATATGCGTCCAGGGCGATGATATTGTCTCTGGTCTGGTTCAGACACATGCCATATCCTTAAACCAGGCCAGACGTGAAAACAGGCCGGTTGAGTATTCACTGGAGAGGCGTTTCCCTGAAGTCTACAATGAACTAGTCGAAACTGCCCGTTTTCTGATAGAAGAGAGGGACTGGAATCCCCAGGACATAGAGTTTACGTTTGAAGGAGAACATAAAGAATCAGTTTATATATTACAGTCCAGAGATATGGAAATAAGGGAAAAACCACATGAACACTCATTTGCAATAACTGCTGAGCTGCCACAGTGTTTGCTTGGGCACGGCATTGGGGTAAGCGGCGGGGCGATGGCAGGTCGTGCGGTGTTTACAATGGAAGATATAAGGCACTACAGGAAGGTTGAGCCGCAGACGCGCCTGATTCTGATTAGAAGAGACACCGTCCCGGATGACATCAATGAAGTCAATGCCGCAGACGGCCTTTTGACCGCTCGCGGCGGGGCAACAAGCCATGCGGCAATTGTGGCATACAGGCTGGGCAAGACATGTGTGGTGGGCTGTGTGGATATGCTGTTCTATGAAAAAGAGAAAAAATTTATTTTAAACAACAGGACAATCGCCTCCGGAGATTTCATAAGCATAGATGCTGTTGAGGGGGCAATATATGAAGGCGAAATGAAGATAAACAAACAGGAGAAAAAATAGCAATGGGCATAAAATTAGGCATAAACGGTCTTGGAAGGATTGGAAAGCTCCTCTTGTGGCGGCTTGCCGCAGCGCGTGATTTTGATGAGATAGTTGTAAACACCGGCAGGGCGGCAGGCAAATCACTAAAAGACATTGCCTACTACATCGAGAGGGATTCAACCTATGGTTCGTTAAGAAAATACCTGTACGGCTTTAAAGACCAACAGGCAATCGCCGATGTCGATGACGCAGCCGGGACAATGACAATTAACGGCGTGAAAGTTACAGTGCTGAGGAAGTCGAGAAACCCGAAGGATATAGGCTGGAGGGATTACGGCGTAGAACTTGTGGTTGACGCATCAGGTGCGTTTGTTGACCCTGTCAAGCCTGCCGACGACCCCAAGGGCGCCCTGCGCGGGCATCTTGATGCGGGTGCAAAGAAGGTCATTCTCAGCGCCCCGTTTAAGATAAAGGACAAATCAAAGCCCATGCCCGATGACGCCGTAACTGCCGTCATGGGTATCAACGAACACGACTACAACCCGGCGAGGCATAAAATAATCTCAGCCGCGTCGTGTACTACTACGTGCCTTGCCCATATGTTTAAGCCGCTAATCAATAAAATAGGGCCAAAGAAAATCCTGTCCGCCTCAATGGCCACAGTCCACGCCGCTACAGGTTCACAGGAGGTGCTTGACAGGCTTGCCAAGTCCGGCGATAAGGATTTAAGAAAGAATCGCAGCATATTTAATAACATAATACTTACAACAACCGGAGCTGCCGACACGCTGGCGCTTGTCATACCAGAGATGTCGCAGATAGGGTTTATTGCTGAGTCTGTGCGAATCCCCACGACAACCGGCTCGCTTGTCATTCTTACTGTAAATATTCAGGAAGACCCTGAGAGGATATTAATAGACGGTGACTACATCAATGCTATCTACAAGGAGGCCGCAGAAAGTTCCCAGCACAGGCTTGTTGTCTATTCGGATGAGCAAAACGTGTCGTGCGATATAATCTCAATGCCCCTTGCCGCCGTAGTAATTGAAGGACACGAGACACACACGCGCACGGCAGAGATAACATTTGACGCGGAGCGGCTCACCGGTGTGAAAAAAGAACTGCTCGAAGGTCTTAAAGATAACATGGTTCGTATTCCCCTAACTCAGGCCGTGATATACGGCTGGTACGACAATGAGATGGGCAGTTACGTAAACGTCCTGTCGATGCTTACGAAGATGATTGTCGAAGATTTTTAACAGGCTGTGAAAACGGCCAGCCGTCTGTTCAGCAAGGAAATCTTCAGTTGGTGTTTGTATGATTTTGCTAACTCATCGTACTCTGCGATAATTGCTACGGTCATATTTCCGGTTTACTATGTCAATGTCATAGTAGGCAACGATGCCGGTATTGGGGATTTGTGGTGGGGTAGGGCGATCTCCCTGAGCATGGCGTTTGTGGCTCTTAGCTCACCGTTTTTGGGCGGCATAGCTGATTACGGCGGTACTCGAAAAAGATTTCTAATCGGCTATTCGATGGTGGCGATTCTCTCAGTGGTGCTGATGTCTGCGCTTGAGGCAGGGATGGTGTTCGTGGGGTTTTTGTTGATAGTAGCAGCGAATATTGGCTTTGAGGGCGGGTTAGTGTTTTATAACTCATACCTGCCGGTGATAGCACAAAGGTCACATCAGGGAAGGGTCTCGGCATGGGGGTTTGGGCTAGGGTATATTGGGTCGTTTACGGCTTTGATATTGTCATTACCGCTTGTTAAATCAGACCAGTTAAGTCTTGTATGGCCGCTTGTAGGGATAATATTTTTTCTATTTGCCTTGCCGGCATTTGTTAATTTACCGTCTGATAATAAGACAACCCTGAATGGAAAGGGATTTGTTAAGGCTGCCATGTACAATGCCTCGCGGCTCTTTGGCTCGCTCAGGGAATTGTTAAGAGAACGGGAGCTGAGGAGGTTTCTTATTTCATATTTTATATATGAAGACGGTACGAATACAGTCATAGTGTTCTCAAGCATATTTGCTGCGGCAACACTGAATTTTACCAACTCAGAACTGATATATTTATTTATGACGGTGCAGGTGACGGCCTTTGCGGGGTCGATGATAATGGCAAAGCCGATTGATGTGTGGGGGCCGAAGAAGGTAATCGCCATATCGCTGGTGTTGTGGAGTGCTGTGGCGATAGTGTCATATTTTGTAACGGCGAAGTCAGAGTTTTTTGTTGTTGCAACGACGGCGGGGTTGGGGCTTGGGACGGTGCAGGCGGCATCGCGGGCGTTTTTTGCCGGATTTATACCGCAGGGCCGGGAGTCAGAGTACTTTGGCGTCTACTCGATGATAGGAAAGACATCGGCCATACTGGGGCCGTTGATATTCGGCATGACATCGGCATATTTCAAGAGCCAGCGACCGGCAATTGTGTCGATTTCACTGTTTTTCATCATAGGGTTTATATTATTGATGAGGGTTAAACCACCTGTTAAGGGTTAAATCACTGTATCAGAGTGGAGGTTTCTCTGCCCGCATTAACTTCATAGCCTTTAGTCTTTTTCTCCTCGAAAACCTCTAGTTTCCAACGTCTGAAGGAATCAAATCTTTTCTTCCAATAGTAAATCCAGCTCTCGGACTTTGTTGAGCGTTCTATGACGCCGGAGGACGATGATGCCTGGACAAAATATACAGTGTCGTCTTTTATCTTAGTGATAAGGCCGAGATGGTTTTGTTTCTTTTGCAGGTCTTTGAAGAAGACGATATCTCCGGGTCTGGTTTCAGATTTTTCGATTTCATAGGTATTTTCATATATCTTCCACGAAGGGTAGTAGTAGGGTTTAAACTCGTATTTGGTGCCGATGAGGCTGTTTCTGGCTATAGCGCATACGAGGTGGGAGCAGTCTGCCTCAACATTCTTGTCGGGGTTAGAGCCAAATTTATAGTCCTTGCCGATATAGACCTTAGAGAGATTGGGGACATTTTTTTCCATGACATCATAAGGGTCTTCAACCGGGGCAGGTTCAATTATTTCGGGTGGTGGGATGATTTGTTTCACTTCGCGTGTAGTGGAGCAGCTTGTCAGTAATACTAATAAACAAATAACTATGTACGCCTTATAATACCGCATAATCACACTCCATTGGTCATCTGACCGTCAATTTATTGGCTGCCGTTTTCGCATTGACACATACGGTACAGGTCAGCTCGCCGACATAATCGTTCTAATTACCATCACTCATGTTTTTATATGCAATTGTCGTACCAGCTTTTTGGGGTGACACCAATCAACTTTTGCAGTGTCTCAGGTGGCAGGACTATAGCCCCCCAGTTGTAGAAAACAGAAAAACCGGGATTTTTGGCAAATATTGCTACAATTATGTAGCAGGCCTACAAAATTAAGAGAGATGTTTATTGAATTGCTAGCCGGTGTTGACGGCACATTGCAACTCCGAATGCGCTCAACACCGGCAGAGGGAAGACTGACCGGCTTGATGGCAGGTGTCAGGACAATTGCTGGGTTTACGGTTACTCAGGGTGATGAGGCCGTAGTGTTTTCCATTATGTAGAAAACTTCATCGTTGACCCTGGGATTATTACACAGGATCGGATTCTTGTCTTAATCTCATCGTTTAATAGGAACCGGTAAATCGCGCGCCTTAAGGCAGTCTCTTCATGTTATTCCTGATACGCTGTATGAGTGAGGATTGTTTACGCGGCGGATTGGGCATTGACATATTAAACTCTTGTTTATTGCCCAACTTTTGCAGTGCATCAGGTGGCAGCTCATGTTTGATTGCTTCGATAACCAGCTTCAGGCCTGCCTCGCCGTATTTGTTGTTTACACTTTGTAAAAACAAGGCAATAAATGCACCGGACTTGTTCTTATCTTCCAGAGCCTGAGCCTGAGAAGTAATCACATATGAAAGCGCCTCAGAGTAACTGTCTGACATGACTTTGTTGCCCATCGTTTGTAACCTCCTGTTGTAATTTGGGATTTTGTTACTGTAAAAAGATGGGGCGGGGGAAACCCTGTAAAACAGCTGTCTTAGCCCGCCCCTCAGCACAAATGGAACAGTTTTGGATCAGGGAGCCTGAAAAAGGTTATCATATTGTTGTCTTACAGCATCTCACATATCAAAATATAGCTGGTATTGAAATTTTCTCCACAGTCCTCATACGCATTGGTTCCGCTAATGCGTTTATATATTTCCCCTTTAGAAGAAGTATAAGCAACAGGTAGTTTTGCGAAGTTCTTTTTTCCAATTTCCTCTTCTATCTCGATCAGTATATCTTTCACTTTCCAGTCGTAAATCATGCCTGGGATAACCTTCCAAATCGGTTCACCATTTATGCTAAGCTGAGAATGTCGCTCCTCATCAAATACAGGATAAAATTGCATCTTCACATACGAGCCACTCTCTATGCCCTCAGGAAGTTTACTATGGCTTGAGAAGGCGTATATGCCACAATCAAATCCCAATTTTGGATAATCTCCCCAGCTGTCTAGTGCAAAGATTCTGCCTACTCCCTCATAAAGACCTATGTCAACTCTCTTAAGTGACTTTGTCACACTTTTAGACGGCTCCATTTGAATATCACTGAAAGTTAACGCGCTGGAAAACGTATCCCCAACCTCATAGTCTCTATATTCCCTAAGTATCATTCCGCCGCAGTTAACCCAAAATATGTCTATAGCCTTCTTATTAAAAATCATAGCCATCCTCCTTATTAGTAACTTTATTTAGTATACACAAACAAGGCAACAAACGTATATACTTTTGTAGTTATTAACCTCCTTTGTTTATCTATATGCTGGTGGTACTTTTTCTGTTTCTTTATACATTGTCACAAATTTCAATTTCTTGTTAACAGGGTCGACCTTATAAATCTCATGTATAACCCCATCTTTTCGTCTTACCTGAAAGTCAACCGTTTCAAAATCTTTTTCCCCTTTTTTCGATTGAAACACGACTCTGCCCTCTGCAGGGCTTTTAGCATTAACCGCCTGATTACGATACTCTTCTATCTTTTGATAATCCTCCTTTGTCAAAGGCACATTGTGCTTGCCACCTTTTCCTTTAACGTATTCCTCGGGAATCTTATCCATCGGACTTACTTTATCGCCGCGTGCCTCCCTTTCTTTGGCGATTTCTACTTTAGCGTCAGAATGTCCACGCATTGAGTGTTCAATTCTATCCTGTGTAGCCTCTGTTGTATATCCATCGAATCTTGTTGAGGAGCCTGCTTTTTCAGCTTGCTCGTTCAATGTCTTTGCACCTTTAGCCTTTATATCTCCAGTCTTTATCTTAGTTGCTTCCTTTTCTGCATCAGACTTGGACAAAGCACTGTTGTTTGCGGTTTCGTCATATATTTTGCCAAGTTTTTCTTTTGTCTTTGCAGACTCTTCAGCGGCTTTTTTCTCAGCTTCAGTAGCTGCCTTTCTTTCTGCTATTGCTTCAGCGGCCTTTTTTTCAGCTTTCGCCGCTGACTTGGCGTCATATTTTACTTTCGCCGCTGTTAATATAATCGCAGCAAGCGTCAGACCAATAGCCCCCCATTTGCCAAATTTCTCATTGGCATATTTCATAATTTCGTCCACTGCTACTCCCGATGCCAGAGCAGTGGCAATTGCCGCTGCGCTATTAGCGCCTAATAGTGCGGCAAGTGATGCTGACAGAAGACCATCTTTCCACGGTTGCGATATCTCAGCAGCCTTGTCATGTATAAATTTATTTAAAATTTCATTCTCTTCCTTTGTCCTTTCAGATGCAGGTTTGTTCATTATTTCCCGTATTCTTCTATCCATATCGGTTAGATTTGACTCGACGACATCTCTCTGGGTATTATCAGCCGTTGAATCACTAACGCGTAACATGCCGCTGGAACCCTTCTCCATCTTGCAGCCCGGCCTTCTCCCGCGAAATCTCCCGCGTTCATCCTTTATCCAACATGTATCTTCCATTTCTCCTCCTGTAGGTTGTTTTACGCCTTAGTTATTTTACGCCTTATATATATAATTGAAATTCGCATGAATGCCCTTTAAACCCAGTAAATACGCTATTCTCCTATTCGCATGGCTTGCAAAATACGCGATTTTTGGTCAAAAAAGCTACAATATTGTAGTATCATACAAAATTGTAGTTTTTTTGAATTTTGCAAAACAGCTGTATGTTATTGAATTAACGATATAAAAAGGTATTTTTAGTCTGGAGCTATGAAAATTACATAAATTCTACTTATCGAATATTTCGTACCTAAAAACCTCAAAGACTGGCTTGTAGCCTTGTTTTATAGAGATTTTGACATCTTCTGAAGTAGACATTTGATTTGTTGCCCGGATATGTTACTATATATCTGAGTTCATTTGAGATTTTGAGGAGACAGGCTAATCACTAAGATAAGGTATTTACTTGCGCTTGCGGTTTTGCTTGTGGTTCAGGCAGCTGCCGCGCAGGTAGTCTACGGCGAGGCCGGGCTGAAAGCTGCGTCTTTTGCCACGCAGTGGCTTCCTCAGGCGCAGTTTGTCGGCTATTATGTGGCGCTTGAAAAGGGTATATATACAAAGCATGGCATTGATTTAAAGATTATTACCGGTGGCCCAGATGACCAGGTAACCGCGCTGCTTGAAAATGGCAAGGCTGACTTCGCCTCCATGTGGCTTTCAACCGCTCTAAGGGCACGGGCAGGGGGCCAAAAACTGCTCAACATCGCCCAAATCGTCAGGCGTACCTCTCAGATGCTGGTTGCCAAAAAAAAGAGCGGCATCGTCACGCCGCAGGACTTAAACGGTAAAAAGATAAGCCTATGGGACGGGGATGCCTCTGTTCAGGGCCTGGCCTTTATAAAAAAACATAAGCTTACAGTAAAACTGCTTAACCAGTCCGAGACTGTGAACCTCTTCATGCACGGGGCAGTTGACGCTGTCTCTGCAATGCTGTATAACGAATACCATACGATACTGAACTCAGGGGTTGACCCGGAGGAACTTACAACGCTTTCTTTCTATGACTACGGCATTAACTTCCCTGAAGACGGCCTGTATGTCTCTGAGGACAGGTGGGTGGCAGACCCTGAACTGTGCTGCGCCTTCGTGCGTGCATCTGTCGAGGGGTGGCTCTATGCCTTTGCACATCCCGATGAGGCCGTCGATATTGTGATGAAATATATGATTAAAGCACATGTCCCATCGAACAAGGCACATCAGAAATGGATGTTTTCTAAAATGAAGGATTTGATAATCCCTGACAATGATACTGCCCAAACAGGTATATTACGGCAAGAGGACTATGAACGCACCGCAGCTGAACTCAAGGCCGACGGTGAAACAGTAACACCATTCGATTCGTTTTATAAAAACTGTGTTAAAAAATAGAGGCATAACATTTAAGTTCATCTTTTTGCTCCTTACTGGCAGCACGTTGATATTTGCCCTGGTCTTTAAGTATAACTATGAGCTGACAAGGAAAATAATCTTAAGAAACGCCGAAGACAACGCAAGACACATTGCTGAGATAGCCGTAAACAAAATAGAGGGTGTGCTTCTGATTGTTGAGCGCGTCAATCAAAACAGTGTCAGGTTCCTCGAAAGTATTGATGAAACAAAGGAATACATAAATGCGAGACTGCGTCAGATAGTGGAACATAATCATGAGATATACGGTGCAACACTTGCCTACGCACCTCATACTATCGATAAAGACCTACAACACTATGCCCCATATTATTACAGAAAAGATGATACTATAGTATATAAGCTCCTGGGCGGTGAAAAAGACAATTATCTTAACCAGGACTGGTATCAAATCCCAATGGAACTGGGAAAGCCGATTTGGAGCGAACCATATTTTGACCCTGACGCCGAAATATTTGAGGCAACATACAGTGTACCGTTTAGGGAGGACGCTGCCGGAGAGCGCTTTATCGGTGTCTCAGCAACCGATGTTGACCTGAACTGGCTGCACGATACTGTTGCCACTGTGAAGATGTTCAAGACAGGATATGCCTTTCTCATCTCAAGAAACGGCACCATTGTTACACATCCAGATAAGAAACTAATAATGAACGAGAGTATATTCAGCATCGCCGAAACCAGGCAAGACAAGAATCTGCGCGACATAGGCAAGGCCATGATAAGAGGCGAGACTGGATTTAAACAAATCGACGGCTTTGGCCTGAACAATGGAAACAAACCCCAAAAGTTGTGGTTGTTTTATATGCCGCTGAAGTCCGAGGGCTGGTCGCTTGGGCTAATCGTGCCCGATGATGAGCTGCTTGCTGATATTATTGCTGTGCATAAAACAATGAGCATAATGCCAGTTGCAGGGCTGTTGATTCTTTCCATTTTTATCGCTTCTATTTCTATTTCGATAACACGCCCGCTGAGAAGGCTTGCCGCTGCCACAAAAGACATAGCCAGGGGCAATCTTGATATAGAGATGCCTCATGCCATGAACAAAGACGAAGTTGGAGAACTTACAAACTCCTTTATCTATATGAAGACCGCCCTCAAGGAATACATCAGAGAACTGACAGAGGCCACACGGGCAAAAGAACAAATACAGAGCGAACTAAAAATCGCCCACGATATTCAAATGAGTTTTTTACAAAAATTATTCCCGCCATTTCCCGACAGGACAGAGCTTGACCTGTTTGCTGCAATTATGCCTGCGAAGGAGGTAGGAGGGGACTTCTATGACTTCTTTTTTATCGATGACACACACCTGTGTTTTATCATAGCTGATGTCTCTGGCAAGGGCGTCCCTGCGTCATTGTTCATGGCAATGACCATGACTTTGTTAAAGGCGCAGACTATTGTTGGATTATCTCCCGATGAGATAGTCTTTAATGTTAACGGCAAGCTGGCAAAAGATAACAACGTCAACATGTTTGTTACAGTCTTTTACGGCATTTTAGATACAGAGACCGGCGTAGTAGAGTTCGCTAACGGTGGGCATAACCCGCCGATGTTATACAAAAAAACAACGGCAGAGCTTATACCACTGGAGTGCGGCGGCATTGTCGTTGGGATTTTGGAGGATGGCATCACTTTTGACAAAGGGGTGATTACAATGCAAAGCGGCGATTTTATCCTCATGTACACAGATGGAGTTACCGAGGCTATTAATGAAAAAGATGAGGAGTTCGGCGAGGAAAGGCTCAACCGCCTGATTCTCGAAAACCATGATAAACCAATAAAAGAGTTTGTCGAGCTGATAAACGCAGAGCTAAAGAAATTCACTGGTGAACAGCCGCAGTTTGACGATATTACATTAATGATATTAAAATATGAAGGTTTTAATAAACAATAAGGAGGAACTATGAATATATCAATAAGGCAGCAAAGCGGTGAAATCGCAGTAGTCATAGTAAGTGGACGTATAGATACGGTTGCAGCCCCGTTGGTTGAGAAGGAAATAAAGAATGTCATCACAGGAGGTAAGCACAAGATAGTCATTGATTTATCTGGTTCAGACTATATAAGCAGCGGCGGGCTGAGGGTGCTTCTTGGGACGGCGAAAGATTTAAAGGCTGTTGGCGGGGAACTGCGCTTGTGCGGCTTAACTGACAATGTGATGAAGATATTTAAACTGGCCGGATTCACAAAGGTGTTTAATATATATGAAACAGAAACCGACGCTATAAAGAGTTTTTCGTAGAGCTGGTGGCTGGATTTAATATTGTTATTGGATAAAATTAAAGGTACAATTGCTAAATACTCGATGCTTCACGACGGTGATACCGTCGTGGTCGGGTTGTCGGGCGGGGCGGATTCTGTCACATTGCTCCATTGCCTGAAGGCGCTTGATATGGACCTGAACCTATATGCCGTCTACATAGACCATGGGCTTAGGCCGACTGAGACGCCGCATGAAATTGAGTTTTGTGCAAATCTGTGTAAAGGGCTTGGAGTTTCATTTTGCGAGGAACAAATATCACTCCCCCCGAAGATAATTGCTAACACACAGGATACTTTAAGAGAACTCCGGTATGAAATCCTTGAGAAGATTGCCTACGAGCGCAAGGCCGCAAGGATTGCCATTGGTCATAACAAGGACGACCAGGCCGAGACCGTCCTGCTGCATTTCATAAGGGGAAGCTCACTGGCAGGTCTTGGAGGTATTCCCCCTGTCAGGGGAAAGATAATCAGACCGCTGATTGAGACATCAAGGGTGGATATAGAAAACTTCCTTGAATCGCTTGGTGTGAAGTTTATCACGGATTCCTCTAATCTGACGCAAAAGTATATGCGTAACAAGGTACGCCTGTCGCTCCTGCCTATGCTAAAAACCTATAACCCAAACATTGTGGATACATTAGCAAGAAACGCTGACATCATAAGGGGTGAAGATAGTTACATCGAGAGGATCGCGATAAAAAAAACTATGACCCTGATAAGCCGCAGGACAGACCGCAGATTAGAATTATTTCTTTCGCCGCTGCAAACCATAGAAAAGACAATCCTCAGAAGGGTGCTAAAGACCGCACTTGGTTCTGTTGAGACCATGAAGGGCATAGGGGCTGTTCATATCGACGACATTATTACGCTGGTTAACAACGCATCAGCCGGTGCCTCGATTGATTTACCTAATGGGATAAGGGCTATAAAAGGCTATTCCATTTTGACTATAACGACAGAAGAAAAACCAGCCAGAATAAATACATATGCCCTATCTGTACCCGGTGAGTTGGTTATCAAAGAGGCCAAAGTTGTGCTAAGGGCAGCGCTGACAGATGAGACCCAAGGCGGTGAAAATAAACTTTGCATAATTGTCGATGCTGACAGGCTTAAATATCCACTGACCGTGAGGGGGCGTTTGGATGGAGATTACTTTTATCCTGTGGGGTTTGGCAAGAGAAAAAAGGTTCAGGATTTTTTTGTCGATGACAAGGTGCCAAAGGACGCTCGTGACTCCATTCCGTTGGTTCTCTCAGGAGGAGATATAGTATGGATAGCCGGTATGAGAGGTGATGAGAGATTTAAACCTAAGATAGACACGCAGAGATGCGTAAAACTTGAGTTATTTCAGATGAAGACATAATTATTGCTGCTCCATAACCCGCTGCATCGCCCATATAACCCGTTCATGTGTCCAGCCAATCTTCTTTGCATGTTTGGCTATTCTCTCATAGATGAGCCGTTCGTGAGGGTCAAGAAATGCCGTCCCTCCATTAATTATTTTACTCAGAACGACATGATCAGTCTCGTGCAGGATATCGTATATATCGTCGGTAGTCATATTCACCCTCTATGTTTTAAATATTGTTGTATAATTATACCGATTTATGGTAATTTCGGCAACCGAGTTTATGAGCAATGTGACAAGGTATGAATAGAAAATGATGAAAGTTCGTGATATAATAAAATTGATAGAGGCTGATGGCTGGTATCGGGTAGTTACCAGAGGCAGTCATCGCCAATACAAACATGCTAAAGGTAGAGTTACCATTGCCGGTCATGATAATGATGATCTAGCGCCTGGGACGTTGAACAGTATCATGAAGCAATCAAAACTGAAGGAGGTAAAATAGATGCATCGCTTTTTAGTCGTTATAGAAAAGGCAAACGACAACTATTCGGCGTATTCGCCTGACTTACCGGGTTGTATCGCTACTGGCGCCACTTTTGAAGATGTAGAGCGTAACATTTATGAAGCAATTGAATTACACGTGCATGGATTGTTAGAGGATAATTTGCCGATTCCTGATTCTACTTCTTTTGCGCAATACATTGCCGTTCACTGAAGGATTTAGGCAAAATACACCAATACGTATAGATATATCGTCATTTAAACAGGTCGCGCAGGTTTTGCCTGAACTTCCTGACGGTCTCAAGCGTCGATACGGCATATGGTTTTGTTGCCGGAGGAACTTTCTCCTCAAGGGCGTCAGTCAATTCCATAAACAGGTTAAATGTCCTGCGTAAGAACACTATAAAAATATCAAACATAGTTGTAGCGATTAAAAACATTGTCAGCATCAGCAAAAACAGCACGATAAGGTACCAGTGGTTTATGTTAAGTATCTCAAAGAAGGTCTTGCCTCCTACTGCCCCCCACTTTAAGAAGGTATTCTCCCATGAGTCATGGAAAAATTCGGCATATAGCACCGCCCCGGATATCATCCCTAAGATTGAGGGGATAGCGTCAAGTGAACCCTCTCCAAGCGCCCCGGCTGCAGTCCCCGGGCAATAACCCATTATCGCAATCCCAGCGCCAAATAGCAGCCCTCCTATTATCTGAGGCACTATCACTGTCTTCGGCACGTGAAGCTCGAAAACCCCTGTATCTTTAAATATAAAAATAAGTACGACCGACACCATCAAAATAGGCGTACCTACACGAAACACGGTAAAATCCTGAAGTCTGAACAACCCGCTTACGATGTCATATTTGCAAAGCCGGGCCTTCTGTAAGACAATGCCAAACAATAACCCCAAAATCAACCCGCCGTAAAGGCTCGTCGGTCCCTTAACTGCCTCAATTGTAGAGGCGTCAAATGTCTGCGCTAACCTGCCTAAAAATTCATTAAACGTAATTAACTCTATCATATTAGTCCTTTCTTACCGCTATAACCCTTGACCTGTAAAATAAGAACGTCGTAGCCACGCCGCCTACCCACAACGACATCATAAAAATAAACCCGGCCGGGGCTAATTGAATCACCCCTGAAATCAGAAGTCCACTGACGCAGCCGCCGGCTATTCTTGCCGCAAATCCCATCATTACTCCGGCAGTAAATGCCCAAATCCACCGCCTCGCTGTAGAGCTGCCCTTAGAAAAACTCCATAAGTATGGCACAGTGTTCAGCTTAAAATCCCCCGAATACCTTGCCGATAAAAAACTACCTATCGTAGTTCCAAGTATCAGGGCCATTGTCCAGTCTATTACCGGCTCGTAAATGCCCCAGTAGCTTACCTTATTTGCATGGTCAGGGTAGATGAGCGCCTCGGCCATCGAACCCAAAGCCGTATAACCCCTCGTTATCCCCACTGGCCTGTCAGACAAATAGAACGAAAGCACTTCCACAAGGCCAAAGGCTATCCCCGCCGGTATCGGCCACCACCTTTTTGGTTTACACGTTGCAATAAAAAACAGCGACCCCAAAAGCGGCCATCCACTGTTTAAAAATACCGTAAAGGTAAAGCCCAGTATTAACACCGTCCACCACCTCGGCCTCACCACAAGCATTACTGCCAACACGACCATCAACGGCCAGCCGCTCTTTAAAACAATCGATATAACCGCGCTCGCTGCTAATATTAGTGCGCCCATAGCAAGACGGACGCTCGGCTGCATCGGCACATTCATTTATAATCTGTCCGGTTTAGTTCTAACATGTATGTATTACTCCGCAAAACTATAGGGCGAACTTTCCGTTCGCCCTGGCTGAGCTGCATTACTCCTACCATTTAATTATTGGCAAATTGTCCTTGTCCTTAAACGACCCCAGAGAAATCATAACCAAATCGACGAAATACCATAAACCAAAACCACCCATCGTCAATGCCATTACGATTCCAGTGCCGACCTTATTGCAATAAAACCTGTGCCCGCCAAGCCATCCTGTCAAAAAACACAGCAACAGGGCAATCATGCGGCTCTTTGGGGATTCATCTGTCATTGTCTTACCTGTTGACATATTATCACCTCCAGTTTTAGTAAAGTGCTCTATTCACCAGCCACAAGCGTACACTGGCGTGTATAGGTGCCAAATATGCTGAGATTTTCTTTATTAACGGTATAGACAGTTTTGATACCTCCATCTTTCATAGCCGTTTCAATACTGGCATTGCCGATTGAAATTGCCCCAAAAAACGAATGAATACAACCCCTTCCTGCCTTTGTCCCATTTTGTGCCGTTCCCATACTCACCGGCATGGTGGTGTCAGTATAGACCCAGCCCAATGGCCCGTCGGCTACAAAACCACAACCAGCCAATGAGACGACCATCATAGCAATTATGGCGATTAACATTAACACCCTCACGACACGCTTCAATGTCATAATACCACTACCTCCATAATTCAATTGTTTAGAATTTTATGATATAACAAATCCTTTATTTTGTCAATTACTTTCGTCATCCGGCTGTGGTTTGGGAAATTATTTTATGCAGCAAATCACTGCAAGAGGGCAGGCTAAATCCAGAATTCAGGATATCTGCGGCTCTTAGGTATGTTATTGATAAGAAGGGCAATAACAAGCATAAAGGCAGCCCCGGCCCCAACTGGCACCAGCACATAGAAAAAGCCGAGGTCGTGGATATTTTTCCCCCCTATAACAGCAATTAGTGCGGTAGCGCCGCCCGGCGGGTGCAGGGTCTTCGTTGCGTGCATGAGTACAATTGCAGTTGAGACGGCAATGGCTGAGGCCAGCCACATATGACTGTGAAGTACCTGATATATGACCACGCCGATAAGTGCTGAAAGCATATGTCCCCCCAGCAGATTTCTCGGTTGAGCCATTGGTACCTTAGGTGTACCGTAAAGAAGCAGGGCAGATGCACCAAACGAACCCACTATCATCAACCTCTCAGTGCCCTCAAAAATATTAAAATTTATAAATGCCACCACCCCAATACCGCAAAACGCGCCTATCCACGACCATATGATCTCACTTATGCTGGCCATAGGCGGTGACTTAGATGTGCCTTTCATTTTTTCAAAATATTCGGTTATTCCGCTCATTTGCTGCCCGGTGCATTTTATCGCTATCCCTGCCAAAAATGCAAGAATTATTCTGTGTTGCAGGAGGCAGGAACTAAAGCTGCCCACATTGTCAATACCACTTTTTCGTTGGTGAGAAACTGTTTGAGTCCTGTCGTACCTTACTCTCAGTATCATTTACCAGTCCTTCTGTACGTCCGGATAACCGCCCTTTTTCCCGTCAATCATGCTGCGGGGGATGTTGTCCTGTTTCAGCCCTTCAAGGAGCATATCTGCCTCTTCTTTGGACATTGACTGAGGGGATGGGCCTTTCATCTCCTGTGTTTTTTCAGGGCCTGGCGTTGGTGTACTCTTCGCAGGGTCGCTGGCGTCCTTGCCATGCCCTTTTTTGTCTTTATCTTTGGCTTTATCCTTGTCTTTGTCCTTATCCTTATCTTTGTTCTTATCTTTGTCCTTGTCGTCTTTCTTGTTTTCCTTCTTGTCGTCTTTATTCTTTTGGGGTTTTTGATTCTTTGGTTTTTCTTTGAGCTGCCTGATTTTCTTGTTTGTAATCTCGTAGTTACGCCTTGCATCAGAGTCTGTATCATCTAGTTCGATAGCACGTTTGAAGTATTGCAGGGCATTCTCGTATGAAGCGATGGCCGCTGTGGGATTTTCTTCTTCAAGGGATTTTCCTGCCATATAGTGGGAGTTGCCAGCGTTGTAGTTTGAGCGTGTCTCGATAGCAGGATTCTTTGTTGACATGGATTTTGTAAAATGCTCAAGTGCCTTCTGATAATCCCCCTTGTTGTAGTAGGCAGTGCCGATGTTATAATTGACTGTGTCTGACTCAGGGGTCTTCTTCAGTGCCTCGCCATATTTTTTTATTGCCTCGTCATATTTCCCTTCCTTGTTCAGACGATTGCCTTCGCTAAACGGGTTTTCAAATATACCGGCCTCAGCCGCGCAGACCATCATGACCGCCATTAACATGACCATAATTTTAATAACGGCACCCTTCATCTTGTCCGTTTCCTCTCGGGCATAAGGGTTTCTATCATTAATAAAATCAGGGCAAGGGCAAGCGGGTACTGGAACTGCTCGTTATAGCGCCGCTGCATTTTCTCTTCCATCTCCTGCTTATCGGCATGGGAGAGTTTTTGGTCATAGATGAGTTCAAGGCCAACCTCAGCGCTGCCCGCTTTGACATAGCTTCCACCTGTGGTTAAGGCAATTTTCTCCAACATGCCCTCATCAAGCCGCGATTTTACCATATTGCCGCCGCTGTCTCTTAAAAACTGTGCACTGCCTTTTTCATCTGTCACCTGGATGAGTTCTCCTTCTGGTGTGCCAATTCCAACTGTATATATCCTCATCCCGGCGTCCTTTGCCCTTTGAGCAGCGCCAAGCGCATTGCCCTCAAGGTCTTCGCCGTCGGTTATTAGTATCAGTGTCTTGTCCTTCGATGGATTGTCTTTGTAAATATTTAAGGCCTCGTCGATGGCAGTTGCTATGTTCGTGCCTCCAACCGGTATAGAGTTTACGCTGAGGTCATTTAAGGCAAGCATAAAACCGTTATAGTCAACCGTCAGCGGCGAAAATAAAAATGACTTACCGGCAAATCCAATCAGCCCGATTCGGTCACCCCTGAGCTTTTTAATTAAGTCAATTACGGCAAACTTAGAGCGTGCAAGCCGGTTGGGTTTGACATCGGCGGCAAGCATACTCTTAGACGTATCTATGGCTATAAGTATGTCTGACACGCGATGCCTGACCTCCTCAAGATGAAACCCCCACTGAGGTCTCATCAGCGCCGCCACACACAAAAACACCGCTGCTATAAGCATGGCAGCTTTATAGAACTGCCTGGTCCGGCTCAACCCCATAGTTAATTCGTCTGACAGACCCGCACCGGCAAACCTGTGCAGCGCCTTCTTGCTGAGCCTAAATGCAATTACATAAAACACCGCCATTACCGCCGCCGCCCATAAGAGATGCACCGCCTGAAGATTCCCAAACCTCACGGTATCCTCCTCAGAACTGTCGTCCTTAGCCCTGCCTCAAGCAAAAGCAGCACAAGGGCTGCGTTCAAAAAATAGTGAAAATACTCCGTGTACTCAAAAAAACGCTTTTCCTCAAACTGTGTCTTTTCAAGTTTATCTATTTCAGCGTATATTTTTTTTAACGAATCGAAGTCCGTTGCCCTGAAATACTGCCCGCCGGTAAGCACTGCTATATCAGTAAGTGTGTTGTCGTCTACGTCAATTTCAACCTCCTGGTAGACGGTATTGCCAAAGACATCTTTCACTGGATATGGGGCAGGGCCTTTGGAGCCTGCGCCAATCGTGTAGACCCTGATGTTCAGCGCCCGTGCGGCCTCGGCTGCCGTCATTGGAGAGATTGTCCCAATGTTGTTTCTGCCGTCAGTGAGCAGTATAACTACCTTTGATGATGCCTTTGTGTCCTTTATCCTGTTGAGGGCTGCGGCGAGGCCGTTTCCTATGGCCGTGCCGTCTTCAAGCATCCCGATGTAGATTCTTTTCAGATTCTCAAGCAGATAGTTATAGTCTGTCGTAAGCGGGCTTGCCGTATATGCCCTCCCGGCAAAGGCCACCATTGCGATTCTGTCGCCGTGTCGATTCTTTATAAAATCCCTCACCACTTCCTTTACGGCATCAAGCCGGTTTTGCCGCTTGCCTTTGTATGAAAAATCCTCTGCAAACATACTCGTCGATAAATCAACGGCAAGGGCTATGTCTATGCCTTTTGTCTCAACCGTGGTCTCTTCAAGCCGTTTTTGCGGTCTTGCAAGGGCAATAACCACCAGGACAACGGCAAGAATCCTTAATATCACCACATACTTTGAAGCCGCTGCCCTGAATGTCGCCGGGATACCTGCTAAAAGCTCACTCGTTGAGAACCTGAGAGCGGGTATGGATGTATTTCTTAACCTCAGAGCAAACAAGCCTAACACTATGGGGATTAATAGCAGTACCAATGGGTCATAAAACAAAAAAGCCCCGTCCAATAACGGCAGACCTCTGATATAATCTAACATATATAATCTAATATTCCGGGCATTCTAAGGGAACTCCCTCGTCTCATCTATAAACTTTTTCGCCGAGATAAAACTCCCCTGAATCTCATCAAAGGACGGCCCATATTTGGCAAATTTGACCATATCAGACCTGTTCAGGAAATCCTTTAGCAGCTCCTTGTGAGCCCCTGATAGTTCCTCAGAGCCTCTTACCATAAACAAAAACTCCTCTGTGGTCATCTCAGGGGCCTTGAGCTTGAACCTGTCTTCAATATAGTATCTTACAATGGAGGAAAGCTCTGTAAAATACTCTTTTATCAACCCTGATTTGTCGAGATTTTTTTCCTTCAGCCTCTGAAGCGCCTCATATGCGGTTTCATGCGCGCGGCGCGGCGGCGGGGGCAGCGCTTTTTTCCCCTTCCTTCGTTTTACTAAGTAATAAATCAGGGCAGCAACGGCTGCCGTTAGAAGCACTGCTGCAATAATAAAATATAAGTTATGCCTGCCCGTGTCCTCCTCAGGGCCTTTTATATCTGCTATCTCAAGCGTATCGTTATCAAAAAGCGTGCTGTGGATTGTGACGTTAACCGGGGGCACGTCCTGCTCTTTCGATATATCGGCAGCCTTATACTTTACCCTGTAGCCGCTTAAGACATATTCACCCGGAACAAATCCCCTCATCACATACTGCATGGTGTATTCCTTATTAAATAAACCGCGTGTTACAAGGGTGGACTTTACAAGCGTAAGGTTATCGGCGTCAGGTACGGGAAACTCCACGTCTTTAGCATTTTTTACGGTTATCGAATAAAGAAATCTCTCACCTATGGCAACGGTGTTTTTAAACACCGAGACGGTTACGTTATCAGGGGCGCCTGCCGCCGCACCTGCCGTAAGATAAATCATAAATATAGTCAGTACTGCCTTTAACACCATGTAATCAGCGGTTGAGTCTCCTTTCTCTCATCCTGAAAAATCTTATCAGGGTCTTAATATATGGCACATCTGTGGTAATCTCTATGTGGTCAATGCCGCTTGCTGTAAAGAGGCGTTTGCGCTGTTCAAAAATCCTTGTGGCCTGCTCCCTGTACTGATTTCTTACGGCAGCACTTGATGTATCAACAACAAATAGTTCCCCTGTCTCGGCGTCCTCAAGCGTGATAATCCCAACATTGGGCAGTGCCAGTTCCACGGGGTCGGTAAGCGTTACGGCTATAACATCGTGTCGTTTATTGGCAATTGACAGTGCCTTAGCGTACTTTGCGGCGTGGAAATCTGAGATAATAAACACGACAGCCCTCCGGCTGCTGACTTTATTCAGATATTCTATGGCCGCCGCTATGTCAGTGCCCTTGCCTTGCGGCTTGAGATACAGGGATTCTCTGACCACCCGCAGCACGTGCTTAAGGCCCTTGGCAGGCGGTATATATTTTTCTACCTTGTCTGTGAATGCGATAAACCCTACCTTGTCGTTATTTCTAACGGCAGAGAGGGCAAGCACAGAGCTGAGTTCTGCGGCCAAATCCCGCTTTAGCCTCGTGGTAGTGGCAAAGACACAGGAGCGCGACAGGTCAAGCAGGAATATTATTGTAAGCTCACGCTCTTCGACGAACTTTTTGATAAACGGCTCACCCATCCTCGCCGTCACATTCCAGTCTATGGAGCGAATATCGTCGCCGGGACTGTACTGGCGCACCTCGTCAAACTCCATGCCGCGGCCTTTGAACACGCTCCTGTAGTGGCCGGTAAAGAAATCCGCTGCCATGCGGCGTGTCTTTATCTCCACCCGGCGGATGTTTTTAATTACATCGGTTGGAAGCATGGGCCTATAATTTTAGGGGACTTCCACTTCTTCGAGTATGCGGTTGACGATTGTCTCAGATGTCTTGTCCTCGGCCTCAGCCTCATAGCTTACAATGACACGGTGTCTTAAGACATCAGGGGCAATGGATTTAACATCCTGCGGCGTAACAAAACCTCTTCCTTGGATAAAGGCATATGCCTTTGCAGCAAGGGCAAGGTAAATCGTAGCGCGCGGTGATGCCCCGTACTGGATAAGCCCTGAGAGCTCACCAAGCTTATAGTCCTGCGGCACTCTTGTGGCAAATACTATATCAACAATATATTTTTCTATTTTCTCGTCCATATAGACCTCATCTATGACCATTCGTGCGTTCATAATATCGGCAGGGGTTATGACGGCAGAGGCCCTGACCTCCCTAGAGGTAAAGGCCATGCGTCTGAGGATTTTCCTTTCTTCATCCTTATTTGGATATGTCATTTTCACCTTGAGCATGAACCTGTCGGTTTGGGCCTCAGGCAGCGGGTACGTGCCTTCTTGCTCGATAGGGTTTTGAGTTGCCAGGACTAAGAACGGTTCTTTAAGTTTATAGGTGTTGTCGCCGATGGTCACCTGGCGTTCCTGCATTGCCTCAAGCAGCGCGCTTTGTACCTTGGCTGGGGCGCGGTTGATCTCATCGGCAAGGATGATATTAGAAAACACAGGCCCTTTTTTTGTCGAAAATGTCCCGTCCTTTGGGTTATAGACCTGAGTGCCGATGATGTCGGCAGGCAGGAGGTCGGGTGTAAACTGGATACGCCTGAAGTCTGTCTTAATCGCCTGAGCAAGGGCCTTAATTGCTGTGGTCTTAGCCAGTCCAGGCACCCCTTCAAGCAGCACATGACCGTTTGCCAGTATCCCCACGAGCAGCCGCTCAAGGAGATATTTCTGCCCCACGATTATCTTTTCAAGCTCCGATAAGAGAAGGCTGATAAATGCGCTTTCCCTTTTAACCTTCTCGTTGATAAGTACAATGTCCTTGTCGGCCATCCCTTGCTAAACCTCCTGTTCACCTAAATATATAGCTGTTGAATCTATTTCGAGGTCATTGTCCATATGCCGTCCCATGCTCCTTCTGGTGGATTGGCCTTCAGGTGTTCACAGCGTTCGAGATATATTTTTGAGAGTTTATCAGCGGTGTGCAGCTTTAGTGACTCCTTGAATGCCCTCGTCGCACGGTCCCAGTCTCCCAGTTGGTATAACTTGCGTCCCTCTCTGAAGTAGCCTACTACCTCCATGAGGTATGGGAATGTCGTCTCAGTATGGTAATCTAGGACTTCGTATATCCTCACGGCCTTTGTCTTTCCCTTGACTATGACGTCGTCAATGTCGCGTATCTGATATATGCCGCGCAGTTTGTTGTACGTGTTTTCGGAGATGAGAATCCTTGCGCCGTACTGTTTACATGCAGATTCAACCCTTGAGGCCAGATTGACGCCGTCTCCTATCATCGTAAAATCCATGCGTTTTGGCGAGCCAATATTCCCTGAGACAACGGTATCTGTGTTGAGGCCGATGCCTATGTCTATTGGTTTTTTCCTGTCGGCAGCGCGTTTAGTGTTCCACTGCCACAGGGACTTGAGCATCGCAATGGCGCAGCGCAGCGCCCTGTCATCGTTATCTTCATACGGGATAGGGATGCCAAAGCCAGCCATAATGGCGTCGCCTATGAACTTATCCAGCATCCCACCCTCGGCCTGGATACACTCCATCATAAGGGTGAAATACTCATTTAGGAGACTAACAGTGCCATGCGCCCCCAGTTCCTCTGTAAATGTGGTGAAGCCGCGAATGTCCGAAAATAACACCGTGGCCTGCGTACTCTTGCCGCCCAGAATATCTTCACCTCCGGCCAGAAGTTGATCAGCCAGTGCCGGGTCCATGTAACGCGACATAGTAGATTTCATGCGCTTCTCGCCGGATATGTCCTCAAGTATTATCATATTACCGAGTTTTTTCTTTTCATTGCTTACCAAAGGCAGCACCGTCACGTTTGCTGATACGCTTTCCCCGTTAAAAACAAGCGCTGCGTCCATGGTTATCTCAGCGCTTCTGGTGTTCTCAACCTGCCTGACCTTATCTACAATCCATGAGTTTTGTCCAGTAAAAAAAGCGCCCGTCTCTTTGCTGATTATCTGATTTATGTCTGTCTTTAATATGCGCAGCCCTGAGGCGTTGCACGTGATTATCCTTCCTTCCTCGTCAAGTGTGATGACGCCGTTACTCATACTTTGGAGCATACTTTCATTATAGTTCTTCATATTTTGAATGTCATTAAAGAGCTTGGCATTCTCAAGGGCAATAGATATCTGGGCAGTGAATGCCTTCAGTCTGGACTCATCCTCGTCAGTAAACGGGCCGCCGCGTTTATTCAGCACCTGTGTTACGCCGATTACCTTGCCCTGTTTGTTCGCAACAGGGGTGCAGAGTATAGAGCGCGTGAAAAACCCTGTTTTATAGTCAAACGCAGGATTAAAGCGCAGGTCTGCATACGCATATGGAATGTTTACGGACTTGCCGCTTTTGAAAACCGCCCCGGCAATGCCCAAATGATTGGGGAAGCGTATCTGGGTAACATCAATACCCTCGCCTACCATAGACCATAACTCGTTGGTCTTGGCATCGTTGATAAAGAGCGTGGAGCGTTCGGCATGGAGCATCTTCGTAGCCTCACTCATTACCTTCTGAAGCAGTGTGCTTAGTTCAATCTCCGATGTGATGTCTGCCACTATGTCAAGAAATTCCAGCTCCTGGGCGCGGGAACACTGCATCTGCTCAACGAACTGAGCCGTTTGCAACACTATGGCCGCCTGAGTTGTCATTGCCTCAAGCAGATTCATGTCATCTACGGCAAACTTGCCGTTTTGTTTATTGAGAATCTGCACAACACCAAGCACCTCGGACTTTCCCGTAACTATTGGTACGCATACCATGTTTCTGGTCTTAAAGCCGGTCTGCTGGTCGATTTCACGGTTAAATCGCTTATCCTTGTATGCGTCATTGACTATGACGCCCTTAGACATTTTAAACACATCGCCAGCGATGCCGCTGGTGTTGAGAAAACGTATCTGACGCTTAAAGCCGCCCTGCGCCACTATGGAGTACAGTTCACCTGTGGCCCTGTCGTTGAGGAAAATAGAGCCGCGCTCGGCTGAAAGCTCATAGATGGCCATATTAACAAATGTCTCAAGAATCCCATCTAGTGAGCCAATTGCGGCGAGCTTATGCGATATGCCAAGCAGCATCTCCGCCTGTCTGAGGCTTCTCTCAAGTTCATGCAGTTTTGTCTGCACAACGTCATGGGTAGATGGCGGATTGTCTGTGTTTTTCTTCATAATCGGTGTTTGGCCTCTAATGCCTGTCTAAGCGCCTGGATAGTCTTTTGAAGGTGATTGACTTCGCCCCGATGTGCCGCACGCTCATCGTCAAGGCGTCTTTCGAAGTCAAATGACATTGACTCCATTTCGTCTCGCATTCTGGCAGCAATTGCTTTAATCTGTTTTATCTCATCTGTCATTGTGGCAGCGGTTTTCTGAACCTGCTCATCCTTTTCCTGACTTACGCGCTGGAGTTCTTTTCTCAGCTCTATAATGGTAGCCTGAAGCTGCGACAGTTCAGCGCTGGCTGCCCTGGTTGCCATTCTGATAGAGTCCTCTTTGTCAAATTGCGCGAACTCAAGCTGTTTTCGCATCGCCCCTATTGTATCTTTCAGATACCGGTTCTCTTTAAGAGCGTTTTGTAATTCTTCTTCGAACTCAATATCTGTTTTCATATAGAATATTATCACACAACCGGTAGTGTCCGCAACTGTTCCGGCAATTTAACAGCAATTCTCGGTGAAGGCAAAAGAGACACTGGTTATATGTATAAGGTCCCATTTATTATATTTTTTCTATTTTCCAACGGCTTCTACCACCTCTGACAAGCTCTCTCACGTTGTGTTGGGTAACACCTATGTCTGTTACCCAACTAACTCTTGTAGGTTACCTTTCCATTCTTGACTGTAGTTTACCAGGCGTGCATCATCTCTGCCGTTTAAGGGCACTTTATCCATTCATATTCGTGGACAACACCCTTAGTGTCCGTTAGGAGCTAACCTCTCCTAATTGCCTCTGACCCATTCTACCAGGAGTTTGTGGTCATTATCCTTTGCCGTAAGAATATATCTCATACGATATTTCACAAGCTTCT